>CAZAWQ010000389.1:0-8203 GCA_964488585.1 uncultured Roseivirgaceae bacterium
TCTTCATTAGGTGCAGTTTCGTAGTCAATATCTCTCCAATTCGAATATGGCGGGGTTAGATCAATACTTAAGGATAAGGAAGAACCCTCTCGAGGGAACATAGGATTGTCAATGCTGTTTCTGGCAAGTGTGGTATTGAAAACAATGCTGTTGGCATCACCCGTACTAAAGCCAAGCTTACTTATAGAAAAGTCCGTAAGTTCATATTTTTGAAAACGCAATGAATTGGTTAAGGTGAAAAAATCATCCGGCCATCTCACCCGCCTGCCCAATCCAACGGTGGCACTGGTTAGCTTAAGCTCACCGAATGTCTCATTGGTAAATATATTTACGTTTCTTTGAACAGCCCGACTTAAACTTACTGATAGACTGTTGGGTTTTTTACCACCGAGCCATGGCTCAGAAAATGTGAGGCTATAATTTTGAAATTGCTTGCCATTGGCCTGGATCCTAAGGGCCAATCTTTGGCCATCTCCTACAGGCAGTGGTCTCCAATTCTCCATGTGTGGAATATTTCGAAGAGAAAAATTATTGAAAATAAGTCCCACAGTTCCAACAAACCCGAAATTGCCACCCCAGCCTCCTGATAGCTCTATTTGATCACTTGGTTTTTCTACCAGTGTATATTCAATGTCAACCGTCCCCTCAGCAGGATTTGGAATTGGATTCAATCCAATTTGTTCGGGATCGAAATATCCCATCTGAGAAAGCTCTCTTTGTGTTCGAATTAAAAGTGACCGATTAAATTTTTGTCCGGGTAGCGTCCTTATCTCACGTCTGATCACATGATCGCTGGTTCTGTCGTTCCCTTTTATAATTACCTTACTAATCGTGGCCTGCTTCCCTTCAAAAATCCGCATTTCCACATCAATGGAATCCCCTTCTATGCGGACTTCCACAGGATTCACACTGAAGAACAAATACCCATCGTCCATATAAAGTGAACTGATATCCGGGCCATTTGGATTGAAATTCAACCTTTCATTGACCTTCTCCATATCATAGGGGTCTCCCTTATTTATGCCCAACACTGCTGTTAGTGTTTGATCATCATATATATAGTTTCCTATCCAGTCAATTTTCCTAAAATAATATCTCTTGCCTTCTTCAATTTCCAATGCAATATCAACATTATCATCATCGAATCGATAAACTGAATCTCCTAGTACATTAGCATCACGGTAGCCTTTGGAGTTATAATGTTGCACCAGGTTTTCTTTGTCAACTTCGTATTCAGATTGTACAAACTTTGAGCTATTGAAAAAATTCAACTTCACATGATCATTAATGTATTTCTTGATCTGTTGCCTGCTAACCTCATGTGAGGAGTCTGCCATTTGTTTTAGGGTTTTTGTACTAACTGCAAATAACCGCCTTGCCCAATCCTCCAATATGTTAAAACGAATATGTTCGTTGGTGGACTTCATTTTCTTTTTCAATTTGGAGTCCAAAATATTTTCATTGCCGGTAATATAGATCTTGTTAATCTTAACCTTGCTTTTTCTGTCCACCTCAATTAATAGGCTTACACTGTTCTTAAGTAAGGTGTCCTGTCGTTGCTCAATGGACACTTCAGTATTCAAATAGCCTTTTTCTACAAAATGGGTACGAATACCCATTTCAACATTTTTAACAAGGGCTTTGGTAACGACTTTACCACGGATTGGATCGATCAAATCTGATAGTTCGCCTTGCTGGGTTTTATTTATACCGGTAAAGTGCACGGACCTCATGCGCGGCCTTTCCTTCACTTCTATATTGAGGTAAGCCTTTCCATCCTCAACCTTGATGAGATATATTTTTATGTCCTCTATAATACCCTGACCATACAATTTTTTCAGGGCATTGGTAATATCATCTCCTGGTACTTTAATCCGGTCTCCTATCTTTAATCCTGAAAGTGAGATCAGCGCATTATTATCCAAAAACTCCGTCCCGGATACTTCAATCTCAGCAAGCTCATATTCCTGTGGGTTAGAATAGCTAACTGTTGGTTTTGGGTCTCCTCCCAGTCTTAATCCGATTTGTGCATTGGCGGTAACGTTAACCATCAAACACCATAAAACCACAAATTTCCACTTCATCAGCTTAATCTTCAAGTATTTACTTGTTCACTGATCCTGCCAAATCTACGCTCACGGGATTGATAAGCCATAAGCGCCTGATACAGATGTTCTTTGCGAAAGTCAGGCCATAGAACGTCTGTTATGAATAATTCCGTGTAGGCGATTTGCCACAGTAAAAAATTACTTATACGCATCTCACCACTTGTACGGATCAAAAGCTCAGGATCTGGCATTCCCCTGGTTTCCAGATTTGAAGCCATAAGACTCTCATCGATATCAGAAACATTTATTTTCCCCATTTGCACGTCCAATGCAATTTCCCTGACAGCCTTCAACAGTTCCCATCTCCCGCTATAACTGAGTGCCAGTGTCAATCGCATTTTGGTGTTTCCTTTGGTATTTTCCATCGCCTCCCGGAGTTGCTTCTGACAATATCTGGGTAAATTTTGAAGGTCCCCAATGGCGAAAAGACTTACCTCATTTTTTTGTAGTGTATCAAGTTCTTTTCGCAGTGATGACACCAATATGGTCATCAAGCCATCTATCTCTATTTTGGGTCGATTCCAGTTTTCAGTAGAAAATGTATACAACGTCAAATACTCAATACCCAGTTCCACACAACCCTCTGTAATGTCTTTAACCGACTTAATCGCACTTTGGTGCCCAAAAATCCTTTTGGCACCCTGTTTTTTGGCCCAACGTCCGTTACCGTCCATTATCACCGCTATGTGACGAGGCAAATTGTTAGTATCCAGTTTTTCCCTCATGATTAATAATGGGTGCTGAAATTAATGCGCAAGGTACGAAAATGCTTACTTTTAAAGAAAAGGTATGCTATTCTTTAACAATATTTAACAAGAAGGACTAATTGTAATCAAAGGGGCAGGGGACCGAATAAAAGGTGTAGCTAATGGATATTCCGGTAAAATAATACCAGTCATTATCTAACTCATTTCCATAATTCGGATTTTGTTTATCTGGATTGCTAGTGCCTGATATTCGATCTAGTCCATCGTAAAAAGTCTTTCTGGCGCCAAACTCGAATTCTAAGTTCCACTGTTTGTTTAATCGATACTTGAGCCCCACGCCAAATGGGATTACTGGTTGGATTCGACTATAGTTATCTTCCGCTCTTCTGTTGCTAACGGCACTAAAGCCAAATCCTCCAAAGAAATAAGGAGACCAATTAATTAAAGAATTACGTTCCTTGTAATCCAGAAAATTATATTCAATTACTGCAGAGGCTTCAAAATTTGTTCTGTGAAAGTCAAATCCCCGTAATTCCGCAAACGGATCAATGGGGTTGGTATTATCATCACCCTTCACTTGAGCTATCAGACCAGTTCCCCGTACACTAACGACATTGCTTAAATTATACCTGATGAACAACTGACCTGCAAACCCTAACTCATTGAGCTCAAATCCTCTGGTAATGTCTCCGGTGGCGAATGAGGTACCCAAACCACCTCCTATCTCAAGCCCTTGTGATTTGATGGATTGGCTAAACACCCCCAAAATCATCAGCAGAACAATTTGCTTAATCATTCCAGTAATTCTCATACCTCTCTAATCTTACCTGAATTTTGCCCGTTTAAACCTGCTATTTGGTAGAATATAACTAATATGGAACCCTGTCATGACGTAGATGTCATTGTTGGAATTGTTTCCTCTAATATTATCCTTGGCATCCCTGCCATAACCTGCGATGGTTGTGTAAGTGTTGCCGTCAAAAGGCGAAATATAACTTTCCATACGGTTTGGAATCAATCCAGTTTCTCTGGTTATACCTGAATCTACCGCCGTCACTTCTCTTGATCTATCCGATAATGCCCTGGCCAAATCACTCGATAATGAACCAAGGTCAACAAAATCGTTAGATACGTCATCTATGTAATCAAAAAATAGTTGTCGGAAACCCACCTCAAATGCCAGATTCCACCTTTCTTCCACCTTAAAACGTAGACCCATGCCAAATGGTATGGCAAACTGAACTTTTTTATATGACACACCCTCTGTTCTAAATGGTGACAGGTCTATCCATTCACCCGCATTGGGAAATGAGGCATTGCCATTGTTAACGTCCATATCCGGGACCAGCGCTTTAGGATTGTGATGAAATGCAGCTACTCCCGCAAATATATAGGGGACCATCCCTTTGCGCGACCTGTAGGTACCCAGATTCTCTACCAGATCAAATATCCCGACCACCGAAAATTCTTTGATGTCATTTCTAAACTGGAGATTGCGTACATAACGATATCGGGCTAATTCACCATCGGGGTCGGCTGACTCAAAATCATCACCTTTTACTCTTCCCCAATTAATGCTTATTCGGGTAGTGAATTTAGGTCCTAAACGTCTGGACACAAACAACCCAACTCCAACCCTGGTAAGACTAAGGTTAGTACTCAATAAATCATCCGTGGGAGCAAGATCACCAAAGTAGTTAAGTGCATTTACGCTAATGCCTAAGCTGGTATACTTCTTATTAATAGTAAAAATCGAACTTCTGGGGTTATTAGATCCGGGACCGAATCGCTGAGCCACCGTATGCTGTGAAAGAAATATAAATAGCAGCAAAAAAATACCAGCTACTGATCTACTCATAACCTTACTTATCTCCTGGCTTTAAAAAATAGTACAAAACAAAGTTAGATATAAGATTTTAATTATAAAAATAAAAGCAACATCTCTAGTTCCTGGCATCGTATCCCCAGTTTAACTTCATTCTGAGGGTGTCTAAAAAATTGTACCCATCTAATTTTACTAACTTTGCCTGAAAGTCCTCTTTACTGACAGCCATTTGAACTGATGCATCAACAGTGTAGGACCGGGTATCCAATGAGACCAGGAAATTTTTGCTCCTGCCTTCTATTTCAAATGAAATTACGCTATTGTCAGAGACCACCATAGGACGGACTGTGAGATTATGTGGACTTACTGGTGTCACTATAAAATTATTTGACTGTGGCAACACCACCGGTCCACCACAACTTAAAGAATAACCTGTAGACCCTGTTGGAGTGGCAACAATCAGGCCATCAGCCCAATAACTATTCAAATACTCGCCGTCAATATACGCATGCACTGTAATCATAGACGAAGTATCTTTTTTCAGAATGGTGAAATCATTTAGTCCGAAATTCTTCCCATTAAATATGTCCTTATCTGAGTGTACTTTGAGCAAAGTTCTATACTCAAAGGAAAACTCGTTTTGATATAATGCCTGTACGGCCTGGGGGATCATCTCTTTGGAAATGGTAGCTAAGAAACCTAACCGCCCAGTGTTTATGGCCACAATAGGTAATTCTAGTTCCCCAACATAAGAAACCGTCTCAAGCAAAGTGCCATCCCCTCCTACACTAAATACAAAATCTACATCCTCCAACCCGGACTTACCATCGAAACTATCATTCCCCTCCAGACTAAGGCCTGTCTCTTTCAAATTTTTTAAAAATGCGCTGGAAACCACGATCTCCGAACCTTTTTCACGAACACATTCTAGTAATTGTTGAATGTACAGCCTGCTTTTTCCGTCTATTTTTCTACCATGGATGGCAATTTTCATAATAACCGAGCACTCAAGTGCTACATGTCTAAGTATTTAAACAGAATATCCAGCCGTTCCTTGTCACTTGATTCCATTTTGCTCTCCTCAAACTTTGCTATGATATTATATTCAAACCTTTCAAAGGTTGCAATAATGGCACTCAGGTCTGTCTTGTTGACCTTAAGTGTTAATTTGAGCATATTGGCATCAAAAATGTCATTATTGACAATACTACTAAGTATTTTGGCATCGTTGGACTCTACCAAACGGCTAATCTCGGCCAGAGAATAATCTATTTGTTTAAGACTTAGAATTATTATACCTCCAGGACTTTGTACAGCTGCAGATTGGGCAAAGGCAGTAACTGTATCCTTTATGGATATTACGCCAAGAAACTTCTTATCATCATCAAGAACTGCCACTAGTTGCACACTATGGTCTGATACTATTTTCAACACATCGTAGAAGTGCTGATTTTCGTTAACTACGCAGGATTTTCCTTGGAGGTCATACTCCGCCACAACTTTAGAGTTATCATTTTCTCCCAGGATGAGTTCTTCAGAAATAAGACCACAGTAGACTCCGTGTTCAATTACAGGTAGTTGATTAACGCGCAATTCCTCCATCCATGCGGTTGCCTTCTTTGCTGAATCGCTTTTCTTCAAGGGAGGGATCATATGGTTAATTAACTCTCTAGCTACCATAATCTTCAAGCATATATTCCTCTACTAAATCATTGAACTTTTCGGGGTGCTCCATCATTGGTGCATGGCAGCACTTGTCGATGAAACGTAATTTTGAGTTAGGCATCAGTCGATTGAATTCATGTGCAACCATTGGAGGTGTGATGGTATCATTAAGTCCCCATATCAACAATGTTGGAGTTTTAATATTGGGGATATCATTAGCCATATTGTTTCTTTGAGCAGACTTGGCAATCGCCACAATTCTCATTGCCTTGGGAATACTTTTGGTAGTTTCAAATACCTCATCAACGTATTCCTTGGTGGCGGTTTTCGGATCATAGAAAGTATATTCCACCCGTTCTTTTATATATTTATAGTCTCCACGCTTAGGAAAGGATCCCCCCATTGAGTTTTCAAAAAGCCCAGAACTCCCGGTTAGTATTAACCTTTTAATGTATTCTGGCCGGTGCAAGGAATATATTATTGCCAAATGACCGCCCAATGAATTCCCCATTACGGTAATATCCCGTAATTTCTTCAATGTAACAAACTCTTCTACGAATTTCACCAACCCTTCAAGACCCGCTTGTTTCAGAGGCATCTCATTAATTGGCAATAGGGGTATTAGAACCCGGTAGCGACCCTTGAATCGATGAACCACACTTTCCCAATTGCTCAATTCCCCAAACAATCCGTGTAACAAGAGTAATACTTCACCTTTACCTTCGTCAATAAAGCTAAATTTCCCTTCTCTATGTACTTCCAGATTCATTTTATTGGTTGAGCTTGCCGCAAAATACTAGATTAATACCTCTTTTCAATATACTGATAATCTTATATCATGGAATAACTGGTCGCATACGTTCCGCTATGGACTGGAAAAGGCTTTTCAGGAATGGCAGGTACTCTGAAATACCATCAATTACCAGGGGAGCTACCGGTTCGATTTTGGAGTAAAGCAAAGAGCCTTCTTGCAAGCCAGGAGGTACTTCAATTCCCACCTGATTAGAAAGCCAGATCAAAAGACTAAGACCAAACGCCCATTTAAGTACTCCAAGCATTCCACCGGCAATGCTGTCAAAACTTCCCAACAATGTTAGGTCAATGGCTGTTTTAAACGCCTTGCCAATTACATTTATAGCTATGGCAACACCTATAAAGATCAAAACGAAAGCAATGTAAGGAAGGACACCGCTGAATCCTTCCACCAGGTCATCCAACATATGCACGCCCCAGTCAAGGAAGTAAAAGGCCAATACCGTAGCTACTAAAAATGCTACTATTGATAATAGGCTTACCATAAAGCCCCGTTGATAGCCCCGGTAGCCAGCGAAACCCAAAATTAGCAACAAGATAATATCCGTAGCATTCACAATTGGCAATTATTTGTTTAATAGGGTTTTAACTACTTTGGCAATAGCGCTTCCATCAGCCTTCCCTTTTAAGGTTCTGTTTGCTGCTCCCATTACCTTTCCCATATCTTGGGGTCCAACCGCGGCAACTTCGGCAATTATTTGATTCAATATATCTGTCAGTTCCACTTCTGATAATTGCTCAGGGAGATATTTACTGATAATTTCCAACTCGGCTGTTTCAATAACTGCCAGGTCCTCACGATCTTGGTCTGAGTATAACTTGGCTGAGTCCCGTCGTTGCTTGGCAGCTTTTGTAAGCAATTTTAATTCGGCCTCTTTCGACAGCTCACCAGTGACTCCTTTTTCAGTTTCTGATAATAAGATCATAGATTTGATCCCCCTCAATGCCCTAATCTCATCTTTATTCTGAGCCTTAATGGCTACCATTAAATCCTCATCTATCTGTTTCTTTAAGCTCATTTTATTTAACTTTTTATTACGTAAATTTGCCATCCCTCAAATCATGGAATGACCAAGTTAAGCGTA
>CAZAWQ010000390.1:0-4380 GCA_964488585.1 uncultured Roseivirgaceae bacterium
TATGTTGAAAGACCACGGCAATGATGTCTATATCCTGACACTTACTACCGGGAATGTAGGCACCAAAGATCCCAAGATCAGCCGCAATGACCTGTCCATTATTCGACGTCAGGAGCAGTTGGATGCCATGAAGGCCATTGGTTTGTCTAAAGAACACTACATTAATCTGGGTTATGATGATGGCCGGGTGGAGTTTGCCGACCGGGAAGAAGTAGTGGGTAAGCTGGTTTACTATATCCGAAAACTGAAACCCAACGTGCTGATGGCTTTTGACCCGGGTTATAACTACCAGGTTTGGCAAAAAAGTGATCACCGTGCAGCTGCCTATCTGGCAGCAGATGCTGCCCGGGCCGCTGAGTGGCGTCTGCTTTATGAAGGACAGATCATTCATGGAGGCTTGGAAGCCCATGCAGTTGAAGAGTACCTGTTCTATGGCGGGAATATACCTGATAAAAACACGCGGGTGAACATTACTGATTATGCGGATCAAAGAGTAGAAGCGGGATTGAAATATGTAAGCCAATTTAGTTCAGGTTGGACGGATTACCTGGGACCGGACCTGAGTAAATATCCGGATGGTGAAGAACAGAAATTTAGAGATCGGTTAAAAAGCAGAATAATTGTTGAAGACGGCAAGTCCTACGAGCGCTTTAGACATTATAAAGGTGCGCCGGATGGACTGGGACACGCTCCGCGAGACTAGGGGAATAATTGAACATTTGAGCAATTGAATAATAGATTAATAACTGGAATTGTTCCCCAAATATCCTAACTGACTTCTTAATTGGTTAATCAATGGTCAATAGTCAATAGTCAATTTTAGGGGATCTTCCATTTCCTCTTGAAGTTCCATAAGATCAGCAAATAAACTCTTGACTAAGACAGAATAGTCCGGATCATCCGACAGGTCACTTATCTCATTGGGGTCATTTTCCAAATCAAATAGCAGCACTTTGTTTACCCTGGGGTATACCAATAGCTTATACCCATCTTTTCGGATCATACGCTGGTAATCCATATATGCCCCATAGATAGCTGGGTAGTGACTGTTTTGTTGTTTACCCTGAGCTAAATCGAGAAAACTATTAAAGAAAACATGTGAGGGTTTTTCAATCCCGGCCAGTTGTAAACTGGTGGCCATAATATCCTGGAGGTAAACGTCAGCCTGTACTTTGGAATCCTCTGGAATATCTGGTCCAACCACCATCAATGGCACCCTGATACTATGATCAAACAATGATTGTTTTCCCAATAAACCATGGCTGCCCACCGCTAAACCATGATCGCCGGTAAAAAAGATATAAGTATTGTCCATTTGTCCACTGGCCTGGAGTGCATCAAGAATCTCTCCTATCTGTTGGTCCAGATGGCTAATAATAGCATAATACTCCTTGATATGGGTTTTAATAGCATGGGCTGTTCTTGGATAGGGGGCCAGCGCTTCGTCCCGCAGTAATGGGGTATTCCCGATACTGTCTTTGTATGGATATTCAGGCAGCCAGTTTTCAGGCAAGGGAATGTCCTCCAAAGGATACAAGTCCAAAAACTCTTGAGGGGCCTGGCGCGGGTCATGGGGAGCATTAAAGGCCAGATACATAAAGAAGGGGTTTTCTTTATCTGTGGCTTGAGCAAGGAAATCCAAAGCATCATTTTTCACTATTTCACTCCAGTGTGTACCACCCTCCCAGTAACCACCGTGAGCGGGATCTGAGGCCGACCAGGAATGGTCTTGTTCATTCAAGGGTCGGTTATAGCCCAAAGGAAGCACATCACCCAGATCCCCGCCCTCCAGGTAGGTCTTGCGAATGATCGGGCCTAAGCCGGGGTTCCCTGTCCAATAATCTTTGGGCATTCCCCCAGGTCGAACGTCCTTGGTGGTTTGAAACACTTTGTCGACCGCAGCCTGGATATGCCACTTACCGGTCATATAGGTATCATATCCCTGGCGCTCCATTAATTTACCCCAGGTATTCTCAACGGCATTTCCATCACTTTCACGCCATTCCGTTTCAACCTCCAGGGCCTTCCATATCGATGTCCCTGAGATGATCATGGAACGGGAAGCCACGCAGATAGCTCCATGCCAGCCACCCATATTATAAGCATGTGTAAATGAGGTGCCTGCAGCAGCCAACCTGTCCAGATTAGGGGTGCTAATCACCTGGTTACCCAATGCGTGGATTGCTTCATAGGTAAAGTCATCGGCGAATAAAAATAAAATATTGGGTCTATTCGGTGATTTAGGGAGCTTATTGGCTTCAGGGTTACAACCAAAAAAGAAAATAACTGAGATAAAAAGGAACAAACTGACTTTCATGGAGGACTATTTAACATTTTTTAACGAAAACTACCCCCAAAGACTTGACTATTATTAATGCTCCGATTAAAATTGCAAGCCAAATGAGATAAATATAATTATGACAATCTCCGTACGCAATTTGACCAAGACCTACGGTATTCAAAAGGCAGTGGATAATATATCCTTCGAAGTTAATACCGGGGAGGTAGTAGGTTTTCTTGGGCCCAATGGTGCTGGTAAAAGTACTACCATGAGAATAATAACCTGCTTTCAGGCCGCTTCGCAGGGAGATGTGCTTTTAGACGGGGTATCGGTTCGAAAAGATCCGGACAATGTCAAAAAGATGATCGGATATCTCCCGGAAAACAACCCACTATACTCCGAAATGGCAATAATCGATTATTTGAAATTCTGTGCTGAAATACAGGGGGTGGAAAAGTCGGAGATAGAAAATCGGATCAAAGATATGGTGCGAAAATGTGGCCTTGAAGATGAAAAGCATAAAAAAATCCAGGAGCTTTCTAAAGGATACAAACAACGGGTGGGGCTGGCTCAGGCTATGATCCATGATCCGGATATTTTAATCCTGGACGAACCAACTTCCGGTTTGGATCCCAATCAAATCGTGGAGATCCGTAATCTGATCAAGGAATTGGGGAAAGAAAAGACGGTGATCCTCAGCTCGCATATTCTTTCAGAGGTAGAGGCCACCTGTGACCGTATCCTGATCATTAATAAAGGTAAGATTGTGGCGAATGGAAGTTCTCTGGATTTAAGGAAACAGGCCCAAGGCAATGAATTGCTTACTATACAACTTGAAGTAAACGGTGAAGGAGATACAACTCCTCAAAGTGCCTTGGAAGGACTTCCTACAGTAATGTCAGTGGAATCGATCAATGGCAGGGAGCATTATTACCAGGTTCAAAGCAAACCTGACACTTCCTCCAAAAAGGCCGTTTTTGACCTTTGTGTGGAAAATAAATGGTACTTGTTGGAATTGAAAGCTCTGGAAACCAAGTTGGAGGATGTATTCAGGGAGTTAACTAATTAAACTACATATCAAATTATGGACCGGATTTGGATAATTACTAAAAGAGAGCTGGCTACTTTCTTTGATTCACTCACAGCCTATGTAATGATTGTGATCTTTTTGAGTATAAGTGGATTTTTTACCTGGCTGAGTATTAACAATATTTTTGTAATAGGTCAGGCCCGACTGGACGTGTTTTTCGGTATTTCCTTCTGGACGCTCTTTTTCTTTATACCGGCCATTACCATGCGATCAATTGCCGAAGAGAATAAAACCGGCACCATCGAATTACTTTCAACCAAGGCCGTCACCGATTGGGACATTGTAGTAGGGAAATTTCTTTCCTGCCTGCTACTGGTAGTGGTAGCGTTGCTTTGCACATTACCTTACTATATCACCGTGAGCAAGCTGGGCAATGTCGATCACGGCGGTATCATTGGCGGCTATTTCGGTCTGGTATTAATCAGTGCGGCCTATGTAAGTATTGGTATCTTTTCCAGCAGTATTACCAGCAATCAAATTGTGGCTTTTCTGTTGGCATTATTTATAGGGATTTTCTTTCATCTGATTTTTGATGTTATCTCTTCCGGATTGAAAGGTACGCTGGGATCCGTGTTTGAATTTTTAAGCGCACGCTCCCATTTCGATTCGCTTTCCAGGGGCGTGGTCGATTCAAGAGATCTGCTGTATTTCATTTCAATCATACTAGGAGGACTGGTGCTTTCTACCGCCATGATTTCACGTAGAAACTGGCAAAACTAACTCACACATGACCAAACAAGCGATCATATTAAAGCTGGCGATTTTCTTTGGAATACTCATTGTTGTCAACCTGATCTCCAGTAAATTATTTTTCAGACTAGACTTTACTGCAGATAAGCGTTACACATTAAGCTCTGCTACCAAGAACACGCTCGAGGACCTGAACGATGTGATTACCGTTACTGCTTATTTCTCCGAAGACCTTCCACCACAGTTATTGGGAACCAGAAAGGATTTCCGGGACATACTAGAGGAGTACGAAAAGCGCTCCAACGGCAACCTGGTGTAC
>CAZAWQ010000391.1:0-7342 GCA_964488585.1 uncultured Roseivirgaceae bacterium
ATTATTATGGTGCAGACAGAAAAGGCAAAAACCTCTATGGGAATTGTTTGGTGGCGCTGAATGCTGAAAATGGCCAGCTCAAGTGGCATTTTCAAACCACACATCACGATCTGTGGGACTATGACCTTCCAGCACCTGCTAACCTGGTTACCATAGAAAATAATGGCCAAAAAATTGACGCAGTGGCCCTTACCACCAAAACAGGGTTTCTATTTGTATTCGATCGCGAAACAGGAAAGCCCCTGTTTCCCATAGAAGAACGCCCTGTAGCTGCTTCTACAGTTTCTGGTGAGGAAGCTTGGCCTACTCAACCCTTTCCTCTGAAACCAGCTCCATATGCTCGCCAGTTTATGACCGAAGACGATCTCAACTATTTTTCAAAGGAATCTTATGACAGCTTACTGCATAAATTTAAACAGCTAAGATTTGAAGGGCTATATACTCCTCCTGATGCCAATGGCTCTCTGATGATCCCAGGTTCCAGGGGCGGCTCAGAATGGGGCGGGGCGGCCTTTGATCCAGTTACCGGAGTACTTTACCTGAATGCCAATGAATCCCCTGAAATCTCCACCATTCGAAAAGTAAAGCCAATAAATCGAATGGAGGACCGCACGGTGTACGGACTAGGAAAAGCATTATACAGGAACTATTGTGCTAATTGTCATGGAAGAAACCGAAAGGGAATCCTCCCTCTTAATCCCTCTTTGATAGATATCAAAAACAGAATGAGTGAGGAACAGGCATTGAGCATAATAAAATTAGGAGCTGGCAGGATGCCGGCTTTCACAAAACTTATTAAAGGAAGAGAAGAGGAGATCATTGCCTATCTATTTGAAGAACGAAAAGATGAGTTATCTACAAAAGTGACTCAATCAACTGACACTACTTCCAAGTTTCTGAATCTAACCGCATATGGCCATTTCAGGGACGCCGAAGGCCTGCCGGGCATTAAACCACCTTGGGGTACCTTGAACGCCATTGACCTTTATACAGGAGAATATCTTTGGAGAATTTCCTTAGGAAATCGGCGAGAATTACAGCTTGCTGGAGCACCTCCCACCGGGACATTAAACTATGGGGGCCCAATAGTTACTGCCGGAGGTTTGGTTCTCATTGGGGCCACCAGCGATCAGAAATTCAGAGCATTTAATAAGCAAACCGGTGAACTGATATGGGAAACTACGCTCCCTGGGAATGGCTACGCTAGTCCATGCACTTATATGATCGGTGATAAGCAATTTGTAGCCATTTCAGTAACGGGTGGAACCGAAGAACCAGGTGGCTATATTATAGCTTTCACGCTTCCGAAATAGTTGGCAAATTAATGGGATGTCTTATGGTGCCCAGGTCCAATAAGAGATGATAAAAAAAGGCGAGTTTTTCTCGCCTTTGGGTTGTTTAGAGATCAGTCACCATAGTGACTACCCCTTACTAAACCAGGGGTTGAATTTCGTAGCGTTCCCTCTACTGAAATCCGAAAATAAGTTAGGAAACTTGAAGCAAAATAACAACAGGGAAAGTCTATATAAATTGCCTTTCTTGTGATATGAAAATTTAAAAGGATATTAGGTCCGGGTTCTGACAATCATAGAATGGTAGTTGCGCCTTAATCCTATTGCTCGGTCCAGCTGGCATTAGTAGGTTAGTTGATACATATTTTAGCAACTAGTTTTTCAGAAAAGTTCATTATATTGATAACCAACACATTATAAATTAACTAAAAAACAATCATTATGAAAAAGATTATTCAAATTCTATTGGTTATGGTATTCAGCTTAGCGGTGACCGCGCAGGATGTCACAGTGGTGTTTTCACAGAACAAATGCAAGATGAACAAACTCTCTGAACTAAAAAAAATGATGGAAGAGAATGGAGCTGCTATCTTAAACGACCTGGTCGAGCAAGAAAAACTGATCGATTGGGGAGTTCTGACTCATGCATGGGGCGACGAGTACAATTGGAACGTTTACTACGTTGCTGAAAGTCATACTAAGTTTTTAGAAGCCTGGGATGAGTTTATTAAAAGGGTTAGGGAAAATGATCCGGAATTCGGCGATAAGTTGTGGGAAATTTGCTGGGAACATAAAGATTCCATCTATACCCAGATTATGGGTTATGGGCAGTCACAAGCCAGTTCAGACGAGTAAAGGCATGTTTTGATGAGGGTTTTTGGATATTGAACATCTTAATCGAGATGTTTCAATATCCTTTCATCAAATGGCTTCACTGAAGAAGAAAAGTGAGCCAAAAGCTTACCTTCTTCATTAATTAAAAATTTATTGAAATTCCAGGATATTTTGTAATTATTTACTCCATTTAATTCACTACTAGTCAACCACTTGTATATAGGATGCTTACTAGTGCCTTTAACCTTAATCTTAGTGGTCATGGGAAAGGTGACCCCATAATTCTTTTTGCAAAAAAGGGCAATTTCTGACTCAGATCCGGATTCCTGAAACAAGAATTGATTGCAAGGAAACCCTACAATAACCATTTGGTTTTGGTATTGCACATAAAGTTGCTGTAACGCCTCATACTGTTTGGTATAACCACATCTGGAGGCGACGTTGACCAAGAGTATCTTTTTGCCTCGAAAAGAAGAAAAATCTATTACCTCTTCGCTGTCCAACGCCTTAATCTTAAAATCGTAAATGGAGCCGCCTGTAAAGTGACCAAAAAGGGCGGAAATTAAAAATAACATAATGTTCATGGTGAAAATAAGTTACAAGTTTAAACTCGTTTAGATAAAAAACTCAATACTCACACTCAATTTATCCCCTGCCTACAAATGGCATCTTGGTGGCCATCACCGTAAGAAATAACACATTTGCTTCTGGCGGTAGATTTGCCATGTATAATACAGCTTCCGCTACATTGTTTACATCCATAGTAGGCTCCGGGGCCATCGATCCATCGGCCTGTGGAACGCCGGTATTCATCTTACCAGTCATATCTGATGCGGCGTTGCCTATATCAATCTGACCACAGCCAATGTTGTATTTACGACCATCCAAAGCGGTGGAACGGGTGAGTCCGGTAATGGCATGTTTGGTTGCGGTATAAGGCGCTGAATTGGGTCGAGGTACCTGCGCTGATATTGAACCATTGTTGATGATCCTCCCGCCCATGGGCTGCTGATTTTTCATTATTCTGAAGGCTTCCCTGGTGCACAAAAAGGTGCCGGTCAGATTAACATCTACCACTTCTTTCCATTGTTCATATCTCAAGTCTTCTAATAAAACATCCGCGGTATTAATCCCAGCATTATTGAATAGCAGATCTAGTCTTCCAAATTTGGTTTTGGTGGCGGCAAATAGCTCCTTGACTGATTCAGGCTGACTTATGTCTGAAGGGACCAATAACAGCTTGGACCGATCCGGAGCATAACCAGCGGACTCTTGCAGCGCTTGCTCTCTTCGACCCGCCAGAGTAACCATATATCCTTCTTTTAGCAAAGCAATGGTCACGCTGCGACCAATCCCTGAGCCTGCTCCGGTAACTATTGCCACCTTTGAATTCATGTCAACTCTTCCTTTATGAATGACCTGATGATGCCTTCCACAGATTCATCTCGCTGAAATCCCAAGGTAAACGCCCGTTCAGTATCGAACTGCGGGGGCCAGGTCAACACAATACTCTGGATAAACGCATCCGGTTCCCAGTCTATTAACTCCGCAGTCTCACTGCCTGCAATCGATTCAAGTGTGTCAACCATTTCTTTTACTGAAACTGTAAGGCCTGGCAGGTTGACTACTCGATTTGTTTTGAATGCTTGAGCAGGAATATGAGCCGCATGTATAAAGTTATCAGTAACCTTTTCAGGAGATAAAATCCAAACTTTTATTTCCGGGGATACCGGGCAATTCGCGCGTTTTCCCTGCAATGGTTCCCTTATAATAGAACTTACAAATGATGAAGTAGCGGCATTTGGTTTACCTGGTCGGATGGCAATGGTTGGTAGCCGAAGGACCCGGCCATCGATAAATCCCCGCCTGCTATAATCATTGACCAATAAGTCCATAATGGCCTTCTGCGTGCCATAGGAACTCTGCGGTGAAGGAGCAGTTTGATCACGAATTATTTCTGTAAGTTCGCCACCGTAAACTGCAACACTACTGGCAAAAACCAGTACCGGCGCATGGTTCATTGCTCGACAAAATTCCAGCAATTTCAGGTTGGCCTGTAGATTTACCTGCATGCCTAACTCGAAGTTTTTTTCTGCTTCACCACTAACCACCGCAGCCAGATGGAAAATGACATCGGTGTGTTCTTTTAATGCCTCTTTAATGGTACGCTCATCACAAATATCTCCATCAACTATTTCCAACCGTGGATCATTAGGCAGCCCCTGGGCTTTTATTTTGTCAAAAACCACTAGTTTCTCAATGGAAGCCATAGGATGCCCATTTAAGGAAATCTGTGCCTTTGTAAGCAGTTTTGAAACCAGCTTTCTACCAATGAACCCAGCTCCACCGAAAATCACAATCCGCATAAGCTTGCTTTCATTTTAATGACTCCATTAAACAAAGGGCAAAACCCAAGATAACAGTAATAATTCAGCTAAGCCTACCAAGGATATAACCGCCAAAAGTACTGTCCATGTTTTCAAACCTTCCTTTTCTGTAAAGCCACTCATTTTGGCTACCACCCAGAATCCACTGTCGTTCATCCAGGATATAAACAAAGCGCCAAAACCAATGGCCAACAAAATATACATAGGGTGATAAGGAAGATCTACGCCAGCACCCATTAGGGCCACCATTATACTGGCGCTGGTGATCATGGAAACCGTACTGGAACCCTGAGCTGTCTTCATGACCGCAGCGATCACCCATGCCAGCAATATGTAGGAGATATGCGAACCTTCAGTCAAAGTCTCAATAGCCATTCCTATTCCACTGTGTTTGATCATGGCCCCAAAGGCACCACCGGCACTGGTTATCAATATTATGATTCCAGCAATTTCTAAGGGTTTTCCAATCCCCTGCCAAAGTTCTGTCCCCTGTAGTTTCCGCTGATCAACCCATAGCCACAGAGCCACAGCCGTACCTACTGCCATAGCACTATTTTTGTTTCCCCAAAAGGCCATCCAAGGTGGTATACTGCCTGCCACTACCTGAGTAATTGAAGCCAGGCTTATAAGGACTATTGGAACCAATACTGGTAGTACTGATAAAAACAATGATGGTTGCGCCATATTTTCCCCCACATCATCAAATGTCACACGTACCGGTATATTGAATTTTGAATTCATGCGTTTACTCACTATCAGCACCGCCAAAGCCGGTACAATTCCTGAAGACAGTCCGGCAAGTATGGTAAGTCCCAGATCCAGGTTAAGAGTTTCCGCCATGATCAGAGGACCCGGCGTGGGTGGGACCAGACTATGAGTTATGGCCGCTCCGCCTCCTATTGCCATAACATACAAAACGTAATTCTTTCCGGTCTTCAATGCTAATGCAATGGCCAGTGGAATAAGCAAGAAGAATACGGTATCGAAAAATACCGGAATAGAAAGTATGAATCCACTTATTAACAACGCCACAGAAGCCCGATTTTCACCCAAACTACTGATTAACCAGTTGACGATTTTTTGGGCGGCGCCGCTTTGCATCATGGCTGTACCGATAATAGCAGCCAAGGCAATCACCCAGGCTATTTTACCTGCTACATTTCCAAATTCCAGCATGGGGAGCTCTACAGCTTTAACTACGTGATGCTGAATCCCCGGCAGATCAACCGAGATCAGTCCAACCATTATTGCTGAAAGAATCAGGGCCACAAATGGATGTATCCTCCAACGGGAGATCATCAATACCACTGCCACAATTCCAAATGATAATACTACAAATGGCCAGTAAGGTGAATGAGTAAGTGCTTCCACAAAAAGAAATATTAAATTAAATAAAAGGTGGCTAGGTTATATATACAATTTAGCCAGACGAGCTAATATAGTAAAATAACTTTTGAGGGTGATAATAGAATTGAAATACTGGGGATATAATAATGGATTGCTATCAAAATAGACCTCAGGCCGGTCACAAAAAAAGCCAGTGAATACCGGCCTGGTAAATCATAAATCCGACTCAGGAGTTAGCCCTTTTTACCCTTTGATTTACTATTGTTGCTGTGGCCGCCCCCTTTTTTATTTCCTAAGCCTTTTAGGGCATGAAATTCAGAGGATCCCGGTTTAATACCTAATTCCTTAGCTATCACTCCCCAACCCTTGCCTTTGTTGACTTGATAAACCTCCACTACACGGTCTATACTTTTATGGGTTATTTTGGAAATTTCTACGGTCAAATATATGTCTCCAGCAGTCATACCAACATTTACCGCCAGGTAGTCTATTTTATTTTCTGAAATATTATAGGAACCACTCAGGTCGGCTTTGAATCCTCCGAAATTAACGCTGGCATCGGCATCAATACGCACCAAAGATTTATTAAGGTCGTCACTGCCGGTGTTGTACTGAGCTGCAACAGAAGTAATGGTAAAAAATAATATAGCACTAATAAAATATTTCAAACTGCCCATTTTCGAGAGATTTTGATTTACTGTACAATTTAACCTCTGTTTAAAAGGGAAATTTGTCTAATGAGCAAGTTACCTGACTGGTGTAACCTTTAAATGGATTTTATGAAAAGATTATTTATATCACGGAACAGCATTCGCCACTTCAAATGACACCAACAAACCTTTCTCCCTAGCACCTGGCACCTCGGATATCCAGGCATAACTACCGGGTTCCAGGTCTACATGGAAATAGGCGGTTTCGCCTGCGGGCATCTCATGAGTACCCCCTAAGAATTCTGCAGGGGCCGGTGTCTGAAGTCCGGTCGGTTTTGTCCAATCCATCCACAAATTCACCTGTTCCAGGTTGGAATCTTCTGAAAGTCGAACCAAATGTACATCATGACCTGCGAAATTTTCATGCACTTTCTGGTCTAGGAAATTTACCTCGACCACATGGCTGCCAGCAGTGATATCTCCAGACACATTAAGCCCGGTTTCTCCTGATACACTAATATTAATGGTTGGCATGGGTGCCTGCACGCCATTGCTTTCTTCGGTAACAGTAAACTTATGGACCATGCCAATTCCATCTGGTGAAGGATTGTATGAATGAAAAACACCATCAGTCTTTACATAGCATTCTATTAAATAAGTACCTGGCTCCATGAACACCGTAGTTTCTACTATTTTCCTTGGTGAAATTAGTCCGGGGCCACCGTTAATTACTACTTTAGAAAACCACTCTGGAATTTCAACCCCTGCATCGGGGGCGCTGCGTGGTTTCTCATTAAAATCGTCCATAAAGTTTTGAAAAACGGCAGCTAGC
>CAZAWQ010000392.1:0-1812 GCA_964488585.1 uncultured Roseivirgaceae bacterium
GTGAAACGGCCCTCGGAATCGATAAAATTAAAAAGAAAACAGCCGAAAATCCAGATTTTCCGCCGGAACAAGGTTCCGCTGATATCCGCTCAATTGTTGTCACTCAATTGAAAAATAAAGTGGAAGAAGCCGGACTCAACCTGGATGTTTTTACCGACCCTGAGGGAGTGTTAGTGGTCAGACACAAGGAATTCGGAAGTGAGCCCACCTTTTCAGTAACAGGAAATATCACTGGAATAATTTCTGAAAAGGCAGATGTCGCTCAATTTGCGTTCCCAGGTAAGGACGTTGAAGGAACCATTGGCGGTGAAATTGCCTTAGGAAAAGGCCAGTTTCTAAAAGCGATTGAAGGAACTAAACCTCAAGCATTGACCGTTGAATTTTCTAGAGAACTAGGCCTTAAAGAAATTCCAATTTTTGATGAAGATGGAATTCAGGTGGATGTTGATTTTGTGGAAGAAACAAATGCCGAAGTGGTCGGAAGTTTTGATGATCCAATTGTCGAGGGATTCATTCATCTTTCGCAAAAATCAGTTGCTTTTCAAGTCGGCCCAAGGGAAGGACAAGAAGCAAAACTTTCAATCGCTAACGTCCGGACTAATCAACTTGGCCGTGGCGTAGTCAACGAAAGTGGATACTTGAGTTTGTCTGATATCGATGTGACTTCGAAGCAAGGTGCAAACGACACAATGCGGATTATTGAAAATTCGATTGACGAAATTGCAACAACAAGAGGCGAACTTGGATCTTTTCAGAAAAATGCGTTAGAAAGCAACCTGAATAGTTTAAAAATCGCTGAAGAAAACTTAACCCAAGCGGAATCCACTATTCGTGATGCCGATATGGCAGCTGAAATGTCAAATTTGACCAGTAATCAAATTTTACTCTCTTCCAGCTCAGCCATGCTTGCACAGGCGAATCAAGTTCCACAATCAGTACTGGGATTATTGACCGGTCAGATTGGTGGGTAATGGATCAAACCGCAGCATGATCCAAATGGATCGTGAGAAACATTTTTCCGTTTCTCTATGAGTTTATTGAATTGGATACAGATTTGTAATACTTTTAATCCACAGCATTTTATTCCATTGACGGTGGAAGGACATGCAGTTGGCATAGTGAAAAAAACAAATATTTCACTTCTGTCAAAGTTTGCAAACGTTTTCCGTATTCAGTCTGAACAGATAGAGATTCATCCCAAACTCTCTTCTTGTGAAGAGAGGACTCAGGCAATTGGGGAGGTGTTGGTTGTACTTCACAATCAACACCTCATTCCTAGCTGGTACAACGAGTCCTATCCCGTCGCACTGTTCTACGATCAAAAACCCTTCTTTTTAATTGAAAGAGCTGCAGTTGCTCTGTTTGGAATCAAAGCATATGGCGTTCATGTCAACGGCATAGTCCAACACGATTCAGAAACAAAGATGTGGATTGCCCGCCGCTCAAATACAATACCCAAATATCCCGGATACTTGGATAACATGGTTGCGGGTGGAAAATCCGCCGAATATTCTGCCATTGAAACCGTCATCAAAGAATCTGCGGAAGAAGCAAATATTCCCAAAGAATTAGCTCAACAAGCTAAAGCAGTAGGTTCAATCGCCTATTGCCGCGAAGTTCCGCTTGGCCTGAGGCAAGATATCATTTTTAATTACGATCTTGAACTTCCTTCCTCCTTCCAACCTGAAAATGCAGACAAAGAAGTAGACAAATTTTATTTGTGGAGCATGGAAGAAGTGATTGAATGCGTAACCAACACACAAAACATGAAAACCAACAGCAATCTTGTAGTGATCGATTATTTGATTCGAC
>CAZAWQ010000393.1:0-41676 GCA_964488585.1 uncultured Roseivirgaceae bacterium
CTACCGCGACCAGGCTGGCTAATTCAATGTCCAGTGTGGGAGATAAGAATCCTTGTTGATGGTATGCAACCGGACCACAGGCCATCACCAAATTATTTGTTTGCATGGCGCCTATAAAAGAGCTCAACCACTCTGGGTGGAATTGACAGTCGGCATCTGTAGTCACAATTATGGAAAATTCTGCAGTCTCAATTGCGGCTGTAAGGGCCCTTTTTTTATATGATCCCTGAAAATTTACGGGCTCTTCTAAGGTAAACCATTTAAAATTGCTTTTCCCGGCTGTATTGAATTGAAGTAATTCAACGGTACGGTCCTCAGAAGCATCATTTACTAAAATGATCTCTAACTTTTCCTTGGGATATTGTAGCGCGTCTAACGACCTGACCAGTGCCTCTATATTTTTTTCTTCATTACGGACAGGAATCACCACGGTCACTCCAGGCAGGCTGTTGCTGTCTCCGGTTTCAGGATTATCTGGAATTCTGTGCCAGGACCTTCTAGCCAAGCCCAATAATACCAGGTAAATCATAAACATTAGGGTAAATACTATTTCCATCTGACTCTGTCCTTTGCGGTTGCCCAGGCTACTTTTTTAGAACGCCTAATATAGCTATCTTGCATGGATGTCAAAAGGACAAAAAGTGGTCAGGGAAAAGGTCATTCTGGGAGTTGATCCCGGTACCAGTGTAACGGGTTACGGGATAATTATGGTCAGTGGCAAGCAATTGAAGCTTCTTCAGTACGGAGTCATTCACTTAAGCAAATATAGCAACCACGAGATCAAACTTAAGAAAATATTTGAAAGGATGTTGAGCCTGATTTCTGACTACTCACCTGATGAAATTGCGCTGGAAGCCCCATTCTATGGTAAGAATATCCAATCGATGTTGAAGCTTGGACGTGCCCAGGGTGTAGCCATGGCGGCGGCACTCAGCAGGCAAATCCCCATTGTGGAATATGCCCCCAAAAAAGTAAAGATGTCTGTTACAGGCAACGGTAACGCATCCAAAGAACAAGTGGCCTACATGCTTTCCAGCCTGTTATCTTTTAATGTGGCAGACAAACTACTGGATGCCACCGATGCCCTGGCAGTGGCAGTATGCCACCATTTTCAAAATGAAAAACCTCGTGGGTCAGTCAAAAATTGGAAAACGTTTTTAAAGGAAAACCCGCATCGATTGAAATAAACCATTAACCCACTATTTCATTTCGGATTCGCTCTGCGATGGACGCTAATTCCTCGGACGCAGGATTCAACTTCGGGCGGCTAAAATTTATATCATCCATGCTGTTCATGGGAATAAGGTGGATATGACAGTGTGGCACCTCTAAACCTATAACTGCAACTCCGATGCGCTGGCACGGAATTGCTTTTTTCAAACCCTTGGCCACTCGTTTGCTGAATTGTTGCAATTCAATAAATGAGTTGTCATCTAAATCAAATAGATAATCTATCTCTGTTTTGGGTACTACCAGGGTATGGCCGGGAACCAAAGGGTTAATGTCCAAAAAAGCTATGTGATTTTTATCCTCAGCCACAATCTGACCAGATATCTCTCTGTTTATGATCCGGGTAAAAATACTGGGCATTACATTCCTATTTCAAGGATCTTGAATTCCAATTTTCCACCTGGCGCTGCTACTACGGCTTTCTCCCCTACCTTCTTTCCCAACAGCCCCTTTCCTATCGGAGACTTCACGGATATTTTTTGCACTTTCAGATCCGCCTCTTCTTCAGACACAATAGTATAGGATAATTCCATCCCATTTTTGGTGTTCTTTATTTTCACTTTTGATAATATAGACACCTGAGAAGTATCAATCTTAGATTCATCTATCACTCGTGCGTTGCCTACAACAGCTCCAAGTTTGGATATTTTCAATTCCAAAAGTCCCTGGGCATCTTTGGCCGCATCGTACTCAGCGTTTTCACTGAGATCTCCCTTGTCTCTGGCCTCGGCTATCTGCTTGGCGATATCAGATCTTCCTTTAGTTTTGAGTTTATTCAATTCATTCTTGAGTTTACTCAAACCCGCTTCTGTGTAATATGAAATTTCGAACATCTAGATTAGGATTATACTTAATAAAATACGGCTTCATGAAGAAACCGCCAGACAACTTTATATCCATTAATGATTTATTAAATATACTATAAAATGTTAATAAATACGTAACAATCAAATCTACGTGATGAGCAATTTTTCCCCAATAGAATACCAGACCAGGCCTTGTTGAAGTGAATGTCTCTAATTGAAATTGAGGGCTTCCTTTCCCATAAGTTCGGGATATTGTGACATTAGCTTATCCATGATCTCCTCATCGAATTTTGCTAAAAACAGCGTCTTTGCACTGGCCAGATTTTCAAGATCAAGTCCCTGTATTCCTCTCAAATCTGCTTTATACAGATTGGCGTTATAAAAATTTGCACCTGTCACATGGCACCCGCTCAGCTTTGCCTCCATTAAAAAAGCATTGGTGAAATCGGTTTTGATTAGAAAAGCATTTTCAAAATTTGCCTTGATCAGTACCGCGTCTTTAAAATTGGCGCCGCTGGCAAATGAATTACTTAAATTTGCCTGGTTGAGTTGGGCGTTCTCTAACTTGGTCTGATTCAACCTGGCACGTTCCATATTACTTCCTACAAGATTCGCACTGCTCAAATTGCTGCTGTTCAAATTAGCTTCAGTAAGATTAACATAACTCAAATTCGTTTTTGCCAGATAGCAATTGACCAGGTTAATACTATATATCTTGTTCTGATTTAGTCTTTTTATATTACCGACGGTTCGGAAAGCCGCTTCATCGGACTCCCACAACCGGAAATCATCTATCTCATCCAGGTAGGTCTTGATCCGACGGCGCTCATCTCCTATTTTATTGAGCCAAAAAATTAAAATACCAATAACCGCCACATCAAACAACATCCCATGGGCTTCAACCAGGATTTGAGGAAAAAAAACATCAAATCTATTGATATAGTGAGGGAGGCTAAAAGTGGCTACCACCAGAGAAAGTCCGAACAATACCAGGAACGAGGTAAGTAAGGGTTTTTCCAGGATGTACTGGGTTAACCTGGTAAACTTCTTGATCAAATTAAATTTAACTTAGGTTCTAAGAAAATCAGGATATAAATATAGAGGAATACAACACCTATTACCCAACCATTCTAGTTGGAAACCTTACAGGTTATTAAACCAATAAAAGATAGATCAATCTATTAATCCTGCAGCTTGTAGACGCTTGATCTTGTCTACCAACACATTGTTGATCCGCTTATAGGATTCAATGCTCCAACCCGCTACGTGAGGAGATAGAAGGACCAATGGAGACGATATTAGATAATTATATATATCACTCTGATTATGTGATAGTTGAACATATGGTTCTTTTTCAAATACGTCAAGGCCTGCGGCCAGAATTTTATCTTCTTTGATCAGTTGTACCAAGTCCTTTAAAGGCAAGATTTCTCCCCGGGCGCTATTTAACAGTATTATGGGCTTTTCAAACTGCTGAAAAAATGAATAATTGTAATATCCCTTGGTTTCAGGTGACAATGGTACATGCAAACTAACAATATCACATTTATCATACAGTTCATTGATTGATACACGCTGGTAAATTGTTGATTCTTTTTCTGGTAAATACTTGTCATACCCCAACACCGTGCAGTCAAAATTCTGCAATCGTTTACCAAAAGCATTACCCATATTGCCACAGCCGATGATTCCAACAGTTTTTCCTGCAAGTTCGGTGCCTCTGAATCCTTCGCGGTCCCAATGTCCCATTCGCACTGAATTACTTGCCTCGGAAATGCGATGTAGCATGTTTAACAACATACCAACTACATGCTCTCCCAGCGTATCGCGATTACCTTCTGGTGCATTAATAATGTGTATGCCGCGTTGTCGGATGGCGTCTTCCTCCAAATTATCTACGCCTGCACCTGCTCTGGCGACAAACTGGAGCTTGGTGGTTTTCTCTAGCAGATCCCGGTCGATAACCGTCTTGCTGCGAACGATCAGGCCTTGATATTTGCCAATAATTCTTTCAAGTTGTTGTCTATTGATTTCCGGTTGGTAGTCAATGTGGTATTCCAGAGATTCCAGTTGAGGAATGATGCTCGGGTGCATTTGATCGATTATGACAATAGCTGACATCTACTTCCAGGTCATAAAGAATACAGTAAGTGTGCCACACCAAAGTACACGGCTAGTCCCAACAGGTCATTGGCAGTAGTAATAAATGGTCCCGAAGCAAGCGCCGGATTAATGCCATATTTATCCAACAGCAGCGGTGTAGTGGTACCCATAAACGAAGACAATAGAACCACGCATAAAAGGGACAAGGCCACGATAAGCGCTAGTTTCAGTCCGCTTCCCATTAGCAACTGAACACCCAAAAATACCAGTGCGGCCAGCAACAGTCCGTTGACGATGGCCACCCAGAATACTTTCCACAAACGTGTATAGGTAGTCTTTGAAAAAGCAGATTTATTAGCCAATCCCTGTACCACCAGTGATGACGATTGAATACCAACATTGCCTCCTGTTGCCATAATAAGAGGTATAAAAAACGTCAAGGTCAGGGTTATATTTTCTTCGAAAGCCTCCATAAATAGAGCACCCAACAGACCACCCAACATACCTATCACCAACCAGGGCAATCTAGCGCGGGTTAACACCCATACACTGTCGTCTTCTTCAACATCCTCTGAAATCCCTGCCATAAGTTGACGCTCCTGTTCCGCCAGCTCGGTGATCACATCAACGATATCATCGATGGTTATTCGGCCCACCAATCTACCTTGCCGGTTAACTACTGGCAGCGCCTCCAGATCATACTTTCTCATGATGCTTGCAACTTCCTCTTCCTCCCTATAAGTTTCCACAGATATGACTTCGCGGTCATAGATGGATGACAATTTAATATGATCTTCAGCCAACACAATATTTTTAAGAGACACCCTGCCTACCAGTTTATCGAAATCGTCCACTACATACACAGCGTATACTTTCTGGACATTCTCAGCCTGACGGCGTATCTCTTCAATGGTCTTACCAATACTCCAGTTGACATTGGCTTTGATAAGCTCTTTTGCCATAAGGCCGCCCGCACAATCTTCGTCATAACGCAGTAATTCAAGTACGTATGCCGCTTTTTCCTCATTTTCAACCCCTTCTATTACCTCCTCTCGAATTTTGATAGGCAATTCATTAATGATATCGGCGCCATCATCACTATCCAACTCATTTATGACTTTGGATATTTCCATCGGGGTGAACTCCTGTAAGAATTTACTCCGTACATCGGCATCTAAACTATTAATTATTTCTGCCCTGGTTTCCAGTTGCAGTAAATCCAGGACGTACTTACTTTGGGAACTGGTAAATTCATTTAACAGTGAGGTGACGTCAATGGGATTGATCCCATTAAGGCTTTCTTGAATAAATGACGCATCCTGGGTTTCAATGGCCGCATCAAAACGTTCCAAAAACTCTTTGGATAACTCAAACCGGTCTACAGATTCCAAAATGGTGTGATTGTTTTTGTTAGCGTCACGTAGTCATCAACGGCCAATTGTTCAGCCCTTAGATCCAGAAGTTTTAAGCCCCGGATTTCTTGCGGCAAATTAAATGCTTTTAAGGCGTTGCGCAAAGTTTTTCTCCTATTTTGAAACCCACGTTTAACCAAGGTTCTGAAAATCCGTTCATCGCAACCCAATTGCGGGTTTCCCAAAGTCTGTAACCTGATAACGGCTGAGTGAACCTTTGGCTTGGGGTGAAAACATTCAGGCGGGACCTCGAATAAATACTCCAATTGATAGTAAGCCTGAAGGAACACACTCAAAATTCCGTATGCCCGGTTACCTGGAGGTGAAACCAGTCGCTGGGCTACTTCTCTTTGGAGCATACAAACCACCTCTGGAATATGCTCTCTCAGTTCCAGTATTCTAAACAATATTTGTGAGGAAATATTATAAGGGAGATTACCGATTACGGCGAACGGCGCCGATAATATGGAACGGGCATCCCAATTCAAGAAATCTCCTTGAATTAATCTTTCTGATCCGTTTGGAAATTGCCTTTTTAGGTATTGTATTGATTCGGTATCCAGATCAATCATCCAGGTGCTCCATTTAGGATTTTTGAGAAGGTATCGGGTTAAAACTCCTGTACCCGGCCCTATCTCCAAAACTTGCTGGTAATCGCCAAATCCAGTAAGTGATTCAGTTATTTTGCAAGCAACAGCCTGGTCCGTCAGGAAATGCTGCCCTAAGTACTTCTTTGGCCTAACCATCCCTCAATGTTGATAAAAATAATCTTAACTTGTGCAGCAATCTACAATATTCAGACTCAGGGCAAGTGAGATTATTTTAGCAAATATGGACAATAAAGTGCCTTTAATCGGTGTTTCTCTAGGAGATATTAACGGGGTTGGGCCTGAGGTGATCATCAAGACTTTCTCAGATTCAAGGTTGCTAAAATTACTGACACCAGTGGTTTATGGCAGCGGAAAAATCATTTCGTATTATCGGAAGATTCTGAGTGCAGACAGTTTTAGCTACAATCAGATCCGGGAGCTTAATCAAGCAAAACCCGTGACCATGAATGTTTTAAATTGTTGGGATGAAAGTGTCACCATCAAACCTGGAACTGCAACCCAAGAAGCCGGTTCTTATGCGCTCCGCAGTCTGGAAATGGCCACCACCGATTTACTTGAACAGAAACTGGACGGGCTGGTTACAGGACCAATTAATAAAAAAACCATTCAACAAGAATCTTTTGATTTTCCAGGTCATACGGAGTATCTGATACAACGTAGTGGCGCAAAAAGAGGATTGATGCTAATGATCAGTGAAAATCTTAGAATTGGTGTAGTTACAGGACACATTCCACTAAAAGACGTAGTGAAAAATATAACCAGGGAGCTGGTATCTGATAAATTGGATATTCTGGAAGATTCGTTGAAGCTCGATTTTGGGATTGAAAAACCTAAAATCGCCATTCTGGGCCTGAATCCGCATTCGGGTGATGAAGGATTATTGGGTACTGAAGAACAAGAACTTATTATTCCATTAATAGATGAACTGAAAGATCGGGGTAAACTAGTGTTTGGACCCTTTCCAGCAGATGGATTCTTTGGCTCCAAAACATTTCTAAATTATGACGCAGTACTGGCCATGTATCACGATCAGGGGCTAATACCGTTTAAGTCATTGTCGTTTGGAAGTGGGGTAAATTATACAGCCGGACTGCAGGTAATTCGCACCAGCCCCGATCACGGCACTGCCTATCCCATTGCCGGTAAAAATATAGCCGATGAAAGTTCCTTTAGGGCAGCATTATTTGCAAATCTTGATTTGATCAAGCATCGGAGTGAATATCGAACGCCGAACAACGAACGTCGAATGCCGACGTGAATGTCGAATGCCGAATCTGCCTGACGTGCACTAACGATCCAAATAAACTATATAGTTAACTCATAGTAAACTATATAGTTTTTGACTATGGTCGCAATTTAACAAGACTATCCCCGATGTCTCCAGTTGCTAATCTCTGATTTCTAAATTAACCAAGGTTTATTTCAATTTTCAATTAAATTTTTAACTTTGCAACTTGGTTTCGGAGAAGGATATGAAGAGATTCGTTATTGATATCTATAAAATACGTAACAAGTTTCATCAATTCGAATTTGAAGTGGATGAAATTTTCTTCAACAGTTTGGATCAAGAACTGGTCAAGAGCGGAAAGCTGAAGGCCAAAATCGATCTTGAAAAGAACGATTCCTTTATTGGTATGGATATAGACATCGAGGGTACCGTTGAGCTAGTTTGCGACCGTAGCTTAGATTCCTATCATCATCCCATCAAGGAACATCGGAAAGTAATTTTTAAATACGGTGATCAGGAACAGGAACTGGACCACGACGTGGTGATGATCACCAACGATACCCAACAACTCGATGTTGGTCAATACATTTTTGAATTTGTAGGGTTGGCGGTACCAATGAAAAAATTGCACCCAAGGTTTGAAGAGGAAGACGATGAATTCGGGTCGCTGGTGTATAGTTCCAGTGAAGAGGGAGATAATGGAGTAGAGACCGAGACCGATCCCCGATGGGGGAAACTGAATGAGTTAAAAAAGAACTAAAGAATTTAAAAATAACCAAATGGCACACCCTAAAAGAAAAATCTCAAAGTCCAGAAGAGACAAAAGGAGAACGCATTACAAAAGCACTGCCGCTACTTTTATGGAATGTTCCAATTGTGGAGCCCCGGTACTTTTGCACCGAGTTTGTACTGAGTGCGGTTATTACCGCGGAAAGCTTGCTATTGAAAAGGATATAGCTGTCTAGTTCTATGAAGATCGCTTTGGATGTAGTAGGGGGCGACTATGCACCTGATTCTACCATTGAAGGGGTTAAACTGGCTTTACCGGAACTTCCACAAGAAGTTTCGATAGTATTAATCGGGCCTGAAGCTTTGATTAATTCTAAGCTGGAACAATTTAACATTGATCCCAACCGGGTAGAGATTTCTATAGCGGAGGAGAAAATTGAAATGGGGGAACACCCCACCAAGGCACTTAGTCAGAAGCCTTCAGCTTCCATTCCTGTTGGGTATCGTCTGTTGAAAAGTGGAGCAGTACAGGCCTTTTGCAGCGCTGGCAATACCGGCGCAATGCACGTGGGAGCCATGTTCTCCATAAAGACCATTACAGGTATTATTAGACCGGGGATTGCGGGTTTTGCCCCTAAGGAAAATGGTGGGTTGGGAATAATCATGGATGTAGGAGCCAATGCCGACTGTAAGCCTGATGTTTTAGTGCAATTCGGAGAGATCGCAGCCATCTATGCAGAACACGAATTGAAAATCGCTAAACCAAAGGTTGGCCTGATGAGTTTGGGAGCAGAAGAAAAAAAGGGCACTCTGTTAACTCAGGCAGCCTACCAACTCTTTAAAATCAACACGAAGATCAATTTCATAGGTAATATTGAGGGCTATGACATTTTTAATGACAAAGCCGATGTCATAGTATGTGATGGTTTTACCGGTAATGTAATACTTAAATTAGCAGAATCAATTTACTCGATATTACAAAAGAAGTCCTTTTCAGATCCATTTTTTGATCAATTTAATTATGAGACTATTGGAGGCAGCCCTATTTTAGGAGTCAATGGGAACGTGATCATCGGCCATGGCGTCTCCTCTGCAAATGCCATAAAAAATATGCTGCTACAGGCCAAACAAATGGTACAATCACAAGTCCACCGAAAAATAGAAGAAAGTCTTCTAGACTAGTTAAGAGGAATTATGAAGAAAATTAATGCTAAGATCAGTGGTGTCCATGGATATGTCCCAGACTACGTGCTTACCAACGCAGAACTCGAAACCATGGTTGATACTTCTGATGAGTGGATCACCACACGCACTGGTATAAAAGAACGGCGACTACTAAAAGGTGAAGACCAGGGTACTTCCGTTATTGGAATTGAAGCAGTAAAAGGGTTACTAGACAAAACCAATACAGATCCGGGTGAGATCGATTTGATAATTTGTGCTACCTGTACTCCTGATATGCCATTCCCTTCAACCGCCAATATTGTTGCAGCTGCTGTGGGCGCTGTTAATTCCTTTAGCTATGACCTTCAGGCTGCCTGTTCCGGGTTTCTTTATGCACTAAGCACAGGTGCTCAGTTTATAGAGTCAGGTACTTATAAAAAAGTAGTAGTTATTGGCGCTGACAAAATGTCTTCGATCATCGACTACACAGATCGCAGTACCTGTATAATCTTTGGCGATGGTGGAGGCGCTGTACTTTTAGAAGTAAGTGATGAACCTGTGGGGATTATAGACTCCATATTAAAGTCAGATGGTTCAGGCGTACCTTTTCTGCATATGAAAGCGGGTGGTAGCCAACGTCCTGCCAGTCGCCAAACAATAGATGCCCGTGAACACTTTGTATTCCAAGAAGGAGCTACAGTATTTAAATTTGCTGTGAAAAACATGGCCGATATTTCAGTGGAGATTATGGACCGAAATAATCTAACCGCCGATGAAATCTCCTGGTTGGTCCCACATCAGGCAAATATGAGGATTATCGATGCCACAGCCAAGCGCATGGGTATAGGATCAGAAAAAGTGATGAACAACATTAGCAAATACGGCAATACCACCGCAGGGACCATACCGTTATGTTTGTGGGACTACGAACATCAATTAAAGAAGGGTGACAATATTATACTGGCAGCATTTGGAGGGGGGTTTACCTGGGGAGCCACCTATTTAATATGGGCTTATAATGGCCAGGAATAGATTGTTTTTTTATATTTGATTTGTAAATTACATTAAATTACCTGCTAATGGCAAGCACTGCTGACTTTAAAAACGGGTTATGTATAGAGTTTAATAACGACCTGTACACTATTGTAGAGTTCCAGCATGTAAAACCAGGTAAAGGTCCTGCTTTTGTCCGCACCAAACTCAAGAATATCAATACGGGAAAAGTAGTGGATAATACATTTACTGCAGGTGTAAAAGTGATCACCGCCCGTATTGAAAGAAGGCCCCATCAATTCTTATATAAGGATGATATCGGCTACAATTTTATGGATAGTAAAACATTTGAACAAATAAACCTACAGGAAGAACAGATCTCAGGTGCCCGGTTCCTTAAAGACGGCCAGGATGTGGAAATTATCTATCACGATGAAACTGAAACCCCCCTAAGCGTTGAACTTCCTCCATTTGTAATTCTCAATATTACCTACACCGAGCCTGGCCTTAGAGGCGATACTGCTACAAATGCTACCAAACCTGCTACGTTAGAAACCGGTGCCGAAGTACAAGTACCCTTGTTTATTGATCAAGGAGAAACCATCAAAGTGGACACCCGGACTAATTCCTATTCTGAACGAGTAAAATTATAAAAATGAAAGCCAAAGAAATTCAAGAATTGATTGATTTTATTTCCAAGTCCGGATTGGACGAGGTAAATATCGAAACCGAAGAGTTTAAAATAAAAGTCAAAAAGAATTCTGAAGTCAAGCATACGATCATCGAATCCAGCTCTGGGCCTGTATCAACACCTCAGAACCCGCAGGTTTCGTCTGGAGAAGAAAATGGAGCTACCTCATTCATCGAAACACCAGCTGCTGAAAGTAATTTAAATGGCTATATGGAGATAAAATCCCCAATGATAGGAACATTCTATCGCTCTTCAAACCCTGATGATGAGCCATTTATATCTGTGGGTGACAGAATTTCCGTTGGGCAAACAGTATGCATAGTTGAGGCAATGAAATTATTCAATGAAATCGAATCTGAAATAGCTGGAACGGTAGTTAAAGTATTAGTTGACAATTCATCTCCTGTGGAGTACGATCAACCACTATTTCTGATTGACCCTGTATAACGTACTACCTGTATAACATACTATTTGAAACTACAAATTAACGCCCTGTGTTTAAAAAAATTTTAATTGCCAACAGAGGGGAGATTGCCCTTAGAGTCATTCGGACCTGTAAGGAAATGGGTATTAGGACCATCGCAGTGTACTCCACTGCTGATAAAGAAAGTTTGCATGTACGGTTTGCAGGCGAAGCAGTGTGCATTGGTCCCCCACCGAGCGCTGATTCTTATTTAAATATCCCAAAAATTATTGCCGCAGCGGAAATAACCAATGCTGATGCTATCCATCCTGGCTATGGATTTTTGGCAGAGAATGCTGAGTTCTCTCAGGTATGTCAGGACTACAATATTAAATTTATTGGGGCCTCGCCTGATATGATTAACAAAATGGGTGACAAAGCCACCGCAAAAGATACCATGAAAAAAGCAGGCGTACCCACTATTCCTGGTTCTGATGGTCTATTGTCCAATGTAAAAGAGGGATTACGAATCGCCAAGCGTATTAAATATCCGATCATTTTAAAGGCCACAGCAGGTGGAGGTGGTAGAGGTATGCGCATTGTAAATAGCCCGGAGGAGTTTCAAAAAGCTTGGGATGATGCCAGACAGGAATCAAGTGCGGCATTTGGAAATGATGGATTGTACCTGGAAAAGTTTATCGAGGAGCCCAGGCACATTGAAATACAAATTGTGGGGGACAGTAAAGGAAAAGCCTGCCACCTTAGTGAAAGAGATTGCTCAATTCAACGCAGGCACCAGAAACTGGTAGAAGAATCCCCATCTCCTATTCTAAGCGATGCTTTAAGAAAAAAAATGGGTAAAGCGGCAGTAGCCGGCGCCGAGGCCATTGGATACGAAGGAGCTGGCACAGTGGAGTTTTTATTGGACAAGAGTGAGAACTTCTTTTTTATGGAGATGAATACTCGAATTCAAGTTGAACACCCAGTAACAGAAGAAGTTACAGACTTTGACCTGATCAAAGAACAAATAAAAGTTGCCGCTGGCATTGAAGTTTCCGGGAAAGATTATTTTCCAAAAACCCATGCTATCGAATGTAGGATCAATGCGGAAGATCCATCAAATGACTTCAGACCTTGCCCCGGTCGGATTACCAATCTACACCTTCCTGGCGGACATGGGGTGCGGGTCGACAGCCATATATATTCAGGCTACACCATTCCGGCGAACTACGATTCTCTTATTGCTAAACTGATCGTTTCTGCACCCACCCGTGAAGAAGTGCTCGTAAGAATGAAGCGTGCTTTGGAAGAGTTCATTATTGAGGGTATTACAACCACCATTCCCTTTCACATTAAATTAATGGATGATGCGGGCTTCAAAAGTGGTAAGTTTACTACTGCTTTTATGGAATCATTTGATCTGTCAGATCTTTAGTGTCGTGTTCAGATCCGTTTTCTGAAATTATCTCTTCTAGTTTTCGGTACCAACGTACCCCGTATTTACGGATCAAAGGTATTTTGAGGAACTTATAAAGGGGCATTTTCAGCGACTCACCCAAACTACAAGCCGGATCACAAATATGCCATCTATCGTAATTTACTGCATCGAATTGCTGGTAACTAGTAATTCTCAGAGGATAAAGGTGGCAGGAGATTGGCTTTCTGAAACTGATTTTATCATCGTTAAAAGCAAGCTCAATACCACATTTTAGTGTCCCTTTATCATCGTATATTGCATAGGCACATTCCTTGTGATTAATGGTAGGAGTAGAAAATTCGTCCTCGTGGTCTTTTATGTAGGTCCCTTGCTGTTCAATTGCCTTTTTTCCTTCTTCGGACAAATAGGGAGCTATTTCCGGGTAAATGGTTTCCAATATTTCCAACTCGTGGTCTTCCAGTGGGGCCCCTAAATCTCCTTCCACACAACAAGCACCCTTACAACGATTTAAATCACATACGAAATATGACGACTTAAGATCATCGGTTATTAAGGTATTGTCAATTTCAATCATTAGCGGGTAACGGAACTTTCTATTAAACACCAATTTACCTAAATTTAGGTACCCTTATTTACTCCAAGATGAAAAAGTCGTTTTTTAAATTCCTTTCAAGAATAAACCGGGTGATCTTACCAAGTTATGCTCAAAAAGATCTGTCTAAACTTAGTAAAATAGATAAAATGGTAGTGGCATACCGGTATTGGGTTACTATCCATGCGCTGGATTAGCGCATGGCGTATGGGGCGCTTGGCGTCTGGCGCCTGGGGCATGCCCCAAATAAGCAGGGTTTGCTAGCTGCTTTTTGAATATAAAAACGGGAATCTTTCGTTTGAAAAATTCCCGTTTTCGCTTATCTGAAACCGTAATTTCAAATAAACATCAAGCTCGTATTATTATGACTTCTTCCAACCAGGCTCACTCGCGTTTGCCTTTCAGGCTTCTGAGTTTGCAAGAATAACTTACCTAAGCATTTCACCCTGTTCCACCCTAGTCCTTTCGACTGGCCTTTTATCTCTCACTTGATGAATCTAAGGTAGATCTGTTGTGCCAATCAAACAAATATTCGTGGTCTCTCTTTTGAACAATTTTTGCACAAATTATCCACAGCACTAATGACTGAAGGATTGAAGGATTGAAGGATTAAGGGGCTGCCACGCCTACCAAATTACCTAGTACGAAGGAAAGACTGCTTGGTAAATCAGTGAATCAGTCAATAGGGTATTTATTTTCTGAATTTTAATCCATAGACTTCAGGATTCTACTCTCAAATCGTAACTTGCATATCAATTATTAGGGGAGATATATGGAGTACCTGGAATGTCTAAATGAAGCTCAGAAAGACGGAGTGGTTTTTACAGACGGCCCTTGTATGATCATTGCAGGAGCGGGGTCTGGAAAGACCAGAGTATTGACTTATCGAATAGCCCATCTGATCAAATCCAAAAATGTTGATCCCTTTAATATCCTTGCCCTAACTTTTACTAATAAGGCGGCCCAGGAAATGCGTAGTCGCATTGAACAGATGGTAGGTACTGAGGCCCGGAATTTATGGATGGGGACCTTTCATTCTGTGTTCGCCAGGATCTTGAGGGCTGAGGCCTCAAAACTTGGCTACCCCTCTAATTTCACCATCTACGATACCGACGATAGTAAATCCCTGATTAAGGCATTAGTGAAAGAAAAGCAATTGGATGATAAAATTTATAAACCCAATGTAGTTCTTAACCGTATTTCAGCGGCAAAAACCCGTTTGATCTCATGGCGTAGCTATTTGCAAAACCCTGTTTTTCAAGCGGATGATAACAGCCAATTGAAACCAGAAATGGGCAACTTGTACAAAGTCTATTCTGAACGCTGTTTTAAAGCAGACGCAATGGATTTTGATGATCTGCTTTTTAATACCAACCTTCTGTTTAAGGATTTTCCGGATGTACTCAATAAATATCAACACCGGTTCCATTACGTGATGGTGGATGAATTCCAGGATACCAACCTTTCTCAGTACCTGATCACCAAAAAACTTGCAGCGGTCCACCAGAATATTGCGGTAGTCGGAGATGATGCCCAAAGTATTTATGCCTTTAGGGGCGCTGACATTCAAAATATTCTCAATTTCGAAAAAGATTACCCGGATCTGAGGGTGATCAAATTGGAACAGAACTATAGATCCACCCAGAATATTGTCAATGTTGCTAACTCAGTTATTAATCACAACAAAGCACAATTACATAAAAATGTCTGGACCCGGAATGAAGATGGTGAACTGATTCATATGATGAAAGCTACCTCTGACAATGAAGAGGGTAAATTAGTGGCTTCTTCAATCTTTGAAGAAAAAGTTAACCACCAATACAAAAACTCTGATTTTGCGGTACTCTATCGTACCAACAGTCAGTCCAGGGCTATGGAGGAAGCCCTGCGCAGGGTAAATATTGGGTACAAAGTGGTTGGTGGTTTGTCTTTCTATCAACGTAAAGAGATCAAGAATCTGATGGGGTATCTACGTTTTGTAGTGAATCAAAACGATGAACAGGCCTTAAGACGTGTTATTAATCTGCCAAAACGGGGTATCGGACCTGGTACCATTGAAAAGTTAATGGTTGCAGCATACGACCATGATATCTCTCTTTGGGAAGTCTTGGTTAATGCCAATAGTTTTTTGAGCCCTAGAGCTGCTAACTCAGTGCATGACTTCGTTACTACAATCAGGAGTTTCAAGATCGTGGCAGAACAAAAAGATGCCTTTGAAACCGCCAATCACATCGCCAAGCTATCAGGACTGTTGAAATTGCTTTATGAGGATAAAACCATCGAAGGTCTCAATCGCTATGAGAATGTTCAGGAACTACTCAACGCCATAAAGGAATTTGTTGATAACCCTGAAGTGTCCAGAAAAGATAAAGACTTAGGTGCATTCCTACAGGATATAGCACTTTTAACGGATGCTGACAGAGAGAACGATACCGAGTTGGAAAAGGTAACCCTGATGACCATTCACAGCGCCAAGGGACTTGAGTTCAAGCATGTTTATATTGTAGGTCTTGAAGAAGATTTGTTCCCTTCTCAGATGATGCTTAGCAGTAGAGCTGATCTGGAAGAAGAACGCCGTCTATTTTATGTGGCAATAACCCGTGCTCAAAAGAAGTTGTTCCTTTCTTATGCGCTGACCCGGTATAGGTATGGCAGATTGAAAAGCTGCGAACCCAGTCGATTCATTGAGGAAATTGATCCTGTCTATATAAAAGTAGACCGAAAATGGAGCAGTGGAGTATTCAGTGGTTCCACTCCAATAAATTCTGCAAGCGGCAATTATGCTAAAACTCTGGTCACTGGCATCCGGAAGCAGTTAAAACCGCTGAATGGGAAAACCCAAATAACCCCCTCTAAGAACTTTATCCCCAGTGATACCTCTATGCTTCAGGAAGGAATGAAGGTCGAGCATCCAAGATTTGGGTTCGGTAAGGTAACCAAACTGGATCAAGAAGGAGCGCAAAAGAAAGCCAAGGTACACTTTGAAAATTTTGGGGAGAAAACTTTATTGCTTAGTTTTGCCAAACTTAAAATACACCATAGTTAATACTGAAATGAGTGATCAACATGAATACAATACCGGTCGTCCTGAATTAATTTTGAAGGAGTATGGACGAAATATTCAAAAACTGGTAAAATACGTGCGTGACATCAAAGAAGATGATAACCGGAAAGAATATTCACACACCCTGGTCGAATTGATGAAGTTGATCAATCCGGCGTTGAAGGAAGGAAATGAATTTAACCAGAAACTTTGGGATGACCTTTTCATTATCTCAGAATTTGATTTGGAGGTTGATAGTCCCTTTCCCAAACCTGCTCCAGAAATACTCGCCCGAAAACCGAAGAAACTTGAGTACAACAATCATAGACTTAAATACAAGCACTACGGACGTAATATTGAGTTGTTAATACAACAAGCCATTGAAATTAAGGATGAGCAGGAACAGAAGGACGCGATTATCTATCTTGGTCGTTTAATGAGGAGTTTCTATGGAGTGTGGAATAAAGAGGCAGTTGATGAAGAAGTTATAGTAGACCACATTGCTGAGCTGTCCGAGGGCAAGTTAAGTATTGACCTGAAAACCGTAAAAGAGCAAAATCTATTCGAGCCTACCTATAAGGAAAGACCAAGAAGGTCTGGTGGAAATAACAGTAAAAGAAGAGGAGGAAAGAGACGAAAGAGCAATAATTAATGGGTTCATTTAAGATCCAGGGTGGTCATCAATTGCATGGTGAAATAGTGCCACAGGGAGCGAAGAACGAAGCCTTACAGGTAATATGTGGTGTGCTCTTAACCTCTGAACCGGTCACCATCAACAATATTCCCCAGATACGCGATGTTATTAAGCTAATCCAACTTTTGGAAGACATGGGTGTCAAAGTGGACCGCCTGAATTCCAATGACTACCGCTTTACCTCAAACAAAGTAAATCTGGACTACTTAGAAACCGACTCCTTTAAAGAGCAGGCTGGCTCATTACGTGGTTCCGTAATGATGTTGGGCCCAATGTTGGGACGATTTGGACGAGCTAAATTACCCAAGCCCGGAGGGGACAAAATTGGACGAAGGCGCCTGGACATACACTTTATTGGATTTCAAAAACTTGGAGCTAAGTTCAAATTTGACCAGGAAAATTCCTTCTACTCAGTTAGCGCCACCAAACTCAAAGGGCAGTACATGCTGCTTGAGGAAGCATCGGTTACTGGAACGGCCAATATCATTATGGCTGCTGTACTGGCTAAAGGTACTACCAAGATCTATAATGCAGCTTGTGAACCATATTTGCAACAACTTTGCAAAATGCTGGTTAGAATGGGTGCTGAAATCCAGGGCATTGGTTCCAATATGCTGACCATTGAAGGGGTTGAGGAACTACGCGGGACCGTTCATACGGTACTTCCAGATATGATAGAAATTGGAAGCTTTATTGGACTAGCAGCCATGACCCAAAGTGCTCTCACCATCAAGAACGTGAAATTCCAGGAGTTGGGTATTATCCCTCAAACTTTTAGGAAAATGGGCATCCAATTTGATCTGGTCGACGATGATATTGTGATTCCACAACAAGAGCATTACGAAATTGACTCTTACATAGATGGCTCCATAATGACCGTTTCGGATGCTCCCTGGCCTGGTTTTACTCCCGACTTGCTCAGCATAATGCTGGTAGTGGCGACTCAGGCGAAAGGCACAGTTTTAATACATCAAAAGATGTTTGAAAGTCGCTTGTTTTTCGTTGACAAATTAATTGAGATGGGGGCCCAGATAATATTGTGCGACCCGCACCGGGCAACAGTTATCGGGTTGGACAGGAAAAATCATTTACGTGGCATTCATATGACCTCCCCGGATATACGGGCAGGAGTTTCGCTACTGATAGCAGCTTTGTCCGCCAGCGGAACCAGTATTATTCATAATGTGGAACAAATTGACCGTGGATATCAGTATATAGACAAACGATTAATAAATATTGGGGCCATGATTGAAAGAATAGAGTGATCCACTAAATGTCTCGATTTTTAATTTTTCTGCTTTTTAGCCTTCTTAGCTTTTCCCAGGTACCTGAACACAAGGAGTTGGAACTTCTTTCCATTCACGTGCTTGCCAATTACCCACATAATTTTGACCTGAGCGGTATAACCAATATTGAAGGTGATTATTGGGTGGTAGACGATAAAGAATGGAACCAGAATACCTACAAAATAGCCCTGGATTCAGGTTATTTTAATCTTGTTGACAGTGTATCACTTGGAATTGACCGTAAGTCCGATATTGAAGGGATTGACTATTGCTCTGAATTGGGAATATTTTTTGCCGATGAAGAATACGACAGGATCTACCTTTCTACTAACTCAGCCAACAGTGAAATGGTTTTCAATAAAGGACAGCTTCCTGACCAGGGATGGGCAAAAAACAAGGGACTAGAAGGGGTTGCTGTAGATTGCCAAAACCGTATACTTTATCTTGCAAAGGAACGAGAACCTCGTTTTATTATAATATACGATCTTGAAAATAAACAGGTTACTGATATCATCACCCTCCCAAATGAGGAAGGAGACATTTCTGACTTAAAGGTAGAAAACGGCTTTCTTTACATTCTGGAAAGGAACGAAAATTACGTTACTAAAATGGATCTTGACACCCAACAAATTGTTTCTCGTGTGTCCTATAAAAATACCTGCAGTCATCAGGACGGAAAGTTATATCACAAAACTAAATATGGTATGGGTGAAGCTTTGTTGCTAACCCCTGAGGAGATCTGGATTGGCCTGGATAATAACGGCCTGTTCTTTTCGGAACATGCGCAGAAAACTTATGGACTATCCGGAAATCAACCTGTATTGATCCGGTTCAAACGTCCATCAGGATTCTAAACGTAATTATTTAACATCACTGGCATTACCAGCATTAGAATGTCCTCATTTTCATCGGATTCACTGGGAATGATCAATCCTGCACGATTTGGTGCGGAAAGTTGAAGTGTAACTTCATTACTGGTAATGTTGCTTAACATTTCTAGTAAAAACCTGGCATTGAATCCGATTTCAATATCTTCTCCATCATGGTCGCAGGAAAGTCGCTCGCTGGCTTCATTTGAAAAATCCAAATCCTCAGCAGATATGAGCAGCTCACTACCGGTAATTTTCAAACGAACCTGATGGGTAGTTTTATTGGCATAAATAGCAATTCGCTTTAGTGAGGACAATAATTCCATTCTATCAATAACCACTTTGTTTTGATTGTCTACAGGAATCACATTTTCATAATCAGGAAACCGTTCATCTATCAGCCGGCAGATCATTTGGATTTGATTAAACTTGAAGTAGGCGTTGGATACGTTATATTCAACACTTACGGATGTGTTCTCTGAGGGTAATGTGGCTTTTAAAAGGTTTAATGCCTTACGGGGGATGATCATAGTGTTGTCCATATCAGATACAATATCCGCTCTCCGATAACGAATAAGGCGGTGGCCATCAGTGGCTACAAATGTGGTATTGGTATCGCTAAGACTAAGGTAGACACCGGTCATAGCGGGTCTCAATTCATCATTACTGGTGGCAAAAATAGTGTTGGAAATTGCCTTACCCAAAACGTCCGAAGATACATCAACCCTATAACCATCTGTAACTGAAGGGACTTTAGGGAAATCAGTGGCATTTTCACCGGCCAATTTGTACCGTCCGTTGTCTGAATTTATTTCAACGCTATAGGTCTCCTTGTCAATGGTAAATGTAACTGGCTGCTCAGGCAGGTTTTTCAAGGTCTCCAAAAGTATCTTGGCTGGAACCGCTATGCTTCCGCTTTCTTTGGCCTCGACTTCCAATGAGGTAATCATTGATGTCTGTAAATCCGATACAGTCACGGTCAATTGACCCTCATCAATTTCAAATAGAAAGTTCTCCAATATTGGTACTACCGGATTTGTAGTTATGACGCCACTTATGGCAGAAAGTTGTTTCAATAGAGCGGAGGAAGAAACAATAAATTTCATATTGTACAATATATTTAAGAATGGTTTGGCTGGCAAATTTAAAAATAAAAAACATGGGAACAACCAATTGAACAGTAGAATAATTGAATAATTGATCAGTAGATTAATTGATTTTTGATTTGACTTGGCCAGGTCATTTCCTAAATGGCCAAATTGTCAATAGTCAAGAGTAATTCAACGTATCTCGAAATACCCTGCGTTCTTAATAATTGGTTTTAAATTCACAGTGCGGAAGGTAAAGTACTGGTCCCCTGCCCTACCAAGGATGATGTTTTGTGAGGCATCACCATACAATACTAATGACTGGTTCTTCCCTGGGTCAATATCTTTAGTTGATAGTTCTAACCAACGCTCACCATCATACAAGGTATCAACTACCGCGGTAGCTTTTACCTCAATCAAGTTTTGTAAGTAGTTCATTACTCGATTGCTATCCAATTTCTGGATCCCGGAAACAGAAAAAAATGGATCCTGATAATTAATCTCAAAATTGTTGTCAGGTTGTGAATGGTCCTTGAAACTGAACGAAAGCAATGATCTCCAGGTATTGGCAAATATGGTCCGGCTACGCCATTTACTCAGTGGTAATTCAAAAAGTCCACTCACATAGTTGCTGTAACCAGGAAGGTGCACCAGGTATACTTTACCCTCCTCAGTAGCAAAATAGGATTTCTGTTTTAATTTGTCACCACCGGCCCAATAGGAGATTAAAAGCTGTTCCCCGTTATAAATTTGAAGGTGACTTCCTGTTTCCTGTATTCTTATCCAAGCCTCTTGCTCTTGCTGCCCGGCAAGCGGCCTCTGGACCCTAACCTGTTGTAATAGCGAAGCCAGCACCGTCAACAGATTTTCGTCCATTGGGAATTGGCCATTGATCATAAACCCCCTGGTATACGCCCGGCAGTCCATGACCTCATTCCCCCGACTAATAACCACGCGATCTATAGGGTCAATATCAGCTATTACAAATAAATCTGTATCAATCTTTGTGCCTCCACCTCCTTTTTCCCAAAAACCAAGTACTACCGACACCGCAATCAGTCCAATCAATATCGCTGCCAGAGATGTGTTTTTATTAGTCCTCATTAGAAGCTTGCGTATTTTCGTCTACGTAAAAAATGTCTAATTACTCCATAAACCACCAGCAGTACCAATGGAGTGATCAAATTAAATAACTGCCAGGAAAGTTTCTCACCAGCAATGCGAACACTATCCAAAGGTCTGATCTTTATTTCCTTATTTCTGGCGTTAATAATACCCTGATCATTCAGTAGATAGGCCATAGAATTCAAAAGAAAGTCCTTATTGGCAAAAACCTCTTGCTGTGATGCAAGATCAAATCCCATGGGCAACGGCCGGTCTGTCTTGGGATTAATTACGCTGGTCATCATATCACCATCGCTTACCACAATGATCTTTGAAGTACCTTCGGATTTCATTGGCATAGTTGAAACACCCTGGGGCAACATCCTATTTTTATACAAAGAAGTAAATTTTCCTTCTACCAAATAAGCTAACGGTATGGGTCCCTGGTTAAAGCGCTCAGGATTAAAATCCTTCCGTAAATCGTTAAGACTCACCTTCACCGGGTAATCCACTTTCATTGAGTACTGGGATGAAAACAACAAAGGGGTTTTCTTTAGTCCTGCAGCTTTGACAGTATCAATACTGGAAATAAACTTACTGCCAATTGCATCCAGGTTCTTTACGATTGGGTGCTCGCCGGTGCGGTTTATTATGGGGTAGAATGGCCATGGCATCCATTGGAGATTAGGTTGATTGCCCACTTTGCCCACAATTATAGGGTATCTTTGACCAAACCTGTCAACTACCAGGTCCTTATTGATTCGGATACCGTATCGGAAAAGCATATCGTCCAGGTTGGTTTCGAATGGAAATGCATAAGTCCCTGGCCCCTTGATGCTGTCCATATCTACTTGTAGGGCATCGAGGAACATCATGGCTTTTCCTCCTTGCATAAGAAACTGATCCAGATTGTACTTATCAACCTCCGAAAATGGCTGTATGGGTTTAAGTACCAACAATGCGTCATATCCGATCAGGTCTTGATATATGGATAAATTTACATTCCCGAGATCGTAGTGTTCTGATAAGCTAGCAGTGAGATCGGCAATGTCCTGGTCTCCTAGTTCACTGTGTCCTTTGACCAACCCAATTCGCAGCTGGTTATTGGATGTCAACCCCCTAATCGCCGTTGCCAACTCATATTCCAATCCCTCAATGCTTTGATTGAGTTGCTCATCCGGGCCTGCCCCTTTATTGCCTTTTAGCAATAAGACGCCTCTCTCCCTGGGGCCCTGGGCAACAATCGCTCCTGGGAACACTAATTTTTCAGTGCGTTGACCGCCTTTTGTATCAATCACATTGGAAGGTTGAATACCTTTCTCTGCCAAATGGCTATAGAATTGACTGCGTGCGGATGATGTGGTTGCCTGATCAGGATCTATAAATTTATATTGCAAATTGCTACCTGCATAAATTCGAAACTCATCCAATGTTTCACCAATTGACTTTTTAAGGCGGGCAAAACCCGCAGGCAATGCCCCGTCAAGGTAAACATCTACAAAAACTGCCTCTTCCAGGTTTTGTAATAGCTCTTTAGTAGCCGGTTGAATGGAAAACCTTTTTTCTTCGGTAAGGTCCCACCGTATTGGAAAATGACCAGCCAACTGATTTAGGATCACCAGCAGTATTAACCCAACGAATAATTTGAGCACATCCCCTATTATCTTCGAATTCCTGCTTACCATTTTCTGCTGCCGATTACCAGTTTCGTAAATAGAAGAGTAGCTGTGGTTATGCTGAGAAAATATAGAATATCCCGGCTGTCCATCAATCCACGGCTTAGCGCATTATAATGGTAAACCACTCCAAGTCGCTCAATTAATTGTCCAGCTGAACTAATTGTGGCCAGGGAAGCCAGGGCATCTATCCCATCATAAAAGATAAAGCACAAAAATGCCCCCAATATGAACGCTATGATTTGATTCTCCGTGATAGAAGAAGCCAAAACCCCCAAAGCAGTGAAAAATGAACCCAACAATAACAATCCAATGTATGAACCTATAATTCCGGCACTGTCCAGATTGCCTTTTGGACTACCCAGCTCATATACAGAATAGTAATAGATCAGTGTGGGTAACAATGAAAATATTACTAGGAACAAGCCTGCGAAGTACTTACCCAGAATCACTTGTAGATCCGTCAACGGCCTGGTAAACAGTAATTCCATGGTTCCCGATTTCTTTTCCTCAGCAAAAAATTTCATGCAAATAGCGGGAATCAGAAACATGAAGACATAGGGTGCCAGCCCGAATAGTGTCTCCATATCAGCGAAGCCGTAGTCCAGGATATTAGTTTGCGGGAATACCCACATCAGCAACCCTATACTCGTTAAGAAGACACTTATAACAATATAGGCAATAAGAGAATTCAGGAAACCAGCCACCTCCTTCCTGAAGACGCTAATCATGCTTTCCCCCTTTTCCTGTTAGGTCTTTGAATATCTGTTCCAGACTGTGTGATTCCTGGTTCAATTTGATCAATGTCCAGTTCTGTGCTACAGCATAATTGAAAATTGCTGCACGTATATCCTGTCCATCAGGGGTTAACAACAAAAACTCACCTTCATCATCCTGGTTTACTTCCACCACACCCTCTATTTTGCTCAACTGCTCTTTGGTGACCTTGTTTTTAAAAGATACTCTGTAAGTATTATAAGAACCCTTTGCACCAGAGCCCTCTTTTAATTGGTCCACTGCCTTATCAGCTACAATGATGCCATTATCAATAATTACTACCCGCTGGCACAGGGCTTGAACTTCCTGCATGATATGTGTCGAAAACAACACCGTCTTTTCCCGGCTTACCTCCCTGATTAAATTTCGTATTTCCGTAATCTGATTGGGATCCAGGCCGGTAGTGGGCTCGTCCAATATCAGCACTTTGGGGTCATGGATCAAAGACTGGGCCAAACCTACCCTTTGGCGATAACCTTTGGATAAAGCTCCGATCAGCTTATTCTGCTCCCTGCCCAGGCCAAACATCTCCACCATCATTTTAACCCTGTCAATTAGTTCCTTCCCCTTTAGTTTATGTATTTGCCCGATAAATCCCAGGTACTCGTGTACATACATGTCCAGATACAAAGGGTTGTGCTCAGGCAAATAGCCAATCTGATGTCGTATTGCCAACGGATGCTCGGTGACTTCCATCCCGCATACTTTCAACGAGCCGCTTGTTGGCGGTAAATAGCAAGTAGCAATTTTCATGGTAGTAGATTTACCGGCGCCGTTGGGGCCCAGAAATCCCACGATTTCGCCTTCCTTAATACTAAAGGAAATATTATCCAGGGCCTTTTGCTGACCGAAGGTTTTGGTGAGATTCTTTACTGCAATAGACATAACACAACTGTCTGTAAAACTAGGAAGTGAATGTTATATTTTAAAGTTTAAAGATATATAATAATACATGGGTGGTTTTCGCAAGATTTCTTGTGGTAAGTGGCGTGTGCTGGGGGCTTGGGGCAGGGAGCCATGAATGTAGAATCAGCAGAACATGTCTGATATGCTAGCACAGTTCGGTGCATAGCACGAATTACGATTTGAGATTTGCGTGAACCGCAGGGGCATTGTGGGTTTTGGCATTTAGTGTTTAGAGCTACGGAGTTCTGAAGTGAGCTTGCTCTACTTCAAGGTCAATCAATTTTTTAATCAACCGCGTCATGCCAGGTTCGGCTGCTTTGGCAGCAGCAATAACGTCATCAATATCGATTTTTTTTATCTTTCCAGGTACGCCCAGATCGGTGATCACTGATACGGCAAAACAAGGAAGGCCCATATGCCGGGCTACCAGGTTTTCAGGTACCGTAGACATTCCCACGGCATCACCACCAATTACCCGCAGGTATTTGTATTCTGCCTCTGTTTCCAGGGAAGGGCCTGGTACAGAAACATAAACTCCCTGGTGACAGGGTATGCCCAGGTCAGCGGTAATCTTCATGGCCTGATCGATCAATTCCCGGTCATAAGCTTCGCTCATATCTGGGAACCGTGGGCCCATCTGGTCCAGGTTGGCACCAATTAAGGGACTATGAGGTTGCAGGTTAATGTGATCATTGATTACCATCAGATCACTCAACTTATAATCGGGGTTTAAACTCCCGGCAGCATTTGAAATGAATAGCTTGGTAATCCCCAGGTTTTTCAAGACCCTGACAGGAAAGGTCACTTCTTTCATAGAGTAACCCTCATAATAATGAAATCTACCCTGCATTACCACTACTTTGGCGCTGCCGAGCTTCCCAAAGATCAACCGGCCGGAATGGCTCTCCACGGTAGAAACCGGAAAGTGAGGTATATCCTGATAATCGATAGAATGATCAATTTGAATTTCATCAACCAGCGACCCCAGACCAGTGCCCAGAATGATACCAAAGGTTGGTTGGAAATGGCACTGTTGTTGGATGTATGAGGTTGCTTCGGCAATTTTATGCATTCGCTATAGATTCACTTTGAGCTTAAAAATAATCCTTTACTAGTTAAAAACTTGGTTTGTTCATTTCTTTTGCATCACGCTTGCTCTGCCATAGCGGCTACGCGAAGGCGCAGCCCAAAAGAAACGAACCACCCGCCCGCCATTGTACCTAAGTACGGCGGGCAGTAAGAAAATGCTAGCGCTGTTTCAATGGAAAACCGAAATCACACCAAAATAAAAATTGAAAACTCATAACTTTAAAGGCATTACATTTAACCAATACCAACTAAATAAGAATGATCACAATTATCAGTTGTACCAATCGAAGGTCATCATTTTCCAGGGTAATTTCAGAATTTTACCAGGAGCTGCTGACAAAAGCTGGAGAGGAAAGCAGTATATTGGATTTACAGAACCTGCCGGTTGACTTCCTTAGGTCAGCTTTATATGAAAATACCGGAAAAAATCAGGCATTCAACCAAATGACTGAATTAATTATAAATTCCCACAAGTTCGTATTTGTGGTACCGGAATACAACGGTTCTTTTCCCGGGGTGCTCAAGGCATTTATAGATGGAATGGCCCACCCGGGGTCTTTTAAGGATAAGAAATGCGCCCTGGTTGGATTGTCTTCGGGTGTGCAAGGCGGTGTGTTGGCTTTGAGTCACCTGACCGATATTATCAACTACCTAGGTATGCATGTGCTGGCACTTAAAGTAAGAATGCCGGGAATTGAAAAGCTACTTACTGACGGCAAAATAAATGATCCGTTGATTTTAGAGTTGCTAGAAATGCAGATAAAGGACCTCATTAAGTTTTGAGCGCGAGGTTGGGAGCAGGGGAGCAGGGGAGCAAGGGGAACATTTGAACAATAGATTTTTAGATTGATGGATTGGCGATTGATGAGGGCTAAATAAATAGAAAAAGTCTCACGCTGAAGCGTGAGACTTTTCCCCACTAAACATCAAAAAACCACTTAACTATCAACTATAAAAAATTCCCTAATGGGATTAGTCCACGTTATCGTGTAAAAATTTATTTTGGCCCAGGATCTGATTTTCATCATTGAGCTGGTACCTTGAAATATTCTTTTCAGAACTATGGGGTACATCCTGTAACCGTACATCTCTTCTCAGATAGGCTGGAACATCCAGTTTCTCCTTGAAATTATCAGCATCAACCGGGCTGTTCATACCTTTAAACCTGTTGCTACGATCAGCTGCTTGCTTCTGAAGCATTTCTCTCTTACTCTGTACTGCATCTGATTCTTTCCAACTCATAAATGAAGTATGGAATGGATCCACAGTTTCCGTTTCCTTTTCTTCCTCTTTACCACTGTCTAGATTCCATTTGAAGACCTTTTCTTTTATTTCCTCTTCAGGAGTCTCTTCTTTATTATTTTCAGCAGGTTGTGAAAATCCTTCAAAAGAATAGGTTTTGGTTGGTTTGCTCACATCTTGATCTTCATGTCCATTATTTTGATTTGCCGGTTTCTCGAACAGACCAATTTGTTTGTTCGACTCTAAATCGAAAACAGTCTTTTGGCGCTCGAGTAATTCGGCAGTAGTACTATCAAACCCGGTGGCAATTAAGGTCACCCTGATACTCTCTCCCAGTTCATGATCCACCCCATGACCAAAAATGACATCTGCATTACTTCCAGCTACTTCCTGAATATATTCAGTGATGTCGGTCAACTCATCCATTTGAAGCTCCGCTTCTTCTCCGCTTATTATGGATAGTAGAATCTTTCTTGCCCCATGAATATTCTCATTGTTGAGCAATGGCGATGCAATGGCTTCTTCAGCTGCTCTACGGGCGCGGTTTTCTCCTTCGGTAGTTGATGAGCCCATTACCGCAGCGCCAGAGTTCATCATTACGGTTCTTACGTCCTCAAAATCAACATTTACATAACCTGGAACAGTGATTATTTCTGCAATTCCCTTGCTGGCTGTGGTCAATACATTGTCGGCTTTGGCAAAAGCTTCACTGATGGCAAGATTGCCATAGATTTCCCGTAATTTGTCGTTTAGGATTACCAGTACGGTATCACAATTCTCCTTCATCTCTTTAATACCAATCTCTGCTTGCTGCATCTTCTTCTTACCTTCAAAACCAAATGGAATAGTTATGATTCCCACGGTCAGGATATCCAGTTCTCTGGCTACTTTAGCAATCACCGGGGCAGCCCCGGTTCCGGTTCCACCACCCATTCCGGCGGTGATAAATACCATTTTAGTATGCTCGTGTAGTAACTCCCGTATTTCTTCTTTGTTTTCAAGGGCCGCATTCTTACCGACCTCAGGGTTTGCACCTGCCCCTAATCCCTGAGTAAGATGTACTCCGATTTGCAAGCGATTGGGAATAGGGCTATTATTGAGCGCCTGCGCGTCGGTATTGCAGACGATGAATTCAACGTCTTTAATACCCTGATTAAACATGTGATTTACAGCATTACTGCCCCCACCACCTACACCAATTACTTTTATAATTGATTTGTGGTGCTTTGGAATTTCGAATTTATAGGCGTTTAGTGTCATAGTTAAAAAATTTTATTTTATGGTTTTTTTTACTGATAGTCTTTGTCATCAAAATCATCGATCAAAAGATCTTTGGTCTTGTCAAGAATGCGCTTGAAAAAATCGGTGCCATGGTTTTGTTTGACCTTTGTATGACCCACTCCCACTTGCTGGTAACGGTTATCCCGTTCGTCAAGGGCCCGGAATCCTGATAATACCAGTCCAATACCGGTGGCAAACATTGGGGTTTTTACAATCTCAACTTTGCTTTTCCCTAAGTGTTCATTAGGGTAGCCAATACGAGCGTCCATACCGGTCATGTACTCAAACAGTTGTTTTGCATTTTGCAACTGAGAACCGCCACCGGTAATTACTATTCCTCCGGATAACTTATTATCATATCCTGAGGTAATGATTTCAGTATGCACCAACTCTATGATTTCCTCCATACGTGCCTCAATAATATGAGCCAGGTTCTTAATGGATATCTCTTTCGGTGGCCTGTTTCTAAGTCCCGGAATACTTACAATTTCATTGGGGTTGGCTTCCTCAGCTATGGCCTTACCGAAGCGCACTTTTAATTGCTCTGCCTGGTGGTGCATTACGGAACATCCCTGTTTGATGTCCGTGGTTATAATGTTTCCTCCGAATGGTACCACCGCAGTATGTCTAATAATATTGTCGTAGAACAATGCAATATCTGTGGTACCCCCTCCAATGTCTACCAAACAAACTCCAGCTTCCTTCTCATCATCACTAAGCACTGCCAGACTGGAAGCCAGTGGCTCCAAAATCAAATTGTCAATTTTTAGTTCAGCCCGCCGAACACATTTATTCACATTATTGATGGCATTTGTTTGAGCGGTAATTACATGAAAATCAGCCTCCAACTTCACTCCTGACATTCCCACAGGGTCCTTTATTCCGTCTTCGTAGTCTACGATATAATCCTGAGGCATAACGTGAATAATCTCACTACCCGGTGGAATCACAATTCGGTACATATCATTGGTTAGCCGATTGACATCTTCAATAGTTATCTCATCATCATTGCACTTTCTGGTAATGCTTCCATGATGGACAGCACTCTTAATATGTTGTCCGGCAATACCAACGTTGACCACTCTAATATCGATACCAGCCTGCTCCTCTGCTTCACGAATCGTCTTTGAGATAGCATGGACTGTTTTATCGATATTGGTGACTATCCCCCTGATAACACCATCTGAAACTGCCTTACCCATACCTAGTACTTCGAGTTTTCCGTATTCATTTCTTCGTCCAACGATAGCACAGATCTTAGTGGTACCTATGTCCAGGCCCACAACGATTTTATCTTTTTGCATTGTTCTTTGGTATTAAAGTGTTAATAGTTATGTGTTTTGGTTTATTTGATTCATTTATTCGCATATTATCTGGTCTGTATATTTCACATTAACCCGGTGATAGCTGTTCCACCCTTTTTTAGGTAATATCTTTTTGTAAAACAGGTCCATCCGGGAAAATTTACTCTCTAGATTCGTCGGAGTACCAAATTCTATATATTGTTTTCCAACCTGAGGATACATCACAATGTTTCCACCAGCATCTATGTCAAGTTGGGTGATTTGTGCCCTCCAAAATTCCTGGCTATGTATGTATTTTACCAGCTCCAAAATGTCATTAGTAGTCCCATGGGAAGAACCACGGGTTGAAGGTTGAGTATTGATCAGCGAGTCAGCAAAATCACCGGTAACTAACAATACCCTGGCAGCAAATTTATCAGAGATAGGCACTATAGCTCCAGTGGAAGAAATATAGGCGTCAGGGTCATTAGGCCTTACAATTCGGGCAATAGGTTTGCTTTGAGTGACTTCTACTATCAATTTACCTTTCAGGTCACAGTATACTTCAGCCTCTACAATAAAATCATGGTTTAGCAAACGATTTTCCATTTCAGCGATTCCTCTAGCAGTTATCCGATCACCCACAGCGGAGTCGTATTGGATCAACTCCAGAATATCTTCCTCAAGCACAAAAAAGTTGCCGCCCTGATCTTTTATATTGATTTCAACCTTATCACAGACCTTTTTGCTATGCTTTTTTTCAGCAAACCCAATGGCTGAGATCACCAACAGAGAGGCGACCCCGATTTTAACGCCATGAAGGATCTTATTTCTTGGGACCATTTTGTGCCTGATTTATTAATACATTCTTTATTGGTCCCACCAATTGGTCTATATCTCCTGCTCCAATGGTAAGAACTACCTCCAATTGCTTTTTGGCCAGCAATTCACAGATATTATCTTCATTTGAAAGCTCAAAGGGTACAGTAAGCTCCTTAGCTATCAAATTAGAAGATACTCCAGGAATTGGCTTTTCTCTGGCTGGATATACATCCAGTAAAATGACCTCTGTTGCTAGACTCAAACTGTTGGCAAATTCAAGAAAAAAGTCGCGAGTTCTGCTGAACAAATGCGGTTGAAAAATGGCGGTAATCTTTTGTTTGCTGTAAAGCCGCTTTACTGAATATAGTAATGCTTTAATCTCAACAGGATGATGAGCGTAGTCATCGATAAAAACCAACTCAGGTTGGTTGATAATAAATTCGAACCTACGTTTTACTCCCGCGTACGATGCTATTGCCTCTCGAATTTCTTTTTCGTCCAGACCCAGTGACCAGCCCACCGCTATGGCAGACATGGCATTTTCCACGTTGTGAAAACCAGGCATGTTTAAATTCAGTTTATCCATATTAATTTCTGGTGATTTAATGTCAAAAATGAACGTGTTGTCCTTTACGCTTATATTGATTGCTTTAAAAATTCCTGAATCGATGCCGTAGGGATAAACCGATACCCCTCCGGGTACATGATCTTTAAGGAGATCATAAATCTTGTCATTGATGAAAAGCTTACCTCCAGGCTTAATTTTCCCCACAAACTCCTTGAAGCTCTCGTACATTTGGTTTACGTCACCATACACATCCAGGTGATCCGCATCCATAGCAGTGATTACTGCAACATCAGGTTGTAATGTCAAAAATGAACGATCAAACTCATCCGCCTCCACCACTAATATCTGCTTGCCCGATGCCTCCTTATCCATCAATAAATTACTGTGGTAATTTTGGGTAATACCGCCAATGAAAGCAGTACATGGTCTGCCGGAATGCTTCAACAAGTGCCCGATCATTGAAGATATGGTAGTCTTACCATGGGTTCCTGCCACAGCTACGGTGAAGTAAGGCCTGGCAATTATCCCCAACATTTGAGACCGCTTAAGAAAAGGTAAAGAATGGGCCCTCAAAGTCCGGGCTATTTCATTGTCACTAGGTACCGCAGGTGTGTAAACCACCAGTTTACCAAGAGTTTCTTCCAGTAGTAACTCTGGTGGAATGGTTTCCTTGCGGTCTTCATAACTAATGGGTACGCCCTGTTGCTCCAAGGTTCGGGTAATGGATGATGCCGTCCGGTCGTAACCTGCTATGGATATCCCATGCTGCTGGCACCAATGAGCCAACGCACTCATTCCAATTCCTCCGATCCCTATAAAATAGATCATATTTAATTCTTCAATTCTCAACTTGCCAACTTCAAAACCTCCGAAGCGATGTCATCAGCCGCATTGGGCCGTGCCATTTTGCTAATATTTCTGATTAATTCTAATTTTTTTTCTGAATCCTGTACTAAACTGATTGCCTTGTCAGCCAATTTGTTAACAGCCTGGTCATCACTTATCATTAAGGCGGCACCGGCATTAACCAGGGCCAATGCATTCTTGGTCTGATGATCTTCAGCTACGTTTGGTGAGGGTACCAGAATTGCGGGTTTTTGCGCCAGGCACAACTCTGCAATTGATAAGGCACCAGCTCTGGAAATAACCACATCAGCAGCAGCATATGCCAAACTCATCTCCTCAATGAACTCACACAATCGGATATGGGATTGATCATCATTAGATAATTGCCTTTTAATGTCTTTAAAGTAAAACTTCCCAGTTTGCCAGATCAGTTGTACTCCTTTCTCCACAAAAAGTCCTAATTGTTGCAGTAAACTTTGATTGATGGTACGCGCACCTAAGCTGCCACCAATAACCAGAATTACCGGCTTGTTTTCATCGAGTTGGTAGAAATTCAGTGCCTCATTCTTTTTATTGCCTACATTTTTGATATCGTTACGTACAGGATTTCCAGTGATTATTATTTTCTCAATTGGAAAATATTGCTCCATATGCTCGTAGGCTACACAGATTTTTTGAACCTTGCTCGCCAGCCATTTGTTGGCCAAACCGGCGTAGCTATTTTGTTCCTGTATTAGAGCAGGTATCCCACTTTGTGTGGCAGCATACAACAAAGGCCCACTGGCAAAGCCTCCTACACCCACTACTACTTGAGGTCTGAATTCCTTTAGGATCTTTTTGGCCTTTTGAATACTAGACCATAGCTTAAATGGAAACAATAAATTTTTCCAAGTTAACCTCCTTTGGATTCCGGTGATTGGAAGCCCGATAATTTTGAAGCCAGCATCAGGAATTCTTTCCATTTCCATCCTGCCCTTAGCACCGACAAATAAAATTTCAATATTACTATCTAGTTGCTGTAAGGCATTGGCAATAGCCACAGCGGGATAAATATGACCGCCGGTGCCGCCTCCTGATATAATTACTCTTAAGCTATTTGTACTCACTTCTTTCATCAGGCGGCCGTGGACAAATTTCTGTTTACTTTGATTTTTCGTTTCACTGATTGATTGGGTTCCTCTTTACTTACACTGAGTATGATACCCAGGGCAATGCCATTAAACAACAAGGAAGTACCCCCCATGCTTAATAGCGGTAATGTAAGTCCTGTAATAGGGCCAAGACCTACTGCCACTCCCATATTCACTAGAGCCTGAAGCACCAGGGCAAATGCCAATCCGGCTGACAATAACCCGCCAAATGCCCGGTCACTTTTGGCCACTGTCTGCATCCCCCGGTACAGTAGAGTCAAATAAAGCCCAAGCACTACCACACCTCCCAGTAAGCCATACTCTTCAATGATTATGGCATAGATAAAATCAGAATATGGATGTGGCAGGAAGTTTCGCTGATCGCTTCGGCCGGGTCCTTTCCCGGTAATACCACCCGTCGCTATGGCTATGTAGGATTGTTTGGCTTGGAATGGTATTTCATTTCCACTGAAAAATCGTTCTACTCGCGAAATAACGGTTTCTCCACGCTGACCAAATTGAACTGCTAAACTTCCTGCTAAAACACCCACAATTAATAACATCATTAAATATCTTATAGGAACCCGCCCGATGAACATGATCAAAAGGCAAGTCACAAATAGTAATAACCCTGAAGAAAAATCTGTCATAGCGATTAACCCACAGATAGCACCACACCATAGAAGCATAGGAATAAATGACTCTTTAAAATCCTCGATATTTTGCTGACTTTTGGAAAGCATACTTGCCAGATTAGCAATGAGCGCTAGTTTGGCAAGATCGGAAGGTTGGAACGGTTGATTTATCAGAGGGATGGTAATCCATCGTGAAGCTTCATTTATAGTTACCCCGTATTTCCAGGTAATCAGTAATAACGGAACCGAAGCCCAAAGAGCAAACTGCGACAATTTTGAATAGTATTTGTAGTCGACCTTATGTGCAACCCACATAGCCACCAGGCTTATCAAGATCAACCCGGTATGCTTCAATAAGTAATGTTCGGTGTTGCCATCCATCATTCTATAGGCAAGGGTTCCAGTAGCGCTATAGACCACCAAAATGCTTAGTATGGACAAAGCCACCACTACGAACCAAATTACAGGATCGCCCTTGAGATTCTCTTGTGCCCAGGTCTTGATCATAATACTAATACTTCAGAACCATTAATTTTTTTTTTATCATTTACACTTTTTTTGAACTGGTCACCCCTGTCTTGATAGTTTTTAAACAAGTCGAAACTGGCACAGGCTGGAGAAAGCAACACCACGTCGCCCTCCGTGGCCGCATCCATAGCAAGAGCCACGGCCATCTCCATGCTATCAGCTTCCATGGTTGTTGGAATTGTCTTTCCAAACGCCGATAACAAAGGTTGGTTGTCCTTACCCAGGCAGATTAACGCTTTTACTTTTGAACAAACAATGTTATGGATTGCCCGGTAGTTATTTCCCTTGTCTACTCCACCGGCGATCCACACTACCGGCTGGTCATAGCTTTGTAGCGCATAAAATACTGCATCGACGTTAGTGGCTTTAGAATCATTCACAAAAGACACGCCATCTACCGTTCCCAAATATTCTAATCTGTGGGCGGTATTTTCAAAGCTGCCAAGCGCAGCAACTAATTTGTGCAGAGGAATATTGCACAATAGAGCAGCCAGAGATGCCGCCATGGCATTTACCATATTGTGGGGTCCCTGAAGAGCAATATCTGAAATTGATATCTCCATCGACTGTCCGTCCGATGTTGTATTCATATTGAAATGTAGTTTATCTCCTTCCAGGAAAGCGCCGGGTTTCTGGTGGCGTACCATGGAAACGGCGAACCGCGCTGCCTCTAGTTGCTGCCTTTGCATTTCTGAGTTGATTGTTTGGTCGTCAGCAAAATATATAAAGCAATCTTCGCCAGTCATATTTTGAGTAATCCTGAATTTTGAAGCCACGTATTTTTGGAAGTCTTGGTCATATCTATTCAGGTGATCCTTGGTAATGTTTAACAGGATGGAAATATGAGATTTAAATTGAAACATATTGTCCAATTGAAAACTACTAACCTCAACTACATAATAGTGGTAATGGTCATCAATCACCTGCTTTGCCAAACTATGGCCTACGTTTCCAGCCAGTCCGGCGTTGATCCCGCATTGTTTAAGAATATGATGGGTCAATAGTGCAGTGGTAGTTTTCCCATTGGTACCGGTAACAGCAATCATGCGCGCTTCGGTATATCTGGAAGCAAACTCAAGTTCAGATATTACCGGTATTCCTTGCCTTATGCAATCTTGGACGACCTCTACCTGATCAGGGATTCCTGGGCTCTTAATCACTTCGGTCGCTTGCAGTATTTTTTCGCTGGTATGTATTCCTTCCTCAAAAGTTATATCCTGCTCCAACAATTGTCTTTTATAACGATCCTGAATAGACCCGTTGTCCGATACAAATACTTCCAATCCCTTGGCTTTGGCCAACAATGCCGCACCACATCCACTTTCACCCGCACCAAGTATTACAATGTTGTCTGCCATTATCTCAATTTTAAAGTTGCTAATGAGAAAACTGCTAGTAGCACACCGATGAGCCAGAACCTTGTGGCAATTTTAGACTCATGGTATCCTTCCATTTGGTAATGATGATGGAGTGGAGCCATTTTGAAAATTCTGCGACCCACTCCGTATTTCTTTCTAGTATATTTAAAGTAAAGTACCTGCATAACTACCGACATGTTCTCCAGAATAAATATTCCGCACAGTACGGGAATCAACAGTTCCTTCCGAAGCGCCAGGGCCAACACTGCGATAACCGCTCCTAGTGTCAAGCTTCCGGTGTCTCCCATAAATACCTGAGCCGGAAAACTGTTGTACCATAGAAAGCCGATAGCTGCCCCTACCAGCGCTGTACAGAAAATCATTAATTCACCTGAGTTGGGCAAATACATAATATTCAGGTACTCAGACCATATAACATTACCTGATAAGTAGGCGAAAATACCCAGAGCCAAGGCTATGATGGCGGAAGTACCTGCCGCCAGGCCATCAATTCCATCCGTAATATTGGCACCATTCGAGACGGTCATAATGGCCAGAATTACTACTGCTACATAGACAATCCAGGTTAGGTCCTTATCAAGCCAGCCTACCAATACTTTGTAGTCAAACTCATTGTTCTTCACAAATGGAATAGTAGTCTTGGTTGATTTGATGTCCCGGTATCCTGAATTGATATTATCGGCTTGTCCGGTGGAAAGCGGTGCATCAAATTGTCTTATCACCACATCCGGATGAGCGTAGAGCATCACTCCGACAATCAGTCCAAGTCCTATCTGTCCGCCAATTTTAAATCTTCCCTTTAGGCCTGCTTTGTTCTTTTTAAAAACTTTAATGTAGTCGTCTGCAAAACCAACCAGGCCCATCCAAACCACCGTTATTAGTACAATTTGGATGTAAACGTTGTCTAACCTGGCAAAAAGTATGGTGGGAACTAAAATGGCGGCGATTATTATGATACCGCCCATGGTAGGCGTGCCACTTTTCTCCATTTGACCTTTAAGACCCAGATCCCTAACGGTCTCACCTACTTGTTGTTGATGCAAGTAGTTTATTATCCGTTTTCCCAAGGCGATGGTAATAAGGAGGGACGTGATGATTGCCATCCCAGCTCTGAAACTGTGGTATTGAAATACCCCGGCTCCAATTAAATCATACTCCCGGTCTAAAAAATCAAATAAATAATACAACATTCCCGTAACACCATATAAAAAATAGCACTTTGCTTAATCCCCTGCCCCTCCCTTTACCAATTCCATCATTTGAGCTATAACAACTTTATCGTCGAAATCATGACGTATTCCTTTAATTTCCTGATAGGTTTCATGACCTTTCCCGACAACCAGTATAATATCGTGGTTGGTTGACAATGTACAGGCAGTTTTTATGGCTTCCTTTCTGTCAACAATGGATAACACTTTCTTCAGATGTACAGCATTTATTCCTTTTTGCATGTCTTGTAAGATCTGTTCCGGTGCCTCATCACGAGGGTTATCAGAAGTCAGTATTACTTGGTCACTATGCTTACATGCAATATCCGCCATAACCGGCCGCTTGTCTTTATCGCGATTACCACCACATCCAACAACCGTAATCACTTTCTCCTGACCAGTTCTGAAGGCATTAATTGTAGTCAATACCTTATCCAGCGCATCAGGTGTATGGGCATAGTCAACAATTGCCGTGACATCCGAGGCAATATTTACCTGATCAAACCTACCAGGAGCCGGGCCCATTTTAGATAATTGTCTTAATACTTCTTCTGATGATTCACCCAACAGTTGTGCCACCGCATAAGAGGCTACCAGGTTGTATGCATTGAACTCGCCAATAAGTTTAAACCACACCTCACTTTGACCCATTTCTAATTCCAAACCTCTTTTAGTATTGGCAATAATTTTGGCTTTGTAATCTGCAAGTTTCTTTACTCCATAGGTTAGCTTGCGCGCCCGGGTATTTTGTAGCATTATTAAGCCGTTTTTGTCATCGATATTCACCAGTGCGAACGCCTCTTTGGGTAACTCATTGAACAGTTTTTTCTTAGCTTGGATATAGGCATCAAAGCTCCCATGATAATCCAGGTGATCGTGGGAAAGATTGGTGAAAACCGCACCGGTAAAATGTAGCCCACTTATACGTTCCTGTACTATGGCGTGGCTACTGGCCTCCATAAAACAATGAGTACAACCATCTTTTACCATTGAATCCAGCAGGGAATTTATGGTTATCGAATCTGGAGTGGTAAGTGTTGCCGGTATTACGCGATCGTTGACCTGGTTGCTCACGGTAGAGAGCAGTCCTACCCGATAGCCAAGATCTCTAAACAACTGAAACAGTAAAGTTGCAGTAGTGGTTTTACCATTGGTACCGGTAATTGCCACCAGTTTAAGTTTCTTTGAAGGATTACCATAAAAATTGGAAGCAACCTGGCCAAGGGCTGAGGCACTGTCCTTCACGGTAATATAGGTCACGTTTGGCCTTAGGGCGGCCGGAATATCTTCACATAAAATGGCGATGGCTCCATTATCAATAGCATTGTCCATATATCGGTGGCCATCTGTTTGAATTCCCGATACCGCCACAAACAAGCCTCCTGGCTGAACACTACGAGAATCTACAAATACCCCCTTTATGTCATTATCCATATTGCCGGATACGGAGTTTAAGGAAACTTTGTATACGATTTCTTTTAATGCCGCCATTAACTTAAATCTAGTACGATCTTCGCCCCATTTGATATCTGATCCCCAACAGTCAATGACTGTCTGATAATCCTCCCTTTACCTTTGAATGCCACCCTAAGTCCTTGATTCTCTAAGAGTGGCAGTGCATCACGTAAGGTCATGCCCACTACGTTCGGTACTCTATTTGGTATAATTTCATTCTCTAACCATTTAACTGAATTATAATTTCTTCTGGACAACACCCAATCCGCATCGGTTCCTGAGTGATTGGATACTCCTAGTTCATTGCATATCAATTGCAGATCTTGAAGTTGCCCTGACCGAATTAGGGGAAACACACCAACCTCAGGACTTGTAGTCGGTTCAAACATCTCATGCATCTCTGAATCGCGACTATAAATATTGTCTGCGATTTCCTTAAATACAGGGGCGGCTACATCACTGCCATATTGGTTATAACCTTTTGGTTTGTCAATAATTACAATACAACTGTATTTTGGGGCCTCGGCTGGGAAATATCCCACAAATGACGTGTAATAAGCTCTTTCATACCCTCCACCGACTTTTACTTTCTGAGCGGTACCAGTTTTACCGGCAATGCGGTAATCGCTGTCATTTATATTAGAAGCAGTACCTTCCAGTACCACCAGTTCAAGCAATTTTTGCATTTTTGCCAACGTGGCCTTACTGCACACCGATTTCCGTATTACTTCAGATTGATACTGCTTCCAGGTCTCACCGGCCTTACTAATTCGTTTGACTATGATGGGCTTCATCATGGTACCGCCATTGGCAATGGCGTTGTAAAAGCTAAGTGTATGCAAAGGGGTGAGCTTCAGTTCATATCCAATAGACATCCAGGGGAGCGTTACTCCGCTCCAGCTAGCATCTGAAGGATCTTTTACATAAGGTGCCCCGGCGCCCTTCATTTGGAACTGTAATGATTCTGTTAGCCCCATCTGGTTCAGATATGAAATAAATCGATCGGGCTTTAATCCAAAGTGCTCGTTGACCAACCTGCTTACTCCAATATTTGAAGATTTTGAAAATACTTCAGCGACAGAGATCCTGCCATACCCTCCACGTTTATGGTCTCGCATTACCTTGTCGTAATACTCAAAAGAGCCCTTTCCGGTATCAATACTATCGGTTAACTGTACTTCAGAGTCTTCCAACAATGCCATCATTGAGGCGAGTTTGAAGGTACTTCCCGGCTCCGTGAGTCCTTGTTCTCCAACCGCATAATTATATAGTTCCCAATACTTTCCTTGCTGGTTTTTACTCAGGTTGGAAATAGCCTTTATGTAACCGGTTTGCACTTCCATAACTACCACACAGCCATAATTTGCATGGTGTTGTTCCAATGCCCGTAGTAGGGCAGTCTCAGCAACATCCTGAAGATTAATATCGATGGTGGTTTCAATGTCCATACCTTCCACGGCCTTTACTTCGGAACCATCGTACACAGGTTTCCAATCACCACCAGCCATTTTCTGAAAGAGGGCATTTCCGTCAGTTCCCGCCAGTACATGGTTGAAACTATATTCAAGGCCAGCGCCGTTGCTATTTTCGTTAATAAATCCTATGGTTCTGGTCCCCAAATGTGAGAATGGTTTGAATCGTAAGTCTACTTTTTCAAAAATGGCGCCTCCTCTCATGCGGCCCTCCCGGAATATAGGCCAAGATTGCATTAACTTTTTATCCTGATAATTGACTTGTTGGCTATTGATTACCAGATAGCGCTTATTTGATTGACGAGCTTTCCTGATTTTTCTTGAATAGTGGTCTGCTGAGTGATCGTCGAAATAATTGGCTATGTAAAAAGCGAGCGAATCCAAACCCTCATTGAAAACCTGGTCCTCCGATACTATTGGGTCAAATGCCACCCTATAGAATGGCAAAGAAGTGGCCAGCAAGCTGCCATTATCTGAATAAATGTTACCCCGGGTGGCTTTGACAGTCCTAAATTGTAAGCCAATTTCTTCTGCCATAGCAGTCCATTTATCTCCTTCAACGAATTGAATTTGTCCCATTCTTATCACAATCCCCACCGAAAAAAGGAAAGCCATTAAAAATGCCATCCTTACTCTTAGCATTATGGAACTCTTTACATTCACTGGTCTGCAATTATTCTTAATGGAGGCTCGGAGCTTTCACGTAAACCGGACCCTTTCACTTTTTGCGCTACTTCAGACTGCTTGCTGTCATACATATAGTCTGCCTTCAATGTATGATAATCTGCTCTCAGGTCTTCTACCTGCTTCTGGGCTTCATTTATTTTCCTAATAGTATTTTCGGCATAGTGCCCGTTTCCTATATAGAGAATACCCAGGGCCATGAGAAACATCGCTTGAGGCAGATAGGCACTAGAAGCTTGTAGAATAGATAGATCCTCTATTCTCAACCAGCGCTCCAGTGCTTCAAACATTGACCCTCCGGCTGTTTTATTGTTTCTTTTTACCTTGTATGCATTTCCTTTTCTTCCCATCAATCAAATACGTTCTGCAATTCTCAACTTAGCACTACGTGATCTGGGGTTAGCTTCCAGTTCTGAAGGTGAAGCAGTAACCGGTTTCTTAACCACTGGATTGAACGGACGCAAAAGATTTCCAAAAAAATCCTTCCGGAGCTCACCCTGGAAGTCTCCCGTATTAATAAAATGTTTTACCATTCGATCTTCCAATGAGTGATAACTAATCACTACCAACCTTCCACCTACTCTTATCAAGTCTTTGCTCTGTTGCAAAAGAGCTTCTAAGGCTTTTAGTTCCTGATTCACTTCAATCCTGACCGCTTGAAATACCTGAGCAAGGTATTTACTCTCCCAGCGCTTAGGCACTAAATGACTAATAGATTCTTTTAACTGTGATACGGTATTGATAGGATGGTGGTATCGTGCATTCACAATTGTCGAGGCCAGGGTTTTTGCATTCCTTACTTCACCGTATTTCCCAAAAATCTCCTGTAAAGATGCTTTATCATAGGTGTTGATGATGTTTTTGGCGGTCAAATCAGCTGTTTGATCCATTCTCATATCCAACTCCGCATCAAATCTGGTAGAGAAACCTCGATCCGGAGTATCGATCTGATGAGACGATACACCAAGGTCCGCTAGAATACCATCTACAGTATTAACCCCATTTAACCTTAAATATTTTTTCATATACCTGAAATTGGCCGATATAAATGTGAACATTGGGTTTTTAATAAATTCTGAATTTGCCAATACATCTTCATCCTGATCAAAACCAAATAACCTTCCAGTTTCCAACTTCTCTAACATTGCTCTTGAATGCCCTCCACCGCCAAATGTGGCATCAACATATATTCCATCCGGATCAATAGCCAG
>CAZAWQ010000394.1:0-1664 GCA_964488585.1 uncultured Roseivirgaceae bacterium
GCTTTTCTCGGAGCGCTCGCTGGAGTGCGTGGTTTGGATCAGGTAATCCCAGTTTCTTAGCGTGTAGGCGGTGTAACGCGAGCGCATCAAATCTTCCGCGGTGTCAGCATAGCCGGTGCCGCGGATCAAAGGACCACAACAATCGGCATAAGGGGACTGCAACCCGCATGGGAAATCTTTCATGTCTCATTCACCTTTCAAAATTTTTAACACAGAACGGGAACTGTACTGAAAACCAAACAGACCCGATAAAATCGACGCTCTTTATGTTCGCGCGAGAAGTATACAATCAAGAGGAGTTCCTGGGGATAGAAAACAGACGGGATGAAACATCAATCGTAGAAAAGACTGATCGCTTCATCCACCTGTTCGCGGACATAATCCTGGATATCCGTTAAAAATGAACGAGTGAGTGCGGTCCGCTGGATGGCGGCAGGGTCCAGTACGGGTATGGTGGGCTCGCCTCCGGTCCCCAAATCCATTTCATAGGCAATGATATCGGCCAGGTGAACGATGGCTGGAAACAAGAGGTGGTCCTTTGCTTCGGAGGGACGATGGTGATACTGTACTGCTTCGACAAGACTGCTGGGAAGCCCCCATTGCGTAAATACAACGGCACCCACCTCGGCATGCGTAAAACCCAAAACCTCTTCCTCCACGGTGGACAGCGACAGACCCTCGGCTTTGCATCGGGTCAGAATCTCTCGAGCTTTTTCAGGAATTTCCTTATAGATGATTAAACTGCCGATATCGTGAAGCATGCTGGCAGTGTAATACGGTTCCACATGCCGTTCTCCCATATTTTTGGCTATGATTCGTGCGGCCAAACCACAACCAATACTATGCATCCAAAAGGACTGCATGTTGACCAGGCCCTTATCGATCCCTTTAAACTGGTTGACCATGATGGTGGCCAGGGCCAATTCTGTTAACTGCTCGATGCCGACAATTCCCAAGGCATGCATAATAGTTTCCACTTTGGAACTCAGTCCGTAAAATGAGCTGTTGGCGATTCGCAACAGGCGAACGGCCAGACTGGGATCGGAGCTGATAATACTACTGAAATCACTGAAAGACGCATCCTGGTTCCGCATGGCTTGACGCAATTTGTGGTAAACCGGAGGAGGTGAGCCGACCCAATCCGCTACCACTTCATCAAAAATACCATTCGTCTTATCCATAGTTCAAGCAACTCCCAATTCCAGCATACGATCAATTCCTCTAGTGGATCCGTCCTCAGGGAAGGGTCCGATGACGCAGATAAATTGCTACGATCAATATCAATAAAGTCACCACCCAGAACACAATGTAGGTGGTCATAGATTGCCGGGCTTTCTGCTTCTCCAAACCGGTGCGTGGTTTGATACCCCGGGCGAGAAATGTCACTTTTGCGGACAGGTTGACGCAAACCACGTTGACAGCCAGCAACAACGCCGCACCCATCGCTAAATCAAATTTTCCTGCTCCCAACATCAGCCCCCAAGTAGCCGTAGGAGGAAGCAGAGCCACCGCCACCATCACCCCCACTAGAACGCTGGGCAGGCCCGTGGACAAGGACAACACTGCCGCGGCACCAGAAGCCAACGCCAGAGCGATCGAGTCCAACCCGACATCTGTTCGCGCCAGCAGTTCCCGGCTGTCAAAATTAAGATGCCATAATTTTC
>CAZAWQ010000395.1:0-4724 GCA_964488585.1 uncultured Roseivirgaceae bacterium
CAACAGGACTGGGATCCTTAGCTCTCATTGGATAATCTGTGGCCCACCATGTCGAAAGTCCAAAAAATGTATAAACTAAGATTCCTGCCCACATATAAATCCTCTTTAGGTTACTGCAAAGATAATCTACAAGTTCAAAAAACACAAGATGTCTGTATTAATCAGGCACCTCCTTATGTTATTAACTAATGAGGAGTGAGAGTACAAATCTGATTTGATTATCGCCGGTTGTGCTGAGGCTAAGCAAACCGTATTTTTATTTCCTTCCCACTAAATTAATCACATAACCTACTGTAAAAAACAGAAATCCAACCAAACTAATGGGTGGTAACCCTCCATGCCAGCCCGCTGGGTTTAGCCATCCCTGGTAGCCCATGAAAAATAGGTGGGCAGCACCTAACAACAAGGCAAATAGAAGGAACCTACGTGAAGTGATAAAACGTATAAAAGCCTGATCTTCTCTTAGATGCGTTTGAAAGCTCAGATTGAAACCCCACAATACCGCAAATGCCAACACACCACCTAACATGCTCAAACCAGCCAAAAGAGTGAGTGTGCCATCCTCTTCGAAAAATTTTCCATATACCGAGGGACTGAATAACATAAAACTGATTAATGCGTGAATTAGCACCAATAAGAACCCGGTCATACCCAGCGCTTTACGGGCATTGAGCCAACCTCCGGGAAGTTTTACTCCAATATTATGCAAGGGACCAAATGTAAAATTGAAAGTAATCAGCACAAAGGCGCTTAAGGAAATGCCCTTATTCAAAATAAAAAAAGGGAAGTCTTTCCAGGGTACCGGTCCGGCAATGTGGTAGCGCAAGATGGCATATCCCAATGAAAGAATACAGGTCAAAGCAATGATTATGCCCGAAGAATTTTTAGAACTTTTTATTTGATCGTCCATACTATTAACAGGTTTGTTAGATAGATTTGTTTATTTCAACCAAATTCCCCCCTGATATATTTTCGGGCCAACTCGGTATCCGGTTGATCAAAGAATTTTTGTGTTTCCGTGTATTCGATGAGTTCTCCCAAGTAAAGAAAAGCGATTTTATCGGCAATTCGCATGGCCTGTTGCATGTTATGGGTCACGATGATCACGGTATAATCTTTCGTAAGTTCCTGGATCAGATTTTCAATCTTGGAAGTAGCAATAGGATCAAGAGCTGAGGTAGGCTCGTCCATTAGGATCACTTCCGGAGAAACTGCAATACACCGGGCAATGCACAATCTTTGTTGCTGACCTCCGGACAAGGCCAGGGCCGACTGCTTTAGCTTATCCTTTACCTCTTCCCAGAGGTAACTGTCTTTCAAACTGTTTTCTACCCTTTGTTCAATTACCTGTTTTTCACGGATACCATTTATTCTCAGGCCATAAGCAACATTACTTTCAATAGATTTGGGGAATGGGTTAGGGCGTTGAAAAACCATGCCGATCCGATGTCTTACGGTATTCACGTCCACTGAAGCTTCGTAAATATTCTCATCATCCAGGTACACATTGCCCTCAACTGTAGCGCCATCCGTATCGTGCATGCGATTTAAGCATCGCAACAAAGTTGATTTTCCGCATCCTGAGGGGCCTATTAATGCCACTATTGCATTAGGTTCAACTTCCAGGCTAATATTTTTTAATACTTTTTTCTCTCCAAATGCGAGGGATATATTTTCAATTTTGATCTTTGCCATAATTTATATTTTAATGACCGCTCAATTGCTTTCTATATCTATTTCTTATGTAGAAGGCAATGAGATTCAGTATAAAAACCAATCCAATCAATACTAAAGCCGTACCATAAGCCAGAGGGCGAACCGTCATGATATCATGGTGTTGGGTGGACAGGATGTACAGATGATAAGGTAATGCCATAAATTCATCAAATATGGTGGCCGGTAGATATCGCTGGAAGAAAAACACTCCTGTGAAAAGTATGGGGGCCGTTTCTCCGGCTGCCCTGGAAAGACCAAGGATTACCCCGGTAATGATTCCTGGTGCTGCTATTGGCAATACTACTTTGTAAATGGTTTCCCATTTGGTGGCACCTAATGCTATGGACCCTTCCTTTATACTATTGGGTATAACTTTTAAGGCCTCTTCGGTGGTGGTAATAATATAAGGAAGCACCATCAAACCCAGGGTAAGCCCTGAAGCTAATAATGAGGTGCCCATTTGCAAAGCCTTAACAAAAAGAGCCACCCCAAACAAACCATAAACAATAGAAGGCACACCGGCCAGATTGCGAATGGACAAGCGTACCAAATTGGTAAGCCATTGGAAACGCGCATAATCATTGAGCCAAATGGCTGCAGCAATACCGAATGGAATGGAAATAACCGCAGTAATCATAGTCACCAGTACCGTACCGATAATTGCAGGAAATATCCCTCCTTCGGTCATGCCATGCTTGGGATATCCAAATATGAATTCCCAGCTCAAGCTAGAGGCCCCTTTCGAGACCACATCAATCAATATTACCGCCAGTACTGCCAAACTCACCAGCGAACAGATGAGCAGGAACGACCAGCCGATAGCAAATTTTAATTTCCTGCTCATCATAATTTCTTAAATCGTTTAGTGAGCCGGTCAGCCCATAAGTTGATCAAAAAAGTAATTATAAAAAGAATGATACCCAATGTAAACAGGCTGTAATAATGAGGAGTATCATAGGGAACCTCCCCCATCTCAATGGCAATAGTGGCGGTCATGGGTTGCACAGGACTGAAGATGCTATCGGGCATGGCGGTGGCGTTCCCCGTGACCATCAACACCGTCATGGTTTCACCAATTACTCGCCCCATGCCCAGCATGATAGAGGCAACTATACCCGATGAACTGGCTGGAATCACCACTTTTAGCAAGGTTTCCCATTTATTGGCGCCCAACGCAAGACTGGCTTCTTTGTAGGTTTCGGGAACACTGTGCATGGCATCCTCAGAGATCGATATAATAGTGGGCAAAGCCATAATTGCCAATAATATGGCCCCATTGAGGGCATTCAATCCATTGGAGAGATTAAATATATCGGCCAGCAAGGGACCAGCTAATACGATTCCCAGAAATCCGATGGTTACCGAAGGTATTGAAGCCAGCATCTCAATGGACGGTTTGATTACCGCAGCTACTTTTTTCCTGGCAAATTGACTTAAGTATGCAGCCGCTCCTACGCCTATGGGTACGGCGATGACAAGAGCTAGAACTGTAACCAATACCGAGCTTACCAGCAACGAAAGCATGCCATATTGTGGTTCTTTAAACGCACTGGGGGACCAAACCTTGGAAGTAAAGAAATCTGAGAGCGAGATGGTTTTGAAGACAGCTAATCCATTATTAAGTAACATGGCAAAAATACCCAGCACTATCAGTAGCACAAACAGACCGGAAAGTCTGAGCAGTATACTAAAGAATCGATCTACCAAATTTCTATTCATTGCTCAATTGAATGCCGTTTTGTTTTTTTACTTCATTTGAAATTGGGAAGTAACCGTTTTCCAAAATCATTTTTTCACCTTCGCTACCCAACTCATACTGAAGAAAATCCAATAATTTCCCCTCCGGCTTTCCATCAATGTACTGATACAGCGGCCTGACCACTTTATAGCTGCCGTTTGAAATATTTTCACGGTTTACCGGGCTTACTGCAGCATCTTGTCCAGCGGCCTGAATACTGAGTACTTTAATGCCCTTCATCAATTCCCCTTTTTCGTTGACTACATATCCTATACCCACATATCCTATTCCTGCCTGGTCGTTTCTTACACCCTCAATTATCTGTGAATTTCCATTCATCTGCTTCATTTTTAAAGAATAGTCGTCCTTAAGAATGTTCTTTTGGATGTATAAAAAGGTTCCGGAGTTACCTTGTCTGCCATAAAGCGATATGGCAGCATCATTTCCGCCCAGGTCCTTCCAATTGGCGGTTTTCCCAGTATATACCTCGCGAACCTGTTGCAATGTCAATCCCTCAACAGGTAGATTTTCGTTGACTATAAAACACAGTGCATCTACAGCAAATATGATCGGTCGTACGTCCACTCCCCGCTCAGAGGCTAATCTCAGTTCTTCTTCGGTAAACGCCCTGGAAGCATTGGCAATATCTGTTCTTTTATTAATTAATGAGGCAATACCTGTTCCCGATCCACCTCCGGTGACGGCTATGGATATATCCGGGTCATCATCCATATAGGTTTCCGCCATCCTAAGCACCAGGTTTACCTCAGTGTCGGAACCACGTATAACAATGCTTTCAACATCGCGTCGACCACAACTAGTTGTCAGAAGTGCACCCAAGCTGAAATATATGAGATATCTTATCAAACCTTTTATTACAGATTATGTTTTACATTTAATTTCAAATTCCTAAACATTATAAACAAATAATATCTGAGATCAGCAATTTGCAATCATGATGTCTTTACTCAGCCGAAATGTCTCTTTCATACCTGGCTTGTGTATGCCTGGCATTGTCACCTTCTATTGCATTAATTCTTTCGATCTGTTCAGGAGATGCTTCGAATATTCTCTTCATCACATACCAATTCACACTTTCGGTGTACGGTGGTGTGGTGAGTGATCCAGTGTAGTGATAGCAGGAATGTAACTCGGCGAGCAAATTGGAGGTGCTGCCTAATTCACTGTCTTCCAAAGCATTCAGATCCAATTCATCCACTTCATCTGCCATTTTTGGAATCTGATCTATAAAGCTGGCGATGAATGCATT
>CAZAWQ010000396.1:0-4258 GCA_964488585.1 uncultured Roseivirgaceae bacterium
GAAGTTGATCTTCACTGTGAATAAAAAACCTCTTCAAAAAGGGGCCTTTGCTAAATTAATTTGTATTCGAATAGGTAAACCAAAAATAATATATAATTAATATAAGATATAACTATTTGATAATCAAGTGATTCCGCCGCGACTCGAACGCGGAACCTACTGCTTAGAAGGCAGTTGCTCTATCCAATTGAGCTACGGAACCATATCTGAATTAAGCACATGGCCTACTTCAGGGTGCAAATATAAAGGTCGTGGGCTAAAAAAACTAGCAGGATACCTACTGTACTTTAACGGGCCCCTTTTTGTCTTTTCTTTAATTCTTCAATGTAAGCCCGAACGTGAAGATTTCAGCCTGGTTTATTCATTATGTTTAGGATGTACCCTTAAGTAATTTGATCCTTTGAATATTAGTAGATTCCTTTATGACCAGTCCTTGATCTGCTTGAATTTCCTGTGCAAGATCAGACAGTTGAAAAGCCAGTTCCAGACGTTCCAAAGGAGTCATGGAGATGTCTTCCATGACCCGCTCTGATCCATGGCCTCCGGTGTGGTTATTGTTGCCTTCTTCATTGATATAAAGTTAATAAATATTGTTTATCCTGAGTGATCCATAGACCATGAAGTGATGTACTCACTTCATATATACTGGTTTATACCTATGCTTTCCAGAGCAAGCTCAGTTCGTTTCAAAACAAGAGAAGGTCATCACTCTTTAAGCGTGATGACCTTCGTTTTATGTCGGGGTGAGAGGATTCGAACCTCCGGCCTCGTCGTCCCGAACGACGCGCGCTACCGGGCTGCGCTACACCCCGTATTGAGTTTGAATTGTGAGTGTGGGTTTGAGTGTGATTAATTACTGTGGTGTGAATTTATAATTTTTTGAAATACCAATTATTATTAAATTAACTGTTTGGCCGCATAATCACAGGCCCTGACAGTTAGCGCCATGTAGGTCAGCGAGGGACTTGCATTGCCCGACGAGGCCATACACGAACCGTCAGTAACAAAAAGATTTGGAATATCATGACATTGATTATAGCCATTGAGTAACGATGTTTTGGGGTCCCGGCCCATTCTGGCAGTCCCCATTTCATGCACTGTGTGTGGACAGTCCTTTCTCGGTAAACTCCTTAGCGGCCCAGCCTCCGGTCATTCCTGAACCTACCACTATAGCGTCGAAGGTATTACTATTACTCATCATGTTATGATACGTAAATATTTACACTCTATACATCCCCCCGTCACCCCAGTGCCCAATGCTCAATGCCCTATGCTCCGGATCACATTTGATTTCCCACCATTATTTTATCCCCTGCTTCCAAGGCGATGTCACTTTGGTATTGCCCGGGGACCGGCACATAATTCAAATTTTGTTTGATCCCCTGTTCGGTGGAATAATAGGTACGCACACAAAGCGTCTTAAAGGTGAAATAAAATGGAATAAGCGTATCATATTCTTTTCCCATTACTTCACGATCTATTTGCTTCAGATAATCATTTCGGTGGGACTGATCCAATTGGGTATATGACTTTCCACTGGCTTCTTTACAGTCCTCATTAAACTGTTCCAATCCTGTCAGGAATTTTTCTGTAACCTCTTGATCGAAAACGTCCTTAAGCAGCAAATCCAGAAACTGCGGAACTTTGACCTCGGAAGCTGATGGAGTATCCGTTTTTGGAATTATGGTGTCAGCTATGGCCTCGATTAATCGATGTTGTTGATCATTTAATACCACTAGTTTTTCTGTTTCTGATAATTTTCTTTCACAACTCTGAATGGCGCTCATTAATGCAGGTGCAAAAATCGCTGATTTTGCTATCCAGGTACTTTTTTTAATTGCCTCGCGTCGGTTCATGGTTTATCCATTATTGGTAAGTGTTGATTAAATTTTCCCTTTTTTCATCTGCTTAACTGCATAGTCACAGGCCCTGGCGGTAAGCGCCATATAGGTCAGAGAAGGGCTGGCATTGCCTGAAGAGGCCATGCACGAACCATCACTGACAAAAAGGTTTGGAATGTCATGGCACTGATTATAACCATTGAGTACGGAGGTTTTTGGGTCCCGACCCATCCTGGCAGTGCCCATTTCATGAATGATTTCTCCAAAAACAGGAGTTTCATCATATAAACTGATATCCTTTAGTCCAGCCACTTCCAGCATTTCTCCAATTTGCTGCTTTATGTCCTTGCGCATCAACATCTCGTTTTCCTTATACTCAGCAGTAACTTTAAGCATAGGGAGTCCCCATTTATCTTTGTTATTTTCGTCTATTTCAACCCTGTTATCATAGTATGGAAGGGTTTCAGCCTGACACGCCAACCCCATTTTCCAGGGACCATACTTGACCAACTTTTGTTTAAGTTCTGCGCCGATACCGACTTGCGCAGAGTTTATCCCTTCACGGTAGGCCCCGCCCCAAACTCCATACCCTCTGAGATAATCCATCTCCTGTTTTTCTACATTTCTGAATCTGGGAATGGCTACCATGGAGGGCCTAAATCCGCTGTATACCCGGTCCTCATAACCCTCAAGCGTCCCACTGCCTCCTACATGTCCATGGTGGTCCATTAAGTAATGACCCAAAACGCCACTGGAATTGGCAAGTCCTTCGGAAAACCTTGAAGTCTTCGAATTAAACAAAAGAGCAGTTGAAGATAAAGTTGAGGCACATAAAAATATTACCCTGGCGAAGTATTCCGTAGTTTGCCTTGATTGAGTATCAATAACCCGCACGCCCACAGCCTTGTCCAGTTTTTCATCATAAATAACAGATTCAACCACAGCGTGTGATTGTAAAGTAAGATTTCCGGTATCATAGGCAGCGGGTAGGGTAGAGCTATTACTACTAAAATAGGCGCCATACGGACATCCCCTGTGACACATATTTCGTGATTGACAGGCTGACCTTCCTTTAAACTGGCCGGGCTGGGCTTGGGTAATGTGGGCTACCCGATTGGGTATCATTTTACGGTCCGGGTAATGGGCTTCTATTCTTTCTTTTATTACCAACTCCCCGTAATTCAATTCAAACGGTGGCAAAAATTGCCCATCGGGGAATTGCCATACATTTTCGATGGAACCAGCCACTCCGATAAACCTTTCCACATAGTCGTACCATGGCGCTATGTCCTTATATCTAATGGGCCAGTCTACCCCCACACCATCTTTTAAATTGGCTTCAAATTCAAGGTCACTATAACGATAAGCCCCGCGACCCCAGAGTAGCGAACGGCCTCCTGTTTGATAACCCCTGAACCACCTGAAAGGCTTGTCTTTTGGATATTCATAGCGATGCTCTTGGTCATTAACAAAAAAGTGTTTGCTGCTGGCATCAAAGTTGTATTTTTTGCTTTGTATGAAATATTGCTCCTTTTCTTCCCGGGTCAGATGACCTCCGTACTTAAACTCCCAGGGAGCCATGTTGGCAGTAGGATAGTCTTTGATATGTTTAACATCCCTGCCGCGTTCCAATACTAGCGTGGACAGTCCTTTTTCAGTAAACTCCTTAGCAGCCCAACCACCGGTTATACCGGAGCCCACTATAATTATGTCATAAGTATTGCTCTTACTCTTGCTCACTACTCACTTAGGGTGCGTTTAATTTTGGAAATGTAATGGTAATTTAGACCACATTCTAGCTTTTTCCAGTCTTTCAAACACAGCGAGCCTAGTACCAGCACTTGGTAAGAAATCACCATCCTATTAAATAGACCTTTGGTAAATTTTATTATCTTCCTGTATTGACCAAACAAGTATTCTATGAGAAGTTCCATCGCTATATGTTGGATGCTGTTATCATGCCTACAGGCAAAAGCCCAAGAAAAAAATACCGTCGAATATCAAAGAGAATCTTATTTCTTTAACTCTGGCCAATGGGCCAATTACGGAAACAACCCAGGTGGGATACGGTATTCCCCTTTGAAACAGATCGACAGTAGCAACGTAGATCAACTTCAACTGGCATGGACATACCAAACCGGAGAATTGGCTACTTATCAGGGGAGCAATGTTGCTGAAAAAGCGGCATTTGAGGCTACACCGATAATGATCAATGGCTCTTTGTTTTTTAGTACTCCTACCAATCGGATTATTGCCATCAATGCCTCTTCCGGTAAAGAGCTTTGGATCTTTGACCCCAAAGTGGACCTCCAAAAAGGGTATTCTGAAATTACTTCAAGAGGAGTTTCAAAGTGGATCGATTCAAACTTAAAACCGCAAGACCCCGGTTACATGCGAATTTTTGTGGGCACTATTGA
>CAZAWQ010000397.1:0-2137 GCA_964488585.1 uncultured Roseivirgaceae bacterium
CCATCCAGAGCATTTTTAAATCAGGGAAATAAGTATTCATCTCCGCAGGTGCCTCGGTATTGGGTGTATTTTGGAAAATCATTTTTACGCCATCGATTTCAATTTCCTCTATCGGGTCTTTTACGGTACGCGTCGGGGCAATCAGCGTGATGTTTCCCTGAGAAAAAGTCTGCGTGAGTCCTTGGCCGACGTGGCCATAGGGATTCGCCGGCAACATTGCACCGTATTGGTAAAACGAGCGCCGGTTCATGGCATTACCCGCAAAAACACTCTCCGCAACTGCTTCTTCCATAAAACCATGAGGGGCAATTATCTCGACTTTGCCTGCCGTCACATCGGCTTCATCGACGATACCGCGCACACCACCCCAGTGATCCACGTGATTATGGGAGTATACTACAGCTCTGACAGGCAGCTTCTCGACGTGCTTGTTGAGTAGTTCAATTGCGGCACGTGCTGTCTCTTCCGCAACCAGTGGATCGAAAACGATCCAGCCGGTTTTACCTCTGATAAAAGTGATGTTAGAAAGGTCAAAGCCGCGCACTTGGTATACACCGGGGATCACCTCGTACAGGCCAAAGTTCATATTCAGTTGTGATTGTCGCACCAGCGATGGGTGAATGCTGTCGAAATCGTCGCTCTTCAACACGAAGTCGAAGCGCCCAAGGTCCCAGGCTACATTCCCGGCATCCGCCATGATCTGCATCGAGTCGGGTGCTGCTATAAAACCCCTCTTCTGCTCCTCAAAGTCCCGCTTGTCCGCAAACGGTAGGCCGGCTCGGGCCTGCTTCAGCATCGCGATGGTGTGCTCGGATGGTGGCTTACCTTTAGGATGAAAGTGTCCCTCCGTTGTTCCGGCAGCGAACACTTTCTCTGTTTGCTTAAAAGTAGACAGACTCATAAATAAACCGCTTCCTACTACTACGGCTAAAATAACAACTGGAATAAAATTATTTTTTATATTTCTCATAACTTAGCTCCTCTATAATATAGTTATTTTGAATTTAATTGTTTGCAAATCCTTATATAAGTTAATCTTATAATAAGAATTAATCCCCTATATTATTTTTTTGGAAACAGCAACTGTAACTGGCATCTAAGCTGCCAGTCAGCACCGGTAAGTTCTGGTTTTTCTACGTTATAATAGGCATGGAGATTCAAGTTTATTGGTAATTTCCCAATACGAAAAACCTTCCCTCCGCCTCCACCCACTGGAAGTGTCCATCTATCATCACTATCTGATTCCCAGTCTGCAGTAATTATAGGTGCAGAAATTAAATACCATCCATTGCTCAAGTTATAGTTTACGAAAAGCTGGGAAAATAAGAAGTTAACATCCGCCCTGTCGGAATTACCTGCAAATGACCAGAAATTGCTAACGAATCCCCCCAAAACCCATGGACCGGTCATATACACTCCCACCACAGAAGGGCCGGCAGACCATTTATCAGTACCAGTTGTATCCTCGGTTGCTGTCGGCATTACCAATGTACCACCTGCACCCCAAATGAACTTGCCTGCCTTACGCGGGGAAAGCCATGCGGTAAAATTCAGGTCTCCAAGCCCGGTATTACCACCGCTATTGCTTAATACATCAGGTTGATAAATGACGGGTAAAATCGTTCTTGTTATTAAATTCCAGTTCTCTGTAATATGGAAAGGTATCACAGGCTGGATATTTAATGTATAACGGGTTCTTTTATTTGGACCTACATTGAAATCAAAATTATTCTGGAAAGGAAGACTAATTAGATCCGCAACTGGGTTTTGAGTTTGTTTAGCCAGATCGGTTTCGCTTTGGGGAAATGCATTTGATTCTATAAGAATTAAGACAAGTAACGTTGCTATGATTATCTTATGCATAACATGCCTCCAAGATACCTTTTAATATATTATCGTATCATAAATAAAAAAAAGAATCTTGTAGCAAAATCTGTAGCAGTCACAAGTGTAAGGTTGTGAAGGTATATTACAGATAACTCATTAGTGAATATTAGTCCTAAATTCTAACTCTAAGGTGGACCTGATTTCGGGGGCTTGACAAAATTAAAGGTTTCTCTACTTATGACTGGTACAGGTTGCGGGGAGAAGGTCAACCCGCAGGGCTACCCGCGCTCAACTTCTTGAGAACAGCGTT
>CAZAWQ010000398.1:0-4543 GCA_964488585.1 uncultured Roseivirgaceae bacterium
TGCGGTATTAAGCATCCACAAATCCGAGGGGCTTGACTCAGACCAGGATCAAATAATGGTCACGGTCGCACATCCAAGCTCTTCGATATAATTTTTCCGACATACGAGAATTATTCCTTCCTATAAACAGCAATATATCCCCCCTTATAATTAGCAACATACATATGATCTTTTGTTACCAATATATCCGTTGGTCCATCGAATTGGTCATTATACACTTTCTTCAACCTCCCCTGTAAATCATAAACCAGGACTCTGTTACCATGAAAATCCGTGACAAACACCTGGTCATCAAAGACCTCGATACCCGTGGCCACATCAATATCTTCCTGCCAGCCGATAATCTTAACACTCTGTCCGGTTTTGTCAAAGACCTGGATCCGGTTATTGTAAGCATCCGCTACAAAAATCTTATCCTTATATATTTTAACATCAGTGGGATAATACAACTTGCCATCTTCATGACCTTCTACACCAATGCTGCTGATTTGTCCGTTCTGGTTTAACAGGATCCTGTGGTTATAGAAATCTGCCACGGCCAGAGTACTTCCATCAATATCGATGGCAGCCGGAGCATCAAAAGAGGCATCAATATCAAAAGATTTAATCATATCCTCTTCCAGTACTTTAAAGGAATCACTTATAAATTCAGGGACATAAATCGTTGAATTTATCCCGGTAATATGCATGGGCCTTTGAAAACCGCTCCATTCCTGTAAGATTTCCCCGCTGCCATCTACACGAACTAACCGATTATTATCCGGGTCTGAGACAATAAAGTCATTGTCTGAAATGACGATTCCAATGGGGAAAACCCCTGAAAGGCTTATGTTTTCTTCAAACGACCACTCCTTTTTGGAACCACAGCCCCATACCATTAGAAGGGCCAGGAAATATTTAGTGTTCATTCAGGGTTTTTTTATCTACATAGACGATCTCACGAGGAGTAAACCCTGCGTCTGTTACTTCCTTTTTAATAGTCTCCTCCACGATCTCTGCTTCCTTATCTAGAGTCAGTAATGCCTCTCCATCATCTATAGATATCTCAACGGACTTAACTCCGTCAATTTCTAATAGCTTTTTTTCCAGTCCGTAGGCACAAAAGGGACAACTCAAGCCGTCCACTCTTACTCGTACCTGCTGTTCCGGGGTCATTACGGTTGGTTCCTGGGCCAAAAGATATGATCCTGTTAACAAAATCAAGAACAACATTGTGGTATATTTCATGGTGATTTTCATTGTTTGCTTTAAAATATTAATACTCGGGTGCCAATTCTTAGTACAAATTTCGTTCCCTTATTTTCAGGCGCTGCTTGATCAACTGGCAGTTGTATGCCTGATTCGAACAATACCCTGCGTCCGGCAATGTACTGAATCCCGGGAGTAACAAATAAGTTATTACCAATATCATCAAGAACATAGTTGCCATTGAGTTCCAGGAATAAATTCAACTGCCTGGGAGGATATTGCTGAGGTAAAATGGGGTACCCAAATGCCAGGTTATAGATGAAATTATCGGGCAATCCATCGGAAGTAATGTTATAGCCAAACTCGGTATACAATCCATACCTGGTAGTAACATAGCCATTTACCAAACTGACAGTTGTTTGATAGGCACCTGTGCCCACAGCAGAACCTTCGGTTGAATTTCCAGTGGGAAAAGTTTCGGTCAACTTTATTAAGCCACGCAAAGTTTTTGCTTTGCCGTCCTTTTGATAGATCTGATATTTAGTGAAAAATTTGATATCCCCGATTCCTGAACGGTTCTCCATTCCCTCAGGGGAAATAGAAACAAAAGGTACGACGCCACCCACTTGCCATCGGTTGGTGATATTGTAGGGGATTGCTAAAATGTGCGTATAGGCATTGGCGTGCTCTTTATTAATGATATTGCCAAAAGTGCGCACTCCGCCTCCCTCCAAACCAAGCATTATGGGCGTATCGGTGAAAATAGGCGGCCCTTGGGCTAATATACCAGGTGAAAAAAGCCACCCGAACCAAAACAAGGCTAACAAATAACTTCTTCGCTTCATTCCAAAAAAGCCCACTTACTTCATCTCAACCGCAAACTGTTAGCAATTACCGACACAGAACTCAAACTCATGGCCAGGGCTGCTAACATGGGGCTAAGTAATAACCCGAAAAACGGGAATAAAATGCCCGCAGCTATGGGTACACCGAAGGAATTGTAGACGAAAGCAAAAAACAGATTTTGCTTGATGTTTCGCATTACCTCGGTACTAAGCTTCCTGGCCCTGACAATTCCATCTAGTTCGCCTTTCACTAGGGTGAGGCTGGCGCTTTCAATGGCAACATCGGTACCGGTTCCCATGGCAATTCCTACGTCTGCCTGGGCCAATGCAGGGGCATCATTGATGCCATCACCTGCCATCGCCACTTTTTTCCCTTCCCGTTGCAGTGCCTTTACTTTTTCATATTTGTTTTCAGGAAGCAGGTCGGCTTCATAACCATCCAGCCCTAACTTTTCCGCAACTGCTTTAGCAGTGTTCTTATTATCACCGGTAAGCATAATCACTTCCAATCCCTGGTGCTGTAAATTTCGGATGGCTTTTGCCGAAGTCTCTTTTATAGGGTCGGATACACTAATAAAACCAGCAATGGTCCTATCAATGATTATGAACATGACGGTTTCGCCCTCCAACTGTCTGGTTTCAATCCCGGCCAGCACATCCTTGTCAGGTTGCAACTGGTAGTTGTCCAGGAGTTTATTATTTCCAATTGCCACTGCTCTTCCTTCCACTTTGCCCGTTATGCCTTTACCGGTTACCGAATTAAAATCTTCTACTGATTGAGGCCTAATTCCTTCTGCTTCTGCACCACTGACTATGGCATGGGCCAATGGGTGCTCACTGCTATTTTCCAGAGAAGCTGCCAAACTTAGGATCTCTTGCTCGGAATAATTTTTGTCCAGAGATTTTACCTGTTGCAGGGAGGGTTTTCCTTGGGTAATAGTACCCGTTTTATCAATGACCAGCGTAGTTACCCGATGCATTTCTTCAATGGCCCGGGCATCTTTAACCAATACCCCTTGCTTTGCTCCTTTCCCGGTCCCCACCATGATAGACATAGGGGTTGCTTGACCCAAAGCACAGGGACCGGCAATGATCAGCACCGTGACTGCACTGGTAAATGCATAGACCAAAGCTGGGTCAGGGCCCCATATTGCCCACACCGTAAAGGATATAATGGCAATAGCCACTACAATAGGCACAAAATAGCCGGACACTTTATCCGCCAGGTTTTGTATGGGAGCTTTGGTGCGACTGGCCTTATTCACCATGTCGATGATCTGTGAAAGCAGCGTATCACTTCCGACTTTTTGCGCTTTCATTTGAAAGGTTCCGGTACCATTGATGGTGCCGCCAATTACCTTATCTCCCTCAAATTTTTCTACCGGGATCGGCTCACCGGTAATCATCGATTCATCCACGGAACTTTTACCATTTACCACTTCGCCGTCTACCGGTATTTTTTCGCCGGGTTTAATTTTAATAATGTCGTTTAATCTCACCTGTTCCAAGGAAATGGTTTGTTCCTGGCCATCCCTTATTACCGTAGTTTCCTGCGGTACCAGGTTCAGCAATTCCCTGATGGCAGAATTGGTTTGTCCTCTGGCCTTAAGTTCAAGCACCTGACCTAATAAAATCAGCGTCAGAATAACTGTGGCAGCTTCAAAATATAAATGTACTGCACCGCCTTCGGTCTTAAATTGGTCAGGGAAGATATCCGGGAAAACCAATGCGATAATGCTGAACAGGTAGGCTGCGCCCGCTCCCAGTGATATTAAGGTCCACATATTGGGTGACCTGTTGATAACAGATCGATAACCTCTTATAAAGAAATCACCACACGAGTAAAATACCACCGGAGTGGACAGAACCAACTGGATCCAACCCCAAGTCGATTCATTGGCCATTGCACTTAAAGAAATTCCAACCATTTCACTCATGGCGATAAAAAATACAGGTAAGGTAAAGGCCACTGCCAACCAGAATTTTCTAAGCATTTTCTGGTAAGCTTGATCTTCTTCCTGGTTATCATCTTTTGCGATCGTTTTGAGTTCCAAATCCATCCCACAGATCGGACAGCTACCCGGTTCATTGCTAATTATCTCAGGGTGCATGGGGCAGGTGTATTCTATGACTCTTGCAGAAGATGCTTTTTCTTCCTCTACTAAATGCATCCCGCATTTGGGACAGTCACCGGGTTGAGGGTATTGCTTGTCCCCTTCGCATAGCATGGGGCAGTAATATTTCCCTTGACCGTCATCTTGTTTTTTTCCTATAGCCGGCTGCGGATGTTGGTGCTCAATGTGATTCATGTTTAACTTCATCGATTTTTTCTACAGCAAATATCATTGACCGATCATTACTCCTTTGTAATAATTATGGTTATGATCTATATAATTTTGTCTAAGGGCTTTCTATCCCATTGACTGGATTTTTTATATTCTGTCATGCTTAAGCCGGTGGCATCTTTGAATTGCTTTGACAAGTGGTTGCTATTCGCATAGTCGAGAAGA
>CAZAWQ010000399.1:0-1950 GCA_964488585.1 uncultured Roseivirgaceae bacterium
CAGATATTGTAGTGAAACTGGCCAGCACACCATCACCCATTTCTTTCAGCCATTTTCCGTGAAACTGTTTAATCAATGATTTCTGGATGGTTCGGTTCCTGGTAAGTATTTCGAATGCCTTTGACTCATCCTGACTCATTAATGCAGAGTACCCGACGATGTCGGTAAACATTATGGCTGCTAGTTGACGGGAAGTAGACACTTTGTTCAGTTATTAATTTTGAGTCATTAGTTTTTAGTAGGATTCACCAAATCACTAATTCGCTAATTTACTAATTCACTAATTGATACAGTCCATACACTGCAACCCCTCCGATAGCCAGCACGCTAATCCAAAGAATTAAATCATAGACCATTCCGGGAGCGAAAGCTGGTAAGGTTCTTTTATACCTGAAATGCAGCGTAGCCCCTACCACCAGTAACAACAGCGCCGATCCCACAATGCCCCCGCTGATTATCATCAATACTGGCAGTTGTATAAATATGAACAGGGAGGCCCAAAGTAAGGGTATCACCCAAGCCAACACCGAAATACTTCGAAGGCGCTGCTTCATGTCAAAAAAATTGATCCATCCTAATTGACCGAACATGTCGGAATACTGCCGGGTCCATGCCGCAAGCGCGGCAAATAAAGTGCTGAACAGTACCATAAATGATCCCATTAAGAATACCGGTTTGGCTTCCGGCCCTATAGATTCGGTGTACATCATGGACAATGACTCCACCATCTCATAACCTTCAGGTATACGATCCTGTGCGTGAAGCACGGCAGCTCCCAGCAGGTAAAATGCCAGGGTCACTGTAGTATAGATTACCATAGCAACCAATGCATCCAGGTACATGACCTTGATCCAGCCACGGGCCCTTTTGGTCCATTCCGGAGTATCTTCATAGGGACCAGTATAGGTGGCGTAACCTTTTTCCAGGCACCAGTAGTTATAATGAATGATCTCTTCCGCACCCACTCCGGTTATTCCAAAAGCCCCAATAGCTACTGCTACTGCTGCGGCTGGTAATTGGAAGGTCAACCCACTTTGGATGTCCGGCCAGGTCAAAGCATATTCTGTAAAGTTTAGAAAGTAAAGAGCAAAAAAAGTGAAGAGGGTAAAAATGGCGATCAAGACAATTGAAATTCGTTCGATAAATCGATAGTACCCCTTGAAAGTCATCAGGGCCACCACAGTTGCCACCAGAAATGCACCCGCTACCACAGATAACTTGGGAAAAACCATATTTAAAATAATGGCCACACCTCCAACGATACCTCCTACTTGCAACAGTTTGATTATCATAATGCCCAATACCAGCCAAATCGACCAATTGGTCCCTCGAATCCGTGGACCAGGTAATTGATTGAATGCCTGCATGGCGGTTTCCCCAGAAAGGATAGTATGCCTCCCCATCTCAATCTGTACCGCGACTTTTACCAGACAACTGAGCAGAATAATCCAAAACGTAACGAACCCGGCCTTAGCACCTAAGGTAGTTGTTGCTATTAATTCACCAGAACCAACAATAGAAGCCGAGAGGATTAAACTGGGACCCAGAAATTTGAGTTTTTTGAGAAAACCAGGAGGTGGATCAACGATGTTTTCTGTTGATAGAATATATGGATCGCTCTGCATAGGTTGGCTATATTAAACAAAGAATCAAACAATGTAATCATAATTCACTATAGGTCAATCTTTAACAATTATGAATTAGAAATTATGGATTATGAATTTTCATGAAATAAAATAATGCAAGGGAATGTCCATAGCCATCGCGAAGGTGGGAACATCGTACGCTGAACGCCCAACTCCCACACCAATTAATACCAGCCACCGACCCTGTTAACCAGCTGCAACGGAACACCCCAGGGATCTCTTAACATAATCAATATGGTTCCGTTTGGTTGCCTGACCTCTTCTACATATGTAGCCCCTGCTTCAAGCAATGTTTCCTTAGTAT
>CAZAWQ010000400.1:0-3911 GCA_964488585.1 uncultured Roseivirgaceae bacterium
ATTTTCCTGGCTCTAATTCAAAAGCATGAAGCATGCGGGCGGTAGCATTGCTGGAAGTAATTAAATACTTGAGTTGGTCTCCAGCATCATGCCAGCCACCACTAAGATCCACATAGGTAGAGTCTGGCATGGGGCCGTAAAAGGTTCTTCCATCCTTCTTATGACAGGCAACATCTAAGAACGGGTTGTACCCACAACGCTGCTGCCTCATGAAACCTAATAGATCCTCCTGATAAGAACCATAGGCATCAGATCCAATGGTAAAGGCTTTAGTGGCTTCGCCAGTGGCTTCTAAAAGAATTGAATACCGTCCCGGGAATTTAAAGTCACTGAAATCCAGTTGGTAATAATATTTAAACTTTTTCCAGGTTGGTGCCTTGGATCTTTTCAACTCTCCTTCAAAAACAATGGCGAGAGTTCGGGCATCAATCAGTGAAAATTTTCCCGAGACCTTTTGGTGGGAAAATGCCAAAGCTATCTTATTATCCTCTGGTAGGTAGCCCACCAGATTATAGCGAAGAAATACTTCGGAAGGAGCCCGTTGCAGCCCCAACAACAAAGTTACACCACCAACCATCAAACAGCTTACTACCACAAAGTAGATATTTTTCATACTCCAGCCACTCTTTTTTTGTATTCGGACAAGGCGCTATTTAATCTATCGTGTGCAGTGGTATCACCTGGGACATTATGAGATGGATGAATATACAGATGTACTCCCCTTTCCTCTAGTATCTGAGCCACGGTAGTAATGGTCATCCAGGTGGCCGCAATAAATCCCATGGTGGATACCGGACCAATTTTATCCTGATGGTTGTTCAGCGATACAGAAGCATCTTGAATGGGTACACAAGAATCAACCACCACATCTGCAATTTGAAATATTGTTTGTCCAGAGGAATGTCGCGATATTTTTCCTTCAGATTCTGCCGCTGATCCAAAAACCACTACCTTCATGCCCCGTTTTTTTGACTCCAAGGCTACATCGATGTTTACATTGTTGATTCCGGTATGTGAGAAGATCCACATAGTATCTTTGGGGTCAAAATTATATCCTTTCATAATTTGATTCCCATAACCCTCCACTCGTTCCAAGAAGATGAATTGATGCACTCCCATATCACCCACAATATGGGTAAAGAAAGAAAGCGGCAGTTCAATGATAGGATGAAAGCCTACAAATCCACCAATTCGTGGATACATTTCCTCCACCGGTAATGTGGAATGTCCACATCCAAAAGTATGTACCCAACGGCCTGCTTCAATAGAGTTAGCCATTAATTCAGCTGCTTGGTGTATGTGGTCCATTTGACTTTCTTCAATGCTATCTAAAACAGATCGTGCATTGTTCAGCCATTGTTTAGCTAGTGACGTGTCCATATTTTAATTAGATTTTTATTTTTCTTGAAATCCTTTTAAGAGTTATTACCAGCACTGCCGCCAAACTGATGGTACAGGTCAAAAGTAGTGTTGAGAACACGCCTACACCATGGGTTTCGGAAATTAGTCCCATAAAAAAGTTCAGCAGAATATTGCCAGATAGAGCTATTACTAAAACTATACTGAAAGCAATACCAGAAAACTGGGGATACAGGGTCCCTACATAACCAAGAACTATGGGGAACCCGGCAGCCAGTCCTGAACCCAAAAGTACTAATCCAATTACTTCCCTATAAATCAGGCCGGGGGCCATAAAACAAAACACCCCCAAATTGACTAAAAATATGGAGGCGATGAGGATTCTGTATGGTCTGATACGATTTAATAAAAATATTAATGCTACCCTGGTCAGGGTGAGACTCAGGACGAACAGGCTCAAAGCATAAAGTGCGTGGTCCTGGATAAAGCTACTTTCAGTTTGGAGGTAAAGAGTTGACCAGTTGTTAATGATCCCTTCCACTCCACTTTGAAAAAAAAGGATCAGGCCTAGAAAAAGCAAATTGACATCTTTTAACAAACTGCGAATATTTTTGAGTGGAACACTTTGTGTTTGTTTGGGTTCCGGGAATTTAGTGAAAGCGAAATATAAAATCGGAAGAATCAATATTAGTCCGATTACTCCCAGTATATGATAGTTGGTGTACTGTTCTGACAGCAGTCCCAGAAGAAATGGCATACCCAGGGCGCCTATTCCAAAGAATACCCCTAACAGGCTAAGGTTTGCACTTCTGCCACGTGAGCTGTTGCTACTGATGTCAGATACTAATGCATTGGTGCCACCATTGATGGCGCCTCCACCCAGTCCAATCATGATGATTGACAACTGCAGTATATGGATATTCTCCGTAAGAGCGATACCCTCGATACCTACCATGATCACTAAGGCACAGATTATTAGAAGATATTTGTAGGAGTGACGATCAACAATGGGACCAAAAAGCAAAGACCCACCCACTATCCCTAATGGTAGCAGTGAGGTCAAAGTGCCAGCTTTTATCTCGTCAAGTTGGAATTTGGTGATTAGCGATGGAAGGATGGAGCCCAGGGTTATAATAACTACCCCAAATAACAACATGCCTATGCAAGCTGCAGAAAAAACCCGGGTAAAGCTAAATTGATTATTCATTCTCTTTATGCAGGTAATCTTTAACTAAGTACCCGGCACCGTATAACCCGGCTTCACTACCCAGCTCTGATATCACCAGTTGGACTTGTTTCATACTTATTGGTTGCGCCCATTTTGCAGCTTGATGTTGAATATCATTAATAAATTTTGAAGCAGGCCCGAAAACTCCGCCGCCAAAAATAATCTTTTCCGGATTGAATAAACTGACCAAATTTGCCACTGCCTTGCCCCAGAACTCAATGGCACTTTGTACCGTTTTAACCGCCACTGGGTCATTTTCTCCAAAGGCCTCAAATACTTGCTCAGAGGTAATATTGCCTGTATCGGTACCGATTCGATCATAATTCTGTTGGGCTATGGCTGCAATTCCGTTTCCGGAAGCATGATGCTCGAAACAACCATGAATCGAATATGGTGGAATTAATTTATCGGTAAGAGCCATCCAACCAATGGCTCCTGCAATGTCGTTTTTACCTCTCAAAACTGAGCCGTTGACTAAGATACCTGCGCCAATTCCGGTACCAACCGCAAGAAAGATGGCGTGTTCACATCCAACAGCCGCACCTTTCCAAGTTTCCCCAAGAATATAGCAGGCCCGATCATTATCAATTTTAATAACAATCTTTTCAGAAAGATGCCTGCGAATTTGATCATGCAAAGTATAACTTTCCCATCCCGGAATATTGGGAGCCCATACTGTACCTTCTTGCGCATCGAAAATCCCAGGAATCGCTACACCTACTGCCTTTACTTTTAGGGATAAGTTATCTGATACTGTTAGAAGTTGGTCAATGACTTTTATAACAAGCTCACCTACCTTTTGTCCTTCCAATTGGTTAATTAAAGCGTTTTTCCGACTCAGTATTTGCCCGGATGAATTGAAAATGGCACCAGAAATCTTGGTACCTCCAATGTCAATAGCGAAGACGGCAGTATCCTTCATGTTTGTGTAAAAGGAATAGTAGCGTTGATAGGGAAAAGGTAATATCTGAAATTTACTGGTTAATGTCCACTCAAATATTTTGTGTTTTTTTAATATTATCATAATTTCCAATAAAATACAGCAACGTGCTTAACAATCAACAAATCGCGGCTTTCAGGGAACTGTACTTCGATTGTCCCCATTTGATGTGGGCAGACTGTTGAATACCAAGAAATTGGATATGGGTTTTGCGGGGGCTGAAACTAACGTTCTAAGCGCCGGGGGGTAGACTGGATAACATAGGAGCGTGGTTACAAGCAGGCGCTGTGGGGGTAGGCCTTGGGTCTGATTTAATAGATGCCTCAATTGCTAAAAAAATAGTACACTTTTTAAATACCTAATGGTAAAAACATTATGAAAAAT
>CAZAWQ010000401.1:0-13503 GCA_964488585.1 uncultured Roseivirgaceae bacterium
CTGCCGTGTACTCCAGCGCCCCGTACTTGAAAACCAATAAGATTGTTGTTCTTATCCAGTGCCGCTCGGTAAGTGACCTTGTAAGTGGGACGATAAGTGCCTTGAGTCATATCATCCTCACGCGTGTACACCAATTTGATCGGGGCCTTGACTTTTTGAGATATTACTGCTGCTTCAATTCCAAAGTGCCCGTATAACCGGCGTCCAAATCCACCGCCCATACGAGTCATCATAATGGAAATCTTTTCCTCAGGTAAGCCTAATACTGCGGATGCGGTCTTACTCATGAACTCCGGAGTTTGTATCGGCCCAATTAATTCGGCGTGGTCTTCTTTTACATCTGCGAAGAAATTCATAGGTTCCAGAGTATTGTGAGCTAAGAAAGGGGCCCCATATATCCGTTCAATTACTTTCTCCGCATTTTTAAAGGCCTTTTTTGGGTCGCCATCATGTCTAGCCGGCTCTTTCTGCTTTTTGCCTAATAGATCGAACATTCCTTTGATATGATCCGCTGTACTTTCAGGCGATGTTTCTTTTTCCCAACTTACTTTCAGGGCCTTTTTCGCTTTCATTACTTGCCAGGTAGTAGCTCCTACCACCACCACCAGCTCATTGAAGGCATTGGTGTCAGACCACTGTTTTTCTTTTCCTTCTGGTATGGTAGTGATAGTTATAACCTGATGAATTCCCGGCATGGCCTCAGCCTCCGCTGCATCTAGTGATTTCAATTTCATGCCAAACGCCGGTGGATGTTCGATCATAGCGATTAACATACCATCACGTTTGGTATCCAGTCCGAACATTGGTTCGCCGGTGATAATTTTTAGACCATCTACATTTTTTCTGGGTGTTCCAATGATCTTAAAATCCTTTGGGTCTTTTAATTCGACTTCTTCAGGTACTGGAATTTTAGCTGCCGCCCCAGCAATTTCTCCGTAGCTAATTTCCTGGTCTCCATGTTTGATTACTCCTTCTGAGGTAGTTAATTCCCCAACTGGAACATTCCATTGTTTGGCAGCAGCTTCAATAAGCATTCTTCTGGCGGTAGCTCCAGCCATCCGGAGGCTTTCCCAGCCTTGTCGTATAGATTGACTGCCCCCGGCAAGTTGACGGGTATATTTTTTGAGATCAAACCCAGCTTGTTCTACGGTTACTTGGTCCCAGCTGACGTCTAACTCTTCAGCAACGATCATGGGCATGGAAGTTTTAACATTCTGTCCAATTTCAGGGTTTGGCGACATGATAGTCACCAGACCGTTATCCGCAATCTTTAAAAAGCCGTTGATATCAAACCATTCTTTGGGCAAGCTTGCTACTTGGTCTGGTTTACAGGAAGCCAGCCAGCTAAATCCCAATAGCATACCGCCGCTGGACAGGGTGGAGACCTTTATAAAAGATCTTCGGTCATATGATGTTTTTATTAATGTCATGATGTTGTCTTGTTGAGTTTTGGAAAACTATTCTTGATTAGCGGCTGCAGTTTTTATTGCTGCTTTGATTCTGACGTAGGTTCCACATCGACAGATGTTGCCATTCATGGCTGAATCAATCTCCTGATCACTGGGGTTGGGATTTTGATTCAACAGGGCAGCCGCGCTCATGATTTGCCCGCCCTGACAATATCCGCATTGTGGCACATCGTGCTCGATCCACGCTTTTTGTACTGGATGATCACCACTCTTAGACAATCCTTCAATGGTGACTACCGATTTATCTTCAATTCTGGAAACAGGCAGTGAACAGGATCTCACAGCCACTCCATCCACATGTACGGTGCACGCTCCGCATTGTGCGATTCCGCAACCAAATTTGGTACCCACCAAACTTAGATGATCTCTCAATACCCACAACAACGGGGTATCTGCATCGGCTTCAACTTCTTTTCGTTTGCCGTTGATTTTCAAATTGTAAGTTGCCATAGATTGAATGTTATATTGGTAAATGGAAAGTACAATTTACATGGTATTGTGTAGAATTCATAGCTCTGGATACAGGTATCTTGAAGTGATTTAAAAATGACACTTGTAGGTATGATTACTTGATCAAAGTTCCTTATATTCCACACATTAATTTTATATCTACACCCTTGCTATTCACACACCAAGCATGATAATTGTTTCCTCTTACTCCATCGCCATCCTGCTATTAGTGATTTCCATGCTTTGTTGGGGTTCATGGGCCAACACTCAAAAACTGGCTTCCAAAAGCTGGGCTTTTCAATTGTTTTACTGGGACTATGTACTTGGGCTGGTTATTCTAAGTTTGATCCTGGGACTTTCATTGGGCAGCACCGGGGTTGAGGGTAGGGGATTCGTAGAAGACTTGCGGCAGGCATCCTGGATTTTTATAGGCTCGTCCTTTTTGGGAGGAATTATCTTTAACATCGCCAATCTGTTGGTAGTAGCGGCCATTGATCTGGCCGGTATGGCCATTGCATTTCCCATTGCTATCGGCCTGGCCTTAGTCCTGGGCGTGTTGATCAACTACCTTGGAGAGGCTACCGGTAATCCGGTGTTACTTTTCAGTGGTGTAGCATTGATTACTCTGGCAATAATTATCAATGCTTTGGCATACCGTAGCATGAGTAAAGATGGACAAGCTTCTTCTAAAAAAGGGATTACCATTTCCATTGTGGCCGGTATAATTATGAGTTTCTTCTACCGTTTCGTGGCAGATTCCTTGGTAGGTGATTTTGCAAACCCTGAAAGTGAAAAATTAACACCGTACAGCGCAGTTTTTATTTTTTCATTGGGAGTGTATTTAAGTAATTTTCTTTGGAACACCATCTTTATGTATAAACCTTTTTATGGTAACCCTGTAACCTATGGTGATTATTTTACCAAAGGAAATCTCAAACTACACCTGGTGGGGGTTTTGGGAGGCGCTATTTGGTGTATGGGTATGTTTTTAAGCATTCTGTCCTCAGATGTAGCAGGACCCGCTATTTCATACGGTTTGTCTCAAGGTGCAACCTTGGTGGCTGCTCTTTGGGGGGTATTTATTTGGAAGGAATTTAAAGGTGCTCCGGAGGGCACAAACAAACTTATATTTGCTATGTTTGTGAGTTTTTTACTGGGTTTAATCCTGATAATTTTTGCAAGATAATATGAGTCAAAGAATAGCCGTTGTTGGTAGCGCAAATATAGACCTGATTATGCAGGTTCCCCATTTCCCCCAACCGGGAGAAACAGTAGCTGGTGGTGTATTTACCCAAACATTCGGGGGGAAAGGAGCCAATCAGGCAGTAGCAGCAGCCAGGGCAGGAGGAGACGTTATATTTATAAGTTGCCTGGGATCAGATAGATTTGCTGAAGCCTTCATGGAACGCTTTGATGAGGACAACATCGATACCTTAAATGTATTCCAGGACCCTTCTGTATCTACAGGAACAGCCATGATTATGGTGGATGAGGATGGAGAGAATTGTATTTCTGTGGCACCGGGTGCTAATTATCGGTTAAACCAACGCCATATCACCAAAGCGCAACCTGCCTTAAAAGAAGCGCGGGTAATCTTGTTACAGGGGGAACTGCACCCGGATATGTTGCGATATATTTTGAAGTGGGCATTTGAAGAGGAAAAGAAAGTGCTTTTGAATTTGGCTCCGGCCCAACCATTGGAAAAGGAATACTTAAAACATCTGGCAATTTTGGTAGTTAACGAATCTGAAGCCGGGGCATTGGTGGGACGTCCTGTGAAAGGTACTGAGCAAGCCCAGCAGGCGGCTGAGGAATTAGCCACTTTCACTGACGGCGGGGTTATCATTAGTTTGGGAGAGAATGGTTCGTACCTGGTCAAAGATGATCTAAAGCAAATTATACCGGCATTTAAAGTTAAAGCATTAGATACCACGGGGGCAGGTGACGTCTATTGCGGGACTCTGGCAACCGCTTTGGTAGAAGGAATACCGCCGTTAGAGGCGATTAGATTTGCCAGCGCCGCGGCGGCTATTTCAGTCACCCGTCTGGGCGCCCAGCCTTCGATACCGAACAGGGCAGAAATTGAGGAATTTCTTTCAAATAGGAATTAGAAATAATTAGAAATTAGCAATGATGAATCGGATGTTAGCACCAACCCAGTATTGAAATATAGCCATTTTCTGTGATCATCTGGATAAGCCGCTATATGTATAGCAGGAATTCATAATTCCAATTATTACACTATTCATACTACATAATTACCATGACAAAAAGAGTACTGGCACTGGTTTCTCATCCGGATGATGCAGAATTTTTATGCGCAGGTACGTTGGCATTATTGCGCCAAAAAGATTGGGAGGTGCATATAACCACTATGACTGCAGGTGATTGTGGATCTAAGGAGTTGAACAAACAGGAGATAAGTGCAGTCCGGAAAAGGGAGGCTGCTAATTCGGCAAAAATCATTGGAGCGAAATATGAATGTCTGGATTTTGAGGACATGTTTATCACTTATGACCGAGCCTCAATAATAAGCGTACTGGCCCACGTTCGAAAAACCCGACCGAATTTAGTTATAACTATGAGCCCAGCATGCTATCTGGTAGATCATGAGATTACTAGCAAACTGGTTCGAACTGCCTGTTTTGTTGCAGGTATGGTAAATATTGACACACCCGGTAGCCCGGTACTAGACTACATACCTCATCTTTATTATCTAGATCCTATTGAGGGAAAGGACATATACGGCCAAAAAATAGAACCCTCAACAGTGGTTGATATTATCAATGTAATGGATTTAAAATCGGATATGCTGGCTTGTCACAAAAGTCAAAGGGATTGGTTAAGAGAACATCACGGTATGGACGAATATTTAATATCTATGAGACGACAGGCAGAAGAAACCGGAAAGAAATCTGGTGTAGCCTACGCAGAAGGATTCAGACAACATCTGGGTCACGGGTTTCCACAAGACAATATGATTTATCGGGAGCTTGAAGAATTTACACAGGTTGTGTTAGACAGCGGTATATCAGATGATTAATGCATCTCCACCGCACAGCTGCTGATGGCGGGGCGGTAGTAATTGAATTGCACATTGGAGTGATTCGCAAGCAACGACATAGGTACTGAACTATCAACAATACCTTTACTGATCATAAGGGCGGAAAGGCGCATCCCAAATGGATTATCATGCATTCCTGCATGCCAGATGGAAACCTTTTCAGCCTGCCAGGTTTGGAGGGGCCCTACGGTAACAGCTTGAGTGGGAACGCCTGTTACTACACCACCTCCTGAGGTTCGTGCATTTTGAGCAATAGTGGCTGGATGTAAGTCTACTACCCGGGTGTTTAGTTGGCCATACTCCTCGGGTGACGGTGGTTCATTCTCATATGACCCACTCCGTTTAAGTGGATCATTGAATGCCCAATGTTTGATTTCACCCTGACCTCCCTGCATGACCACGCATCGAACACCATTCCAGCTACCGATGTAGTCGGTTGGGTCGGCTTTTGGAAAATGCAGGTTGAATTCTGGCATGCTAAGTGCAGGTTTAATGCGATCAAAGCATAGATCCATATCTGCTTTCTTAAAGGACAGGGGATGATCATCATCTACTTCTTTGCCATTTACGACCCATTCATCCATACCCCAGAAATGAGCATTCGATAGATCCAATGCTAACTCATTTACCAGACGGGCCACTAAAGGCAGTTGCTCAGTGGGACCAATGGGGCCACAAATCCCTGCCGGCTGGTCAGCAGTAGCCTGTTTCCAGGCATGAACATATTCCAGGGCCTCTGACAAATAGAAGTCCTCCAAAGTATCATAAAATACCACCTTAAATCCAGGGCGGGACAATCCGAAAAGGTCCTCAGCAGTTAAACCCGCTGCTTCATTGAGTATTGTATCATCAAGAGTGGTATAATCCCACCATTCCGGCGCCAGTATGCTTTTCTTTCTAGTCATGGTATTTTCTTGGTAGTCATTCCATCAGTACTTCCATCCTTCATTCCTTCAATCCTTCAATCTCAGTCCCTCAGTCCCTCAGTCCCTCAATCTATAACTAACCAACCTGCACCGGCCGGCCTTCCGCCGCGGATTTATCCGCCGCAAACACCACCTTAAATGTTTTAATGGCCTGACTCAAACTGGTGAGTGGCATTTCAATATCTTGAGAGATCGATTCAAAGAAGGCATTAAATTGATCCAGGTAAGGGTGGTCCGAAACGTCTCCGGAGTCAAGCAGTTTCAATGCCAGATTGGACCAGGTATTTTTGTCTGTTCCCAATTTCATTGAATGGAACTTATTGTCCAACAGACTTCCTTCACTTCCAAATAAGTGAGTGTGGAGATAATAGGGTTGCAAGCAGTCTATACTTGATGAACATTTTCCGATAGCACCATTTTTAAACTTCAATATGGTGACACTGGTAGTATTATACTCATAGGGGTTGAAAATTTCGCTGCTTGATTTTGTTGCATAACTGGTAACCTCTACCACCTCATCATTCATACATAACAGTAGTGCATCCAGAGCATGACATCCAGCTGAAAGAAGGGAACTTCCTCCCGGGTCTTTTTTTACATTCCAACGAAATTGTCCATACCATGGACCGATACCATGAAAGTAATCAATCTCACCATAATGCAGATCACCTAATAATCCCTGATCAATAAGGCTTTTGGTAACCTTGAACTGGTTGGAGAACCGACACTCGAAGCAAACACAGGTTTTAACCTCCGCTTGTTTCACGGCATTCTCGATTTCCAAACAGTCTTTCCATGACAAGGCCAGCGGTTTTTCAATGATCAGGTGTTTACCAGCCTTGGCCGCTTTTATAGCCTGTTCTTTATGTTGATTTGGATAGCTACAAATGGAGACAATGTCTAAACTTGGGTCTTTCAGCATATCATCAAGATTAGTGTAGCTCTTAACAGGAGTGCCCCATTGAGTACTAAGTGCCTGGTCATCCAACTCACGTGAGGAATAAATGGCAGTTACCTGCCCAGCATCCGAGTTGTTGATGGCATCAATATGAGCGGTAGCTACCCAACCATAGCCGACTATTCCAACGTTGTATTTTTTCATGGTCTATTGAGTTCTGTGTGAAAAAGCACAAGTAAATTAAGTTAAGGAGAATATGCAAGAAATTATGTGGACAGCCTGGCGTATGGCACCTAGCGCCTACCGTCTAACGTAGTGCAGACTTTGGACGAAATTAGATTATATAAGAGACTAGTAGATATTTTAGGAAACTTTACAAGATTGTAAATGACCTGCAGAATAATTACTACTTTCGATTCGCTGAACAATTGAGAAGTGCCATACTAAGCATTTCCAATAATATTGCAGAAGGATCCGGTTCATCATCAAAGAGAGATTTTGCCCATTTCTTGAATATTGCACATCGATCAGCGTTTGAGGCAAACATTATTATAAACCTATATGATGAAGGATTGGTTGATAAAGAATTATTCCAATTGTTAATTGAGGATCTAGATTATTTATCAAAGGCGAATCACTAAATTCAAAAAATCACTTTTCAAATGAGCTAAGCGCCCCTCGCCCCTTGCTCCATGCGCCCCTCGCCCCTAGCTCCCTACGCCATGCTCCCTGCTCACTGCTCCTTGCCCCCTGCTCCAATAATTCGTATCTTTCTCACACCCAAAACATTAATTAAAACTACATTTAAAATTGAAAATTCTGCTCGTCACCTTTTTAATCTTATCAGCATGTTCGAGTCCGATACAATATGATCTCATAATACGCAATGGGATCATATATGATGGAACCGGTGATACACCATTCAAAGGGGACGTTGCTATATCTGGGGATACAGTGGCTGCTATGGGTAACTTGGCCAAGGTAAAAGGAAGAGTTGAGGTTGATGCAGAAGGACTTGCTGTGGCCCCGGGATTCATCAATATGTTAAGTTGGGCCAACGTCAGTTTATTAGAAGACGGTCGTTCTCAGGGTGATATTCGTCAGGGCGTGACCCTGGAAGTTTTGGGGGAAGGCAGCTCTATGGGACCGATGACCGAAGAGATGAGAAAGGAGCGGTTAGAAGGTCAAACAGACATTAAGTATGACATCCCGTGGACCACTTTAGGAGAGTACCTCGAGTACCTGGAAGAAAAAGGTGTTTCTACCAACGTGGCCTCTTTTGTGGGAAATGGAACCCTGAGACAATATGTGATTGGCTATGATAACCGGAAAGCTACTTTGGAGGAGATTGAGGAAATGCAAGACCTGGTACGCCAAGCCATGGAAGAGGGAGCTGTTGGAGTAAGTTCTTCTTTGTTGTATGCACCCAGCGGTTCTGCCGATACGGACGAGTTAATTGCATTAAGCAAGGTAGTAGCTGACTACGGAGGCATGTACATTAGTCATATCAGAAATGAAGGATCGGAGCTTCTCCAGGCCATTGACGAGTTGATTACTATTTGCAAGCAAGCAAATATTACTTCAGAAATATATCACCTAAAAGCCGGCGGTGTGGATAACTGGCATTTGTTAGACCAGGCGATAGAGAAGGTAGACAGTGCCAGGGAGGCAGGGTTACCCGTTACTGCCGATATCTATACTTACCCCGCGAGCTCTACCGGTTTACATGTAATGCTGCCGGTTTGGGTTAGGGAAGATGGAGTGCAAGCTGCTATTGATCGATTAAAAGATCCTTCCTTAAGGAAGCGCATTCTCTCTGAAATTAAATTCGGACACAGCCCGGATCGTATTCTGTTGGTGGGTTTCAAGAATGTAAACCTTAGAAAGCATATTGGTAAAAGACTGGATGAAGTGGCAGTAGAGATGGGAAAAACCCCTGCTGAAACCATGGTCGATCTGATAGTGGAAGATGACAGCCGCATTCAGGTAGTATATTTTTCAATGTCAGAAGAAAACATCGCAAAGAAAGTGGCGGTTCCCTGGGTGAGTTTCTGTTCGGATGCGGGTAGCTTTACCAATGAAGGGGTATTTCTAAAACAAAGTACCCATCCCCGGGCTTATGGTTCCTTTGTCCGGGTTATTGGAAAATATGCCAGGGATGAAGGAGTAATATCATTGGAGGAAGGAATTAGAAAATTAACTTCCTTACCCGCTGAAAACCTTAAATTGAAATATAGAGGAAAGCTACAACCAGGATACTTCGCTGATATTGTGGTGTTTGACCCAGCAGGCGTCAAGGACCTTGCAACTTTTGAAGAACCGCATCAATACGCTGAAGGGATTATTCACGTGTGGGTTAATGGCCAACAGGTGATTCAAAATGGTACACACACCGGTGCAACACCCGGCAGGTTTGTTAAGGGTCCGGGTTACCGGAATGGTCAATGATGAAAATGTGGGTGAAGGCTTACCTGGAACGCATTGGTTACCATGGGCCTATCAATCCAAATCAGAAAAACCTTGCTGGCTTACATCAAGCACACATGTATTCAGTTCCTTTTGAAAATTTGGACATCCAACGTGGAATAGCCCTTTCACTGGATTTGAATTATATCAAACAAAAGATCATAGATAACAATCGTGGCGGTTTTTGTTATGAATTAAACTATCTGTTTGCTGCTCTGCTTACTTCACTTGGATATTCGGTAACACTGTTGTCTGGAAGGGTTTTTGATGACAAAGGTGTACTTGGGTCGGAGTTTGATCATATGACCCTTCTAGTAGAAACCAAGGATTCTTGGCTGGTCGACGTGGGATTTGGAGGAAGTTCTTTTATAAGACCATTGTCAATGCAAATGGATGTTATTCAAAAGGACCAGGCAGGTTTTTATAAGTTCAAAAAGGTGGAGCCAGCAAACTATCAACTCTTATACGGAAGAGAAACTGACGATCTCAAACCTTTGTATAATTTTTCCACCAGTCCACAAGTTATCGAGAGTTTTCAGGCTCAATGTAGCTGGAAACAGGTCGATGTTGAATCACACTTCGTAAAGGACAAAATCTGTACTATTGCGACTCCGGAAGGAAGGAAATCACTATTGAATGACTCCTTTACAACCCGAGTATATGATCAAATAAGTACACGCCCCATTGTAAATGCTGAAATGGAGATGGAGTTGCTTGCCAAGCATTTTAATATTAATTTTTAATTCAATTAACTGATCAGAATGACATTTAGTTGAAACCAACAAATTTTTTATACATTTACCAGAAACCCATTAATTGCCAATGATATCACGAAGACGATTCATTCAAACTGCTGCAGCGTTTACATCTATAAGCGTTTTACCAACAAATCTGTGTGCACTGGATAGCTTATCGGAGAACAGAATGTTCACTCTATGCTTGAATACTGGAAATATCGGTGTGGAGGCTAGTCAGCATGAATTGTTCAACATGGCTGTAAAACATGGATTTGAGGCGATTAGTGTTTATGCCTCCAGTTTGTCTGATATGTCAACTGACGAAATCAAGGCCTTTCTTAATGACATGAAGTTTAAGAATATCCAATGGGGATCTGCCGGACTACCAGTAGATTTCCGCAAGGATGGTAGCACATTCAAGGAAGGGTTGAAGCCGTTGCCTGATTACGCCAGGGCCATGGAAAAGGCGGGAGCAAATAGAATGAATACCTGGATACTTTCCTTTGATCACAGTCTGACTTATCTTCAGAATTTTAAGCAGCACGTAGCCAGACTTCGTGATGTTGCTACAATACTAAACGACTATGGAGTGCGCCTGGGTTTGGAGTATGTAGGTCCCAGGACCCTGCAGGCAGTTGGCAAATATTCGTTCATACGAACCATGGCAGAAACCAAGGAACTAATAGCTGAGATTGATCGCCCTAATGTAGGCTTTGTTTTGGACAGCTTCCACTGGTATTGTGCTGGTGAATCCAAAGAGGATTTGCTTACTTTGTCTAATGCAGACATTGTGGCTGTTGATTTGAATGATGCAGGGGCCGGGATTCCTGTTGATGAACAGATAGACGGCAGGCGTGAACTACCTTCTGCCACTGGTATGATTGATCTTAAAGCTTTTCTTTCAGCCCTGATTTCTATTGGATACGATGGCCCGGTCCGGGCAGAGCCATTCAATCAACCTCTTCGGGATATGGAAGATGACGAAGCCCTAATGGCCACTTATCAATCTATGAGGAAGTCATTTGACTTAGTAGAGTAGCATTATAAGGTCTGAGATTTGAGGTCTTAGATCTTAGATTGAATAATTGGTTGTTAACTTTTCGGTGGCAGATGCCTTTATTGTTTGTTAAAATTGCCTAATTGTTAGAAACTGAAGGGCATGACACTATCTTTTGAAGAAAAATACCAGGCTATTGTAGAAAAGAACACCCTCTACGAAGGACTGTTCATAACTGCCGTTAAAACCACCGGTATATTTTGTCGCCCGGTATGTACCGCCCGCAAACCTAAGAAGGAAAATGTGGAGTTCTACAGTTCTCCCAGGGAAGCCATTGACCATGGCTACAGGCCTTGTAAGGTTTGCCGACCTATGGAAAATTCCGGTGAAGTACCGGTTGAATTCAAACAGTTGTTGAGACAGCTTGAGAAAAACCCCAATTATAAACTTAAAGACGAAGATATAAGAAATAAAGGTTTGGAACCCAGTACTATAAGAAGATGGTTTAAAAAGCATTATGGAATGACATTTCATTCCTACAAAAGAAAGATTCGCCTCAATACCGCTTACAATCACTTAAACTCGGGAAAGTCTGTTACCCATACCGCATTTGACAACGGGTTCGACTCCTTAAGTGGATTTTCGGACGGATTCCAAAAGATATTCGCTACTTCCCCTTCAAAAGCCACAAATCAGGCGGTAATGAATATGGTTAGAATTACCACGCCTTTAGGACCGATGTTAGCCTGTGCCACAAATCAGGGTGTATGCTTATTAGAATTCTCGGACCGATCAGGGTTGGAAACCTATATTAAGAAGTTGTGTCATACGCTGAGCGCTGTACTTTTGCCTGGATCAAATGCTCATTTAGACCAACTACAAGAGCAAATAGCGGATTATTTTCAGGGCCGGAGGAAAGAATTTAAGCTTAAACTACAAGTCACGGGAACTGAATTTCAAAATAGTGTTTGGGTTGCCTTACAGGATATACCTTATGGAGAAACCCGCACCTACTCTCAACAAGCGATTTCGATTAATAAGCCGCAATCGGTACGAGCGGTGGCTTCAGCTAATGGAAAAAATAGAATCGCCATTATCATTCCCTGTCATCGTGTGATTGGCAAAGACGGAAATTTAACAGGGTATGCAGGAGGGGTAGCAAGGAAACAATGGCTGTTGGAATTTGAAAACCCCAGTCCGGGTCTTTTTAGTTAGATCCGGTAAGCCGCATACAGGATGTTGATGTTTTCACCAAAAGCATGCAAAAGTATCAAGGGATCTTCAATTTTTATTGAGATGAAAAGACTGGGCCGCCAATCGGGTCAGGGTTTGGATGCGCTTTTTAAATTAATAATTCCACCAAATGCTGATGACTAACCGGCTGTAAAATGAAATCATTTGCTCCTTTATTCCCAAACAATATCGATCATCTGGTATACACCGCATCCAATCTAGAAGCTGGTATGGATAAAATAGAGTACCTTCTTGGAGTTCGGCCAGAGCCGGGAGGTCAACATCCGGATTTTGGTACGCACAATGCAATACTATCGCTGGGGCCAACCACTTATCTTGAAGTAATTGCACCAGATCCTTCATTGAAATCCCCTAAGCAGGGCCTTCTTTTTCAGGATTATTATGGTCAGGAACCAAGGTTAACCCGATGGGTCATTCGTACCGACGGAATTGAGACGGTGGTTGAAAAGGCCAAAGCTGGCGGCCTCAACTTAGGTGTAGTTCAATCAGGCAGTCGCGAAAAACCCGATGGAGCCCTGCTTTCCTGGAAATTGACCGATCCCTGGATCTTGCCTTTAGATGGCGCAATACCATTCCTGATCAGCTGGGGAGAAACGCCTCATCCGGCAAGTTCGGCACCCCGGGCCGGTGCACTGGTAGATTTTAGAATTGAACATCAAAGCCCAACCAAGGTAAAACCAGCACTTGAGTTGATTGATGTAAAGTTGAGCGTCACAAAAGCTTCAAAAGTACGATTATTGGCAGTTGTCAAAACTGCAAGGTGTGAAGTAGAGCTCTTCTGAACCTTATAAACCTGCAAGCCAATGGATATACCGTAATATCCATACCCTGGATAGCTTCTAGCAGCTCTTCACTGGGGTTTCCGTATAATTCAATAGAAAAGTCGGCAAGTTCGACCAATTGTTGCAGGTGTTCTCCTACGTTTCCAGCATGCAACAGCACCGCATTTGAGTCAGCATATATTTCCAGAACCACACATTCCATTAGTTCTTCGTTTAAATACTATTCGTAGGTTAATGTCCCAGCCCCACGCTCCATGCCCCACACTCTATGCTCTATGCCCCATGCTCCATGCCCCACACTCTATGCCCCATGCCCCACACTCTATGCTCTATGCCCCATGCCCCACACTCTATGCCCCATGCTCCACGCCCCATTTTTTAGCTGCGGCCGAGCGTAACATTTCCCTGGCCATAGCTCCTACAACCCTCAGATGCTCATAGTCATCCCTGATACTGGTAC
>CAZAWQ010000402.1:0-7626 GCA_964488585.1 uncultured Roseivirgaceae bacterium
TGCTTTGGGCACTGCCCTGGATTTCATTGCCGAGACCGGATTGGGGCAAATAAAAGAACACAGTCAAAGCACCCTGCAATATGCCAAAGACCAACTATCATCGCTTCAGGGTATACAAATAATAGGGCCAGCAACAGGAACCAGTAACATTCTTTCCTTCTTGTTGGATGAAATACACCCCCATGATATCGCAACTATTTTGGGTGAAGCAGGGATTGCGGTTCGTGCGGGACACCATTGTTCGCAACCACTGATGCATGCCCTGGGCATCAACAGTACGGTCAGGGTTTCCTTTTCCATTTATAATAGCCACCATGAAGTGGATCATTTGGTCAGTGCACTAGGCTCGGTAAAAAAGATTATGTCATGAAAAGTGCCCTGAAACAGCTTTATAGTAGGTTGATCCTGGAACGTCAGAAAAACCCCATTGGCTTTGAAAAACGGGAAAATGCTCAAATCGTACTAGAAGCCTATAATCCGGTTTGCGGAGATCAATTCAAACTTTATTTGGACCTTGATGATCAAACCATCAAAAAAGCCAGTTATTATGGGTATGGGTGTGCACTTTCAAAGGCCGCTACCTCATTGCTGATTGAGGGCTTACGGGGAAAAACAGTGCAAGAAAGTAAACAATTTATTGAATCATATCTTAAGAACCTGGAGCATGATATGGAGGGACAACCTGAAATATACAGAGCATTGGCCATCGCTAAAAATTTCCCGGGGAGAAAACAATGTACCACATTAACGTGGGATGAAGTGTCAAAATATATTAATGATAAGTATCCTGATTTTTAATATGTTAACTGGAAAAAACAAACTTGGCAAGTTTATGGGCTTATTCACTGGTTCCCTATCCATCACCTTAGTGTTATTGCTATCCTCTTGTGGAAGTAATCAGGAAACTGATAAACAAAGGGGTATTGAACCGTTATCTAAAATAACCAGCCTTGATACCGACATCAACTATCCCGCTTATGCTGAAGGAGCATTGTTCCATCCAGCTACAGATGCTTCTGTTATTGGCAGGGTCATCAGGGATATCACAAAATCTGATTCCATCATTGCTGTAAAAAGTTTAAAAGCGCTTTTTAATTATACTCCATTGGAGGCGGTAAACCTCTCAAAACTGAACCGCAAACTCTACCTAATCAATAGTAATGCCACTCCAACTGATACCGCGGCACTTGCAGCCACTACAGTTCCATTTGAACTGCTGGAGATCAATAATACAGGACATTATCCTATGATTGAAAAACCCAGAGAATTTAATCGACTTTTATTAAAAATTTTACAAGAAATTGAAAATAGGCTATGAACACAGAGTTCAGATTTGGCCGGCAGGAAGACCTGAACAACATTTATAACTTGTTAAGGGAAAATGGACTGACAGTAGCGGACTTGGTGCTGAATAAGGTAAAGATTATGGTGGCAACCAGAGAGGACACCATTATTGGATGCATAGGCCTAGAAGAATACGGCACCGAGGGTTTACTTAGATCTTTTGCAGTTTTAAAGGAATTTAGAAAAAAAGGTATTGGCGATAAACTGTTCCGATCGCTATTGAAATACTGTTCTCAAAACGGAGTTAATACTTTACATTTACTGACAGAAACATCGGAGAACTATTTCAATAAAAAGGGGTTCATACTAACCAATCGAAATCAGGCCCCGGATCCTATTAAAAGCACATCGGAGTTCGCAGATCTTTGTCCTTCAACTTGCGCTTATATGGTAAAAAGGGTAAGTTAAGTAAAGCATCTTCACGTTGCCAGCATATCTGTGACTACCAGATGTGGGACCGGTACCAAACTTCTTTATATTACCTCGGAATACCCAAGTTATCACGTTCAAAAAATGTTCAATTGAAAAATTTAATACTTGTTGCCTGTATTGTATTGTTAGGTCTATCTATCTATGCCCAAAAGCCCAGAGCCAGGGATCTGGGTGTACCTTTTGAAGGAACGCCCGGCCCACTGAATGCCATTATCGATGTGAAAGGTGTGGAAGTGGGGCACAGCACCATTATTTCCGGAAACGGTAAAAACGTACTTGGCAAGGGACCGGTAAGGACCGGTGTCACAGCCATCTTTCCCAGGGGAAAACAAAATAAATTTAGCCCGGTGTATGCCAACTGGTATAGCTTGAACGGTAATGGCGAAATGACCGGAACCACCTGGGTGACAGAATCCGGGTTTCTGGAAACACCTATAATGATCACCAACACCAACAGTGTGGGCGTGGTCAGAGATGCAGTGCTAAAATGGTTTGTAGATACCAACTGGTACAAAGATGAAAACTGGTGGTACACCTATCCGGTAGTTGGAGAAACATACGACGGATTCCTGAATGATATATATGGTTTTCATGTAAAGGAAGAACATGTTCTGGAAGCCATAGAGAATGCCTCTAGTGACAATGTTCAGGAAGGCAATGTAGGGGGAGGTACAGGCATGATGTGCCTGGGGTTTAAAGGTGGTATTGGCACTGCTTCCAGGATAGTTTCTATCCATGATCAGGACTATATTGTAGGAGTTTTGGTCCAATCCAATTTTGGTGCCAGGCGGAATTTGACCATTGCCGGTGTACCTGTCGGTAAAGAATTAATAGATACCCTGAAAACCGAGTTCAAAGCTCCCCCACAGTCCAGGCGACAGGAAGGTGACGGATCAATCATTGTAGTAGTGGCAACAGATGCTCCTTTGTTGCCTCATCAGCTAAAAAGAATCGCACAAAGGGTACCCCTTGGCATAGGAATCGTTGGCGGAAGGGGCAGCAATGGTTCAGGGGATATCTTCATTGCCTTTTCAACTGCCAATAAAAACGCCTTTGATCGTTCTGATAACCAAACGGTGATTACCTTACCCAATGACAGAATTACACCTTTGTTCGAGGCCACCGTTCAGTCTGTTGAAGAAGCCATAATAAACGCCATGGCAGCGGCTGAAACCATGGTAGGCAACAATGGAAATAAAGTCTATGCACTCCCACATGATTTGTTGGTAGAGGTTTTGAGGAAATATAATAGAATTGAAAATTAAGAATTAGAAATTAGGAATAATCGTTCTGAAAATCCTCGTGCCACTAAATTCAAACGCTTTCAATTAGCGGCGTAATAAGTGGAAACACAATTCTAATTCATATTTTCTAATTCATAATTTTTACAAAAACTGATTCTTCACTTCAATAATCTGTGCCATAATACTAAGGGCAATCTCAGCAGGTTGCCTGGCATTAATACTCACTCCCACTGGACCATGTATGCGATCAATTTGTTCCTCTGACAGACCGGCTTCTTTAAGCCTGACCGCCCGTTTTGCATGTGTCTTCCTGCTACCCAGCGCACCCACATAGGCCACATCCGATCCGAGTACAATTTGCAAGGCCTGATCATCAATCTTGGGATCATGCGTAAGTACTACTACATAGGTATCAGCGTCCAATTTCAAAGTTGGCAAGACCTCTGCCGGCCATTCCTTGAACATTTGATCGGGTTTAATATTGAAACGGTTCTCATTGGTAAATATCCCCCGGGGGTCGACGACAATGGTCTCAAAGTGGTGCATATGAGCCAGCCAGATCAGGTCCAGTGACACATGCGCCGCACCAATGATTACCAGACGGCACTTGGATGGAAAGACGTTTATAAAATATCCATCAGTAACCTGTGTTTTATGTTGAAAGTAAGCAATCCGGCAGGTATTTAGCAGATTTTCATAACCCTGATCTCCTTCAATACCGTCGGAGGTATAAATCGCTCGACCCTCTTTTGGTTCTAATCCTGTAATCAATACACATCCCTCATTGGACTGGATCAAGGCTATCAATTTTCTCCAAACTGCGTTATCCGAGACCACCTCCAGCCAAACATCAATCTGCCCGCCACAGGAAAGTCCCACGGACCAGGCATCTTCGTCGCTCACACCAAATGACAAGCGTTTGGAACCGCCGGATTTCAATAACTGCTGTGCTTCCTTTATCACCGTGGACTCCACGCAACCTCCGCTTACGGAACCGATCATAGTCCCATTGGCGGACACCATCATGGCCGCACCTTCCGAGCGGGGTGCAGAACGCCAGGTTTTAATTACTGTTGCCAGTGCAAAAGGTTTTCCGGAGCTAAGCCATGATTCAAAATCATTCAGAATATCTACCATGGTTCAGCTTTGAAATTTAGTCATTAACTCTTAGTAAGGTATTTTTCTGGTTCCCGGGCAAATGTTCTCTTGCACCCCTCACAACAGAAATAGTAAAGTGTATCCTGGTGTTCAAATACATGTTTGGCATGGTCTATTTTAACACTCATTCCACAAATAGGATCAATGGCAGTTTCAGGTTTCTTTTCTAGTGGGTCTTTTGCAATTTTCTCCCTTAAAATCATTACAATCTCCGCCAGTATACTCAATGCAATCTCTTCCGGTTTACGCGCTTTGATGTCCAGTCCGGCCGGCGCCTTAATTTTGTTCAACTGTTGGCTTGAAAAGCCCCTCTTGGATAAAATTTGCTTTATGGCATTGGCTTTTTTCTTACTGGCTACAAAACCCAGGTAGGCTGGATTAATAGACAATGCTTCCTCTAATGCTGGTTCATCGCCATCTCCTTGTGTAGTAACTACTACCATAGTGTTTTTAGATTGGCGGTGGTCCTCAACAGACGTCACCACCTGATAATCCAGTGTACTACTCAATTCCGCCAGTGTATGAGCTACCGGGGAGCTCCCTAGAATTACAATTTGTGGTCTTGGGACCACCGGCTCCAAATATACATCCATGGTGCCTCCACTGTGACAGGTCATTTTACGTTTCATAATTTTATCCTTGGAATTCTCAGGATCAGGGGTAATTTGGATCATTCTTGGGGTCCCTGACTTCAGGGCATCGAGCGCTTCCTCCACGATTATTGCCTGGCTACATCCACCTGCAACCCAGCCCCAAAGCACACCATCATCGGTAACAATCGCACGATCTCCAGGTTTGCCTGAAATGGGGCCTTTATAGTTTACCACCACCGCAACTACGAATGGTCGGCCTTCATCCACCAGTTTTTGAGATTGTTTGAGATATTTACTGAACATATCGTAAATGTTTTTCCAATTCCAAAAGACTCTCCAAGTTGTGTGCAGAACTAAAAACATCCACTAGGGGGAGTGCCGAGGCCATGCCCTTAGCTTTGGGTTGAAAGCCTTTCATTCCTTTCAGAGGATTCAACCAAATCAACTTTTTAGCTCTTTTAGATATTTTGGCAAGTTCTTTCTTTAAAACCTCGGTGTTCCCTGTATCCAGTCCATCGCTAAGAATTAAAACTATACTTTGCCGGGACAGTGAATGTTTTGCATATTTCTTATTGAATTCCTGAAAACAAGCTCCAATAGTAGTGCCACTGGACCATCCTTCTGCCCTTTCAGTTAGCTCTTTCAGTCTCTTGGAGAATTTTCCTCTTTTTACAATATCTGTTATATAATGCAACCTTGTGCTGAATAAAAAAGATTCCACTTGTTGAAAATTTTGCTGTATGGCATAAACAAATCGCAACAGATAAAAGCTATATTTATCCATAGAACCACTAACGTCCAGAAAAACCACCAACCGTGGTTTATGCCGTTTACGTCGCTTAAAAGCTAATTTCCATGGATCGCCTCCTGAGCTTATATTCTTTCGTATGGTGCGTCTGATATTGATCTGCCCTTGCTTACTACTATTCTTTAGCCGGCGCGATAATCTTTTATTCATTTCCTGCCATAGTTTCTGAGCTAAAGCTTCCAATTCTTCTCCATCCACCTCAGATACTTTTGAAAAATCTGTTCGTTGTAATCGCTCTCTTGCATTGGCCCCTGTCACCTCTTTGCTCTCTCTGGTAGTTTCCTTACCATTATTATGATTATTCCCCATCCAGATCAATGAAATTGACTGTTCCTTACTCCGCAGTGGATGTGATACCTTGAGTTTACTGCGAAATCGTCTGGAGTCTCCTTTCCAAAAAGAATCGAACAGATAGTCGAATTGTTCAATATCGTCTTTTGAGTTACAGAATAAGCACCTGGTTATTATTTTTAGATTGGACTCACTCGGTACACCAATTGACTCAACTGCCCGTAAAGCATCCAATGTTTCCTGGACTCCTGTATTCAGCCCCTCATTTCGGAGGTATCTTGAGAAGTCAATCAAATGCTGGTCAATTAGACTGTTAAGCGGGACAGTCATGATTCGGAAGAAAGTTGCTGCGAAAACAGTTCAGACTGCACCAACTTGTCGATATCATCAGTAGATTTCAATAAACATCCTATGGTGGATTTTATGGCCTGCTGATCCAGATGGCTCTTGCCGATGGTAAACAGACCCACCGCCCAATCCAAGGTCTCAGCCACTCCTGGTGTTTTCTCCAAATGCATGTTCCGTAAGGATTGTACAAATTTTACTACTTGTTGTTGTAGTTGCTCACTAATTTCAGGGAGTTTTTGTTGCACTATTTCCAATTCCTTCTCCACTGTGGGGTAATCTATCCAGTAATACAGGCATCTTCTTTTTAGCGCATCACTGAGTTCCCGTGTTCGATTGGAAGTGAGTACCACCAAAGGGATATGCCTGGCTTTTACCGTACCCAGTTCCGGGATAGTTATTTGGTAGACTGATAAAAGCTCCAATAAATACGCCTCGAACTCCTCATCACTGCGATCAATTTCATCTATTAAGAGTACAGGAGATTCATTCTGTGATATTGACTGCAATAAGGGCCGTTCCAAAAGGAAATCTTTACTAAAAATGTGGCGCTCTTTCTCTTCTTCACTTTTATCACTTTGTTCCTGGATTTTAATTGCTAACAACTGTTTTTGATAGTTCCACTCATATACCGATGCATTAAGATCTAGTCCCTCATAGCATTGTAAGCGGATAAGCTGGCAATTTAAGGTATCGGCAAGGGCCTGGGCCAATTCCGTTTTGCCTACACCCGCCGGACCTTCAACCAGTAGCGGTCTTTGTAACTTATACATTAGATATACAATAGTGGCCAATTCACGGTCCACTACGTAATTATGATCCTTAAATCCGCGCTCAAAGGCCTCTATGTCCTTAATAACCTGCATAAATCGAGATTCATGAATCTTTAGGTTCCTTTCCAAAAAGTTTTAGGATGGAACTCCATAGCATAGCAAAAAACAAAGAAAGGGCATTGAGTGGTTCCGCTTCTTCCACCACAGGAGCCTCGTTACTAATAGCGCTATCTGATGTGGCCTGAAGTTGATTTCTAAAGTTGGACAAAAATTGCTTAAAAACATGGTCTGAAACATCTACGATCATGCGCGACCCAAACTGTGCCAACTTTCCGGTAATGCTTAATTCCATATTATTAGTCACTTCTGTAGTTTGATCTCCGTTGTCCACAAGATTTCCAGTTAGCACCATATCCGCACTACCTTTACCCTTGGTGTCCACTCCTTTGCCATGAATTTCCATAGTATAGGTAGCCTCATCTAGCCTAACCAACTTTATTTGACCATTAAAACTGGTTACAACCGGGCCAATCTTCATGGTGACTGTACCTTTGAAGTTTTGATCATCTATTTTTTCAGTCAGCTTAGCTCCAGGAACACAGGTAACGATCTTTGTTGGATCGCTCAAAAATTTCCAC
>CAZAWQ010000403.1:0-2723 GCA_964488585.1 uncultured Roseivirgaceae bacterium
GAGAAACGAGACCTGCTAATTGTGCGTCTGGTGAGGACCCACGGTTGACTCTTATCACTTTTGGCTTATCCCCATTTATGGCGAACAAAATGCACCTGCTTCCATCGGCCAGGTCTATAAACGAACTTTTCTTAACATCTCCTTTTACGTACAATCCTGATTTTGAAGGACTAACACTCTTAAAATTGCCCATGCCATCCCCCCTTAGAAACAGCCCATAACTTGCATCATTTCTTGGGGTTTCAACCTCAGTTTCATACATATTCCCAGCCAGCACTATATCAAGATTACCGTCTTCATCAAAGTCCTCAGTTAAAAAACACTTGACTGATGAAATCTGGGCCATATTTTCCAAAGGCTTTGCTTCAAATTGTAAATCACCTTTGTTTTCGAAATAAGTTGTGGCAAAAGTACTGACCTGATAACTTAAAGCATTTGATAGATTCTCTAAGCCATATACATCATACAAGGTGGCTTTTCCAAAAGCTTCGTAACTGGTAAATTTATTTTTTACAAAAGGCATCTGGTTGGAGGTACACTCTCTTCCTCTTAAAGGAAACAATTGACCTTCATTGTAATAGCCAAGCACAATATCATAACTGCCATTATTGTCAAAATCTGTGGTATATATTTGAAAAGGTTCAGCCTCTGAAGTTTTGTACTTGTTGTTTAAACCGTGATTGCCCACAATCAGATCCTTATCTCCGTCATTATCAAAATCTCCGGAAGTTATTGAATACCACCATCCGGTAAATTGGTCAAGGCCTGAATTGGTGCTGATGTTTTCGAAATTGGTCGAATTATTCTTATAGACCTTTACACTCATCCACTCACCGCAGATTACTAATTCAGGTAATCCATCTCCGTCCAAGTCCGTCCAGGCGGCATCTGTGACCATGCCAATTTTATCGAGTTCCGGTATTAGATCATTGGTTACATCAGTAAATTTAATTGCTCCCGGCTCGCTGTCATTTCTCAACAAAAAGCTGCTGGTTGGGTATGGGTACATACCTGGTTTTTGTCTACCACCAATGAATAAATCTGAATCTCCATCATTGTCAAAATCAGCTTCCCGCACAATTGACCCACTTACAGTAGGCAAATTGTAGTCGCTTGCGTGTTTGAAGACCCCATTTCCCGTGTTTATATATAACCTGCTTCTATAATAGTCCGAGCCTTCAGGATATTCGTTTCCTCCACTTACCACTAAAAGATCCATGTCATCATCTTGGTCTGCATCAAAGAAAAGAGCATCCACATCTTCATAGTTTTTTTCATCTTCCCAGATTTTTTGATTGGAAGAGGAAAATTTCCCATTCTGGTGCTGGATAAATAACGCTCCGGGATAACCTTTGGCGCCGCCAACGTAAAAATCCTCTAATCCATCTCCGTTTACATCTGATACATCCAACGCTGGACCCAGCTGAGACATTTTATGAGGTAATAGACTTTCTCTCTTAAAATCGTCAAAGACATTTTCCTGGTGCTTATAGCCTATACTAACTTCCCTTGAAACATCCTCGAAAAGCCTGTCTTCAGCAGTGGTAGTAACGGCGGTCAATATGGGTTTAGTTGCCTTCTGATAATCAATAGTCAGCTGCTGATTGGCCTCAATATTTTTAAGGACTTGTTGTTTTCCATCAGACCAGGTTATTTGCACATTATTTGGCAGGTCCCACTCACCCAGTCCAAAATGTAGTTTAAAGGATACCGAAGACAGATATCCCCTGGTTGGATATTGTTCAAGAAGCTGAGTATAGTCTCCACTGGTAACCGATACTTTGGCCCCGATTCCGGAAATATTATTTGGAGGTCCTTTGAGTTCTACTGATAAATAGTGCTGGTCACCATTCATCTGAGCCATGTTTTCGTAAATGAAAGCCGGTATATCCACATTATTAACTATAAGATCCAGGTCTCCATCATTATCCAGATCAGCATATGCCGCCCCATTTGATAAAGAAATTTCTGCAATACCCCATTCTTCACCAATGTTGGTAAAGGTTAAATCACCTTCATTCCTGTAGATGTAATTTGCTTTTTTACGAGTTGGAGCTAGTTGAGTCAATTGGGCAAAATGATTCAGAGGATCTTCTTGTTGGTCCTTAATTTTCTGAATTTCTTTATTTAGAAAAATATTGTAATCGTTACTTATAAAATTCCTTTTTACTCCGTTGGTAATAAACAAGTCTTTATAACCGTCATTATCGAAATCCGCCAGTAATGGCGCCCAACTCCAGTCTGTACTTGAAACACCCGCCAGTTGTCCTATCTCAGAGAACAGCGGCGGTCCATCTCCACTACTGCCATTGTTCAGTTGTAATGAATTGTACATGTATTGTCTGTGCAAACCTGCCTCCACATGGCCATAAAACAATTTTGGATTCATGCCGCTCATGCTGGTTTTAATACCATAATTATCCGCAGCAGCCATATCCAGGCTGATGATATCCAGCAAGCCATCATTGTTGATATCAGCAATATCCGTCCCCATAGAGGAGTTTGGCATATGACCCATCGACTGACCTGTTACATTTTTAAATGTCCCATTTCCATTGTTGATATATAAATAATCAGGTTCGGAATAATCATTCGCAACATAAATATCCGGCCAGTTATCATTGTTTATGTCGCTGATGGAGATTCCCAGGGTATAATTCAACATATTTGAATGAATACCGGCTTCAACAGTAACGTCTTCAAAGGTATTGCCATTATTTTTA
>CAZAWQ010000404.1:0-1885 GCA_964488585.1 uncultured Roseivirgaceae bacterium
TCCAATGCATCTATAAGACGCTGGTCAACCACAAAAGGTTGCTTATTTTCTAAATTTATTTTTGCGTATAGGCAATAACAGCGGGTACAGATTAATTCAACTACTTGCTTGTACAAGCAAGTGATCTTTTTTAACATCTGAAAACACACATAACTTTGACCTCGACTAATTTTAACTATCTTCCTGTTAGACCAGACCTATTATGAAAACATTTGTAATTCTACTCTTTTTCGCGATCTCCAATCTATGTATCGCCCAAACTAAAGCCCTTGTTGGGGGCACCCTTATTGACGGATTTGGTAGTACGCCAATTCAAAACAGCATAATCATTATTGAAGGGAAAAGAATAGTGGCTGTTGGGGAAATGGGCAAGACGCCCATTCCTTCTAATGCCGAAATTATTTCTACGGAGGGAATGACGGTTATGCCCGGTCTATGGGACATGCATGTTCATTTAATGATCAACGGACATGCGGACTATGCGTATTGGGATAAAACTTACCCTCCTTTGTTTCAGGATGTGATCATGCCAGCCTCCGCACATCAATTGCTCATGGCTGGGGTAACAAGCGCAAGAGATTTAGGAGCTCCATTGGAAGTCAGTATTGCTGTGCGTGATGCAATAAATAATGGAGAAATTCCAGGGCCAACCATGTATATAAGCGGGCCATTTATTCAGCACAAACCCTACCCTGGTACCGAGGATTTTCGTTGGGGAGTGAATGGCGCGAAGGATGCAAGGGAAAAAGTGGCGCGACTTGCAAAAGCAGGCGTGGATTGCATCAAATTAATTGATCAGGATCAGATGACTATGGAGGAGGTGATAGCAGTAGTGGATGAGGCACATAAGCATGGGCTTACGGTGGTGGCCCATGGCCACCGACCTGAAGAAATTCGCAGGGGGCTTATCGCGGGTGTTGACAATTTTGAACATACCGGACTTTCATCTGCTCCGGCCTACCCTGAAGATGTAATGATCATGTTGAAAGAGCGTACAGCCCAAATGAACAAGGGTCCTCTTTTCTGGACACCGACAGTTGAGGGACTCTACAATTACGAGTATGTCCGGGACAATCCGGAGAAACTTGACAATGATTCATGGCACCTGGGTTTGCCAGATTCCATAATAATTGACATAAAGAAATCAATAAAGTATCCCGAACGGTTGCCCTACTTTCAAATCACTCCTGTCCGCAGACCAACTCTGCAAACGAAGATCAATCAACTGAGGGAAGCCGGCATTGTGCTCCTGATTGGGACCGATAGTGGTATTCCCATGAAATTCCACAGCCAGTCCACCTGGAATGAGTTAGATGTTTGGGTGAATGAATTCGGAATGGATGCCATGTATGCAATTAAAGCAGCTACCTATTGGCCATCTGTGATGATGGGAGTTGACAAGGACTATGGGACAATAAGCGAAGGAAAGTATGCGGATATAATTGCGGTAAAAGGAGATGTACTCAGATATATCAGCTTGCTTCAGGACGTAGATATGGTGATAAAGCATGGGAAAAGAGTGAAGTAGATGTAAAGAGAGAGGTGACTTGCTCGTACAAGCAAGTCATAAAAAACATAAAAAGGGGTCACAGAAGTTAGCTAAACCACCCTGCCGGTAAAACAGTTTAAAATGGTTTTAGTTTCTTTTGATTTCTAAAATTGAACTTGCTTGTACAAGCAAGTAAAACCCATAAAAGATTACCTTATTTACCCCTTTTTCAAAAAAAGAAATTGTATTGCTTGTACAGGCAAGTAAGCCTTCCTCAGTCTAGGATCTGCATTTACGGCACATGCAGGTATCCTTCCGCAACCTAAGGATTTCGTATTTACTATACTCTTAGATTACTTGCTTGTACAAGCATGTCCAAAATTACCATACATTTTT
>CAZAWQ010000405.1:0-5384 GCA_964488585.1 uncultured Roseivirgaceae bacterium
GCTTTGGCCGCTGGGAATTTCGGGGGGATAACCGAAAGGATAAATACCGACGAAAATATCTATGCTTTTAAAAGAGAAAAAGAAAGCAACCTGGTAATTGGTATCTTGAACCTGTCAGGTAGACAACAGGTAATGAATTTAACGGATCAAACAGTGGCAGGAAAGTACATCGATTATTTCACCAACAAGGAATATGAGCTTTCTACCAAGCCACTTACATTAACTCCCTGGCAACATCTTATTTTCATTACCAACTAAAACCAGCATGGAAGGCGTATCGATTAGTTCTCAAAAGCCAAGACTTTCATTTTGGCAAATATGGAATATGAGTTTTGGATTTTTAGGAATCCAGTTTGGATTTGCTTTGCAGAATTCCAATGTGAGCAGAATTTTCGAAACGTTGGGCGCCAACAAGGACCAACTTCCAATATTATGGTTGGCTGCTCCTGTGACTGGCCTGTTAGTACAACCTATAATTGGCTATTACAGTGACCGAACCTGGAGTCAAAAGTGGGGACGTCGAAGACCTTTCTTTGCTATTGGTGCCATTCTGGCAACTATTGCCCTATTTCTCATGCCGAATTCTACCGCTTTATGGATGGCCGTCATTATGCTCTGGCTGATGGACGCTTCTATTAATATTAGCATGGAGCCCTTTCGTGCATTCGTCGGAGACATGTTGCCTGATGAGCAGAGAACCAGCGGTTTTGCCATGCAAAGTTTTTTTATTGGACTTGGAGCGGTTGTTGCCTCAGCACTTCCATACATTTTTACCAACTGGTTTGGCATAAGTAATATAGCCGTTGACGGTAGTATTCCCGATTCAGTTAAGTGGTCATTTTATCTGGGTGGAGTTGCCTATTTCAGTGCCGTGATGTGGACTGTCTTCAATTCTCACGAATATCCGCCTGATGACATCGATAAATTGAAAGAAGAGAATGCGGCAGTTGGCATATTCGGAGGACTTGCGGAATCTTTCATGGGCATCTTTAAAATGCCCAAGACAATGGTTCAGCTGGCATATGTGCAGTTCTTTTCATGGTTTGCTTTGTTTGCCCTGTGGATATATACCACCTCAGCGGTAACCAGCCATGTGTACAAAACTTCAGACACTACCTCTATCGCTTATAATGAAGGCGCTGACTGGGTGGGGGTATGTTTTGCTACTTACAATGGTATTGCTGCCTTTGTGGCCTTTTTGCTGCCCGTTTTTGCCAGGCAAACAAGCAGAAGAGTCACTCATATGCTAGCACTGTTTTGTGGCGCAATAGGATTACTTTCAATATACTTTATATCCGATCCAACATATATCCTGGTTTCAATGATAGGTGTTGGAATTGCCTGGGCCAGCATTTTATCCATGCCCTACGCTATGCTTTCAAGTATATTACCAAGCGATAAAATGGGTTACTACATGGGTGTTTTTAATTTCTTTATTGTAATCCCTCAAATAGTTGCGGCAGGAATACTGGGCTTCATTCTTCGGACATTCTTTGATAACACCTCCATTTTTGCCCTGGTGATAGGAGGTGTTTCGATGATTTTAGCAGGATTACTTTGCTTGAAGGTAGAAGACAACGAAGCTTAGGATTTAATATACAACCGCCCACAAGCTCTAACCTAGTTTTTTTTCGTAGTAATTTCTATCACTCCACTCATTCCCCTGGTCCCATATAGAGAAGCGTCTGCTCCGCTGAGAATATTGATCCTGGCAATATCATTTACGTCTACCATTCCTGCCGCCTGGGAATAACTATTACCAATTGGGACCCGATCCAAAACATATAGAGGGTCAGTGCCTGCGGCTCCGGAACCCCCTCTAATTGCCACTTTGGTGTTGCTTCCTGAGCCTTGTACACTAACACCAGCTTTGCGTCTTAAAAGATCAGCCAGACTTAAATAACTGATTGATTTTTCATCGTCGCTGGAAACCTCGGTTTTATCCTTATTTTTCTTCTTTTTTGACTTTTTCTCCTCTTGCTCCTGGGCATCCGCCTGGAAGGAAATGCATAAACCAAGGAAAGCAATAAAAACAAATTTAAGTATTCTCGAAAAATTCATAGTTTCTGTTATTCTATATAGATAATGTGACTTTGCATAACTTTATATACTATAAAAGTACTACTTGGGTTGTAATGTGCTGTAAATATTTTTCATTAAATGTCATCAACCTACTGTCAATATCAGCCCAAAAATTTTCTATGACATATGACTTATTCCAGTTTGATCTCAAAAGTACCATAGCCTTTTACGGGCTTTTGAGAATCTGCAGTTCCCATCACCACAATGGCGAATTTTCCAGTATCATCTGACAATGGTATGGTAATTTGACCTTTCCCTTGTTTATTGGTCAACACATTTGGAGACCAATAAATAACACCCCTTAAATCAGGCGTGGCCCTACTTTGGGATAAAGTTAAAGTGCTGTTAAAATTCTGCGGTAATGTGAAGCCATCTATTTCAACCACATTTGGGTTGTTCTTAAGTTCTCTGGTATATTTTACGTCACGGGTTATGATCTCCATGACCCCATTGCGCCACACGAATCGCTCAAAATACTCCCTGATGGTCGATGTTTTTGAATAGAGTCGTACTTCAATGATGTCCTGATATTGGATATTCAAAATTGCTTGTTCGTTGAAAGTGAGAAAACCATCCACAATATACCAGGGATGGTCCTTAAACAGGCCGCCCATTTCTGAATTGAATAGTCTGACGGTTTTCACACTATCAATTGTCCTGACCCTAACGTTTCTAATGGCCTCATTAATGAATTCCTCGAGGGAATATATTTCTTTGTAATTTTTTGTTCGATAAACTGCATCCGGATTCGAGGCCGAAACTGTTGAATATTCTCTTTCCTGAGATTTATACAAATAAAATAATTCAATGATCTTTCTTCGTTTTTCCAACTGGTCCATATATTTTGTAACAATCGGGGTACGGATCGGTTGATCTGAATTGTAATACGGAGATGCAAAATCATTTCCGGATTCGGGTATAAATTCAAAAACAGAGCGATCATAAGGATGAAGATTAAGTATCTGGAAGGTTCCCGCCCCCCAATAGTCGGGGACAGGCACCTTTAATTTGCCTTCCCGGGAAGACGCACTAATTAACCGGGAGGGTTTTTCCATGTAAATACCAATTAATCCTGATGTCACATTTAGTTTTGTGTTTGAATCCTGTAACCTTCCTTCTAAGAAGAGTGATCGTTCAGGAACCATTAACCGACCTTCATTAGGAATGCTGTCTGAACAATTCGAATGATTGTGAAATTGAAATCCCAGGTTTGCAATTTCGAATGGAACAACTGAAACTGAAAAATTACCCTGGTTACCTGAATCACTGGATCCATTAATTTGAAGGGATACCCTTAATGAGTCCCTGGGTTGGTAAATGTCTTTATCAGAAGCGATTGAAATCCCAGCTGCACCCTGCAGTTGGGTCTTTCCTTTTTTTATTTGATCTGAATGTAAAAAATCTTCTTTATCCGGTTGATAAATGGGAATAGTTGTTTCATAGATAAACACTGGTTTGAAGTTCAAATTATAATGTGTATAGGCCCTGAATCGATAATAACCCTCTTCAGAATCCATAGGAAGAGTTATGCTTCCATTGCTGGTACGGTTATCGATTAATAGCTTTTGTTTGACAACGGTTTCGTTTTTGTGACTTACCAGATCAACATGCAGCACCCTGCTTATCACTTTTCCTGAATCATTTAGTACATAAACCTTAAACCACACTGTTTCTCCTGAAACATAAAATGATTTATCAAATTGGACAAAAAAGCATTCCGGTTGTTGTGCTTCAACAGGTAAAATAATCGCCAGCGAGAAAAATAAGGCACTGGCTAGATTTAGGAAAGTTTTTGTGTTAATAGGTATCACCAATATTCCGGTCTTTCAATTCTATTCCGTTCTTCATCAAGTAACCAGCAAAAACAACATTTATCTTCAACAATGTTAGATCTGTTATCAGGGCATGTCCTGATAATTTTGTTATCTCCAATTGATGTAGGCAAAGTATAAGTTCTTGCCAGATGTTGTCCATTAACTTCAAAAAAACCTAGAGCAAAAGTGCTTTGGTTTCCTTTTTCATAAATATTCCCGGCTATCCTCGCCGGTGGGAAATCGAAAAGGCTTCCCGTTTGATTTGCAACGATCTTGACTTTCTCCCAATAGTTATAGGTTTCATCAGAAATTGTGTATTGGTGAACAGAAAAATAATGCTTTTCAATAAATTCATCATCTGGAGCAAGTTGACGAGAATGGACTCTGTATCCAATCAAGTCCTCTTGGTTTTCATCTTCACTTTTAAAAATTTGCACCTCAGATTCGTTGATAGGAATATTAAAATAACATGTTGTAGCATTATCAAAAAATGGATGACACTTTAGATCGGAAAATGAATATGCTTCATCAACAATCCAGCGAAGTCCGGAAGATACTCCTGACTTATTCCACAAAGGGGTATCAATATAAATATTAATGAAAGTCTGCTCAACGATTATGTCCGAGTTACTAAGTGTTTCGATGTTTTCAATCTTAAAATAAATATTTTCAACGGCAATTGCTTCAGGCATTTCCTGAGGTATTGAACAATAGGTTCTTCCATCAGCCAAGGAAATCTCAATATGGTAAGATCTTCCGGGGACTCCTTGCATCAAATCAGCGTCCAGCTCATATTTTCCCCGTTCAATTTCCTGATAGACAGCAGAGTTTCCCTGATTATCGAAAATATTTATCAAAGCACTAGAGACAGGAATAACTGGTTCCCCAAAATCAGATGTCCGGGAAATATTAAAGACATGATTCTCCTGCGATTGAGTGAAATTCCCAAAAAACACCAGTTCACCTCTCCCTGAATCTGTATCGAAAGAAACGGGGTCCACACAAGACAGTATCGCAAATAAACACGTCAGTACTGTTATTTTAATTTGTATCCCTATCTTAACCTGATTAATGCTCATCCCAGTATGCTGGTCTTTCAATTTGGATGCCTTCCTTGGCGCTACACCAACAGCATTCTGGTAGATGATCGGCAAAGAATGAATCATCAAAGCAGGTAAAAACAGGAAGCGGTTTTATCTCATTTGGTGTAATAAATGTTCTTACTAAATTTTGACCATTTATTCCGAAATATCCTAGCACCAATGCCTGTTCATTGTCCTTTTCGAATATATTTCCCGGTACCTTGGCGGGTTGCACATCAAATAAGTTTCCTGATTGGTTGGCTACAATATCAATCTTGCTCCAGTAATCAAATGCCTCTTCAGACATCGTATATTGGCGAACTATAAAGTAGTGCCTGGCGGTAAACTCATCGTAAGGTACTAGTTGCCGCGAACGTACCCTGAAACCGTTCAAATGATTTTGAGC
>CAZAWQ010000406.1:0-42335 GCA_964488585.1 uncultured Roseivirgaceae bacterium
CGTACAATACTTTTATTGACATTATCAGCTTCTACATAGCCATCCTTCAACTGAACAATCCTGTGGGCGAAATGAGCAATATCGTCTTCATGGGTAACCATAATTATGGTGTTTCCCCGATCGTGCAATTCCTGAAAGAGATTCATTAAGTCATATGAGGTTTTACTGTCCAGGTTTCCGGTGGGTTCGTCTGCCAAAATAATACTGGGGTCGTTTACTAACGCCCTGGCGATGGCCACCCTCTGTCTTTGTCCTCCTGACAACTCATTGGGTTTATGTTTGGCCCGGTCCCCTAACCCAACACTTTCCAAAGCCTCCATTGCCTTCTGTTCCCGAGCTTCTTTGCGGAAGCCGGCATAGATCAGAGGTAATGCCACATTTTCTAAAGCGGTAGCCCTGGGCAGCAGGTTGAAAGTTTGGAACACAAAGCCAATTTCCTTATTCCTGATTTCTGCCAACTGGTTATCTGAAAGGCCACTTACATCCTGCCCATTTAGCAGGTACTTGCCACTACTAGGTGTGTCCAGGCACCCGATAATATTCATCAAAGTGGATTTCCCGGAGCCGGAAGCTCCCATGAATGCCACATACGCCCCCTTATCTATGTCGATGCTGACAGTGCGCAATGCATGAATGATTTCTGTGCCCATCTTATAGATCCGGGAAATGTTTTCTGTATGTATGATCCTCATTGACTTATAGACTTGAATAAAAATACTTATTTCAATTCACTCTCCGGGAGAATACTTTGATTTGTTTGAATATTCAGGGATCAAACCCCTCATCAAGACTGCTGGCCACTGCCTCCAGGCCTGTCAGGTAGGATTGGTATTCCGCAGGTGAAATCAACTCCTGAAGTCTTTCCAAAGCGGTCTGGCGATATGTATCAAGATTTAGTCTAGTGCATTGTTCACCGTAGGCTTTCAGCAGTTTGACAGAATATTCATTAATTGCCAGCGCATCCAACAATATCTCGTATGCCCGGTACTCATCCTCTTCTACCGTCCGAAAATACCTGGCAGCCTCCAAAACACCTTCTTCTAAAAACGGGTTCCGGAGTTGGTTCTCATAGTGTTTGCTCGACTTTGTCAGATCTCCTTCTTCCTTCGATAGCGATGCCTGTATATGACTTAGCCATTGATCAGTATCTTGATATATCCCGTGGTCCTGTATGTCTTCAAGCATAGTCCGCTTTTGGGCCCAGTTTAGATTAGGGGTTTTAAATTGAAGGTACCAGGCTTTTTCCTGATCGGTCATAGTATCCCACTCTTGATCCGTTTCCCTGCAAAATGTCAGTAATTCTGAAGTTTGGATATCCGGCTCGCCTTCCGTCCGGTAGGCATAGGTATTCCAACTTCTTACAGCCTCCTCAAATTGACCCATCGCTACCAATGCCAGCGACTTATGCCACAAAGCTGGCAGAAATCCTGCTGCTATACTTTGTTCAAAATAATCCAACGCAAGCCTGGGTTGAAGATATTGCAAACTCCATCGGCCCAGTAGATCATTATAGAATCCTGATTTATTCGAATCCCGATATTGCAAGGTCTTTAGGGATAAAAATGCCTGTTTTACATCACCCGAGTAGTATAGCCTTACTGACCGGGAAAAATCCAGATTATCACTGTATAACTGGTTCTCTGGAATCTCTAATACCTGCTCTAAATAGGACATTTGCGAGCTATCTAGCAGGTACCGGTGGTTCAAATTATAATTGTACCACCAGGCAAAGGTGATGGGATTTAGCAGGGTATCGACGGGCGGATTCAGGTCCTCAGTAAGCTGCCGGTTTATACTATTGGCCATCAGAATCAAATTACTGCCTACCTCGGGATACTGATGACTTGAGTTTAGAAAAATACTGTCAAAGGGCAACTCAACCTTTGTGCGAGCCAACAGTGCTAGTTGGTTGGTCTGAGCGGCTTTTATTACTTCAATATCGTTGCTGCTATGGTCAAGAAAGTAAAATGCTGAATCCAGTAAATCAGTTTTTGCATATAGCATAGCTAAATTGTTGGATATATGGGGATCTTCCGGAAATTTCTCCAGCCCGTCTTTTAATGTGAACAGGGCATTAAAAAAACTTCCCTGACGCTCATAGGAACTCGCAGTGTTTACATAGGCAAATGGAGTTGGTTGTTTAAGAATGGATTGCCTGAAATATGCCAGCGCATCATCTGGATCTTTGTCTTCTTTCGCCATGGAGGCAATAGCATAATTAGACCGGTGATTGGTTTTAGCATAAATAGCGGCCAATTTGTAATATTCTTTAGCCAATAGTGGTTTGTTATCCACCCGGTGGAGGTCACCAATCCCATTGTAGTACGCAGTAATGGCCTGATCCAATGGATACTGATTTGAAAGCAGAAATAAACCCAGCACCCCGATAAACCCGCCCAATCTCATGGAAAAGAAAGGCATTTTTTTAGGTTTATAAACTACTTTGTACACCTTTAAATTCGCGATGAGTACGGTTTTGAAATTGAACAGGATATAAAGAAGAAAAACAAACCCTATAATCAGTTGGCTAAATACAATAACATCCTCAAATGCTTCAATGGCCGGGTCATTTGCTGTTGAAAAAAAGTAACCGATAGTAGCGAAACTTATGGTTGCCAAAGCCATATAACCCAAAATCGCATGCGGCTCTACCGGCATGATATTGCGAAACAATTCACCTCTTTGCCTCAAACTCCAAATACCAATAGGGACCACTACTATCAAGATCCAGAAGGCATCCAGATAATAAAAATCCCATTCAATCCTACGTGTGTTCCGAAGATATAAAAGCAACACATTCCCCAAATAAATAAGTGACAGGGTAAAGAAATGAAAGAAACTATTACTGCTCTTTGGGGTGTTGGACCTGGTTATTAAGACCAGGAACCCATAGATAATCTCATGGCCGGTAAAGAGAATGAAAATTACAGTCAGCGCCATTGGTATGGGTATTCCATAGCCTATCAAATACAAGAAAGGGTGCGACACACCACTATAGAAATGGATTATTACCCCAAAGACCAAGGTAAGAACCGTAAACACAGCCAGTCTCTTCGGTAGTACTGTTTGCTTTTTAACTGCATGGAAGTAGTAGCTAGCAGGCAGGTATAGTAGGAACGCCAAAATCAGAGCGGCCTTGTCTGTACGATTGAACAGCAGTAGCTGTTCCAGCTTAAAACCTACCATGACAAATATAAACACCACCTGGCTGGCAAGAAACCAATACCTGCTTAGATCAGTGGCCAATGATAACCCAAGAATCAAACAAGCAGCTAATACAAACAACAACAGAAGGGCGGGCCAAGAAGAAATAAGCAGATCACTGCCTTCAAATATTTGGTTGATCAAATATTGATCCACGGTTAAGTCCATGGGGATAGAGGCAAATCTCCAGGACTCCAACAACAGCGGCAAGGTGGTAATCTTACTAATTGTCTGCCATTGAATAACCAATCCGGAGCTCCAGAAATAGCCAATGAGGTAGTAGATCAGGGCCGCTGCCAGCAGGGCCAGAAATGTTTGAAAAAGAAGTCTCTGAGATTTTGGCCAGGCATTCCAGAAAAACTGTTTGTTCATAAAGGACTTATTTCAAAACCTTAGGGACTATAAAGAATTCTTGGTTTTTCTTGGGCGCATTCTTTAATGCCTGCTCCCTACTAATATCAATTTTGACCTCATCCTCACACCAGGAATTAATCTCCTGAGACATGTTGGTCAAAGGCTGTACACCTTCAGTATCAACTTCGTGTAATTTTTCTACCCACTTAATCATCTCATTTAATCCATCCAGCATTTCCTGCTCAGATTCATCCGAGAAATTCAAACGCGCCAGATGGGCAATTTTCAACAAAGTGTCCCGATTAATTTCCATTGGGGTGGTATTTCAATAATTCCGCTCTGATAATTCTTGTCACCTGGTCTTTTAAAAATCCGAGATCGTCAAGGGTAAGGCCTTCCGTGATAATAGGTTCATGATATATGACAATTGATGTTCTTCTGTACACCATTAAACCATGGCGGTTGGGCAAAATTATCCAATTATAGGGAATAGTTACAGGAACAATGGGGATTTGTTTTTCTAGTGCCACCCTGAAGGCACCATCCTTAAATGGCTCAAGCCTGGGTGGTTCGCTTTCTGTTCCTCCTTCAGGAAACATTGCCAAACTCAATCCTAAGTCAATGGCTTCTGTTGCTCTTTGTATGGTTTGGTATTTGCTTTTCAAACTGGTTCGGTCCACTGTGATATGTACATTTTTGAACACATAGCCAAATAGTGGCACTTTGGCTATTGAATCCTTCCCGACAAACACAAATCGGTTTTTACACAGCCCTATCAGTGGTATGTCTAAAAAAGAAGTATGATTGGCACAGAATACGTATTGAGACCCAGTATCCAAGGTGGTTTTATAGATCTGCTTCACCGGAATAAATGATAACCTCCAAAACCACACTGCCCACCAGTGGTTTAGATTTACAGCGTATTTTCGCCACTGTTTCCTCTGAATAAACAGCCAAAACAGGGGAGTGAACCACAGGAATATCAACCCAAAGATTATCAGGCAATAGCGTGAGTATATCCACCTTAGGGCTTTCTTCATTTTACTAATGTAATACATTCCAGAATCAAAACTATCCCTGTTTCAGTTGACTAGGCACCAATAACTGGCAACATTCGGTTAGTTTTGTGGCGAAAACGGTAAAAAAGCAAAACAGCGGCAAAAGATAAACCAATCAGCAACCCGTACCAAATCCCCGTTGCCCCAAAGCCATAGCGGAACCCCAAAAGATACCCGGCAGGTAATCCTACCACCCAGTAAGCAGTAACCGCTATAATTGTAGGTACCTTAACATCTTCAATTCCTCGGAGTGCGCCCATTCCCACTACTTGTACTCCATCCGAAATTTGGAAAAACGCCGCCACCACCAGCAGTTGGCTAGCGATTTCAATTACCTCTACATCATTAATGTACCAAGCCGGGAAAAAATTCCTTAAAGCTATGAATAGAATAGCTGCAAATCCCATGAATAACACTACCATAACAAAAGAGGTATAGCCGGCAGTTCGAAGGTTGGATATATCCCTTCTACCCAGTTGATTGCCAACTCTGATAGTAGCTGCTGAAGCTATCCCGGTGGCCATCATGTAGCTGATGGATGCTAGATTTATAGCAATTTGATGGGCTGCCAGTGTTTGAGTACCCAGCCAACCCATCATGATAGCGGCATAGCCAAATGCGCTGACTTCAAAAACGAACTGTAGACCCGCCGGTACGCCCACCTTGAGGATCCTGCTGATGGCAGCTTTGGAGATATGAAAAAAAGAAAAAGCTCCTCTAAACGGCCGAAACCTGGGAGCATAATAAATAAACAAACCCATGGAAATGGCCATAATTATCCGTGAAACCAGTGTGGCCCACCCCGCCCCGTTCAGGCCCAATTCCGGGAATCCCCAGGCCCCGTAGATTAGCAGGTAGTTCAATAAAATATTGATGGCATTGCCAGACAAAGTAATGTACATAGCTTGGCGGGTATTGCTCAAACCCTCGGCAAACTGCCTGAATGATTGAAATACCATGTAAGGGATAAGAGAGATGGTTATTATCCTTAGATAAGGAATGGCCAAAGTTACTACTTCAGGAGGTTGATCGAGATAATACAATACCGGCGTACACAATACTATTCCCAGAGCCAATATCATCCCGAGGATGGTATTCACTACCAAACCGTTACTGAATATAGTAGTGATCTTGGATTGATCTTGCTCTCCATCAGCCGCCGCAACCAAAGGTGTAACTGCGTATGAAACACCTAAACCAAATACCATGATGGCATAAAAAATAATGTTTGCCAGTGAGGCAGCCGCTAATGGTTCCGCCCCCAGCCGGCCTACCATCAGGCTGTCAGCAACTCCTACCAAAACTTGGCCCAACTGGCTCAACATTACCGGGTATGCGAGGAAAAAGTTTCTTTTATAATGCTCCTTATACGGACCTGAGAACATCATATTCCCTTTAGCCGAGCTAGTTTCAAGATGCTTGCCACACTGATGCCATCGGTAATTATCTCCTGCATTACCATATCAACCACTTCTGTGAGGGGCATTCGTTTAATTTGAAGGTCTTCGGTATCATCAAATTGAGGGTCGCCAAAATTTAAATCCTCTGCCAAAAAGGTGTAACCTAATTCATCAGTAATACTATTTGAGGTATGGATCTTTAATAACTGGGTCCACTTACTAGCAGTGATTCCAGTCTCCTCCTTTAGTTCCCGTTGGGCGCCTTGCAACAAATCCTCATCCAGAGGGACTCCTCCCATGGGTACGAACTTAAATATTACTAAAGGCATAAAAAGTTGTTATTCAATGTTTTATGTCTTTTTATTTTGTTAAAAATTGCAATAGGTCAAGTATTGGGTCAAAGAAACCCCTCGTTTTTGGAACGTTGAAATGTTCTTTCCAGGTTTTAGGACTTTATAATTCATTTCAGCGTTAAATCCCAACTTCGTCGGGGGTTTTTTCACTTTGTCATGAAATAAATATTGGGTATATACTTGATTTATTGACACTTATGATATTCCCTGAAATTTAAGAAATCTGCTTTGTGTTTGTATGTAAAAAACAAGAAAACAATCAAATACTGACCCCTTATAAAATGTAACAATGACTACTAGTTTTGACCGGATGCTTTCGGGACAAAAGCGGTCATTCAGATTCATGCAGTAATTATTTTTAGAAACAGCAGGAATGAGCATATGGTATATAGTGGGACCATAAATTACTTAACTTTAAAGCCATGATCTCTTAATCTCAGAAATAAGAAAGAATAAAATGTAATGAAATGTCTAATCATTGCAGCCGGTCGTGGAAGTAGATTATCCAATAAAGGCGATTCCAAACCCCTTGTTTCCCTTCTGGGATTAACACTTATTGAACGTATCATACTAACTGCAAAAAGGAGTGGTATTACTGATTTTTACATTGTGACGGGTTTTGAGTGAGAGAAAGTAAGGCAATATCTCGGCGAGTTTAATCAGGGTCAGAATATCCAAATAACCCATATTCTTAATGAAGAATGGGAAAAGGATAATGGCATATCCGTTCTCAGAGCAAAAGATTTATTGAATGAGCCTTTTATACTGTTGATGACAGATCACATCTTTGAAGATTTTATATTGGCAGGTCTAAAAAACGAACAAATTGCTGATGGAGAAATCATGATGGCTGTTGATCATAACATAAACTCGAACAGGTTAGTTGATATTGATGATGTTACCAAAGTTCTTGTTATAGACAATAAGATAACGGCGATTGGAAAAGGCATCAGAAATTTTAACGCTTATGATACGGGGATTTTTCTTTGCTCCACTGCCATTTTCCCTGCAATCGAAAAAAGCTTATCAAAGGGAGACAGTTCTCTTACGGGTGGGATAAGGATACTTTCCGGTTACGGTAATGCCAAAACATTTGATATTCAGGATAAATATTGGATTGATGTAGATGATGAAAAGGCATTTAGTAAAGCTGAAAACTTGCTTATTAGTAATTTGAAGAAGACTTCTGACGGGCCCGTTTCAAGATATTTGAATAGGCCATTATCCATTAGGATTACAAAGTTACTTTTAAAAACAAAGATCACTCCCAACCAAGTCTCGATATTTGCCTTTATCCTGAGTGTGATGGGTGCGGTATTTTTCTTTTTAGGAGGATATATTAATTTAATTATTGGAGCAATAATGGCTCAAATCTCATCGGTTATTGATGGTTGTGACGGGGAAATTGCAAGGTTGAAGTTTAAGGCAACAGAATTTGGTGGATGGTTGGACGCTGTTTTGGACCGCTATGCCGATGCTTTTCTACTTTTTGGGTTGACTTATCACGCTTATTTAATCAATAATAATTATTGGGATATAGTGATTGGATTTTTGGCGATCATAGGCACTTTCATGAATAGCTATACAGCAGACAAATACGATGGATTAATGAAAAGAAAACTTGGGCCAGAGAAACATTATTTTAGAATAGGACGTGATGTCAGGATATTTATCATATTACTGGGGGCATTGATAAATATGCCCTTTTTGACACTTGGAATAATTGCTGTTTCGATGAATATCGAAAATGTAAGACGGATTTGGCTTTTGTATAGAAATGAAAAATATAAATTCGGTAAAAAAGAAAATTGATCAAATCATTAAAAAATCTTCAGTTCCTGAAGATTATGTCCATTCAGAAAACACCCTAGATTGGTTACTTAAATTAAAGCCAAATGCAGATGAGGGTCTAAAAATAGCTGCTTTGAGTCATGATATTGAGAGAGCTATTGAGAAACGGAAAGTAAGGCGCAAGGATTATATAGATTATGATGCGTTTAAAGATGCACATGCTTTAAACAGTGCTATGATCCTTGCAGAAATTATGCAAGAATGCAACCTAAGTAAAAAAATGATTGACGAAGTATATTTTCTAGTGAGCCATCATGAAACAGGAGGCACTAAACTAGTTGATATTTTGAAGGATGCTGATAGTATTTCATTCTTCGATGTAAACTTGCCTCTTTACTTTGCGCGTAATGACCTAAAAGAGACAAAAAGACGGTGTTTGTGGGGATATCAAAGGTTATCCGACAAGGGCAAAAGTATCGTTGCCGGATTTAATTACCAAAACAAAGAGCTTAATGCACTAATGAGGGTTTGTATTGAGGAAAGTGAAAGGTTAAAAGAAGGCTCCAATATACGAAATTCCAACCCTGCTGATATTTAAATAGTTAAACTAAGTTGCCTGAATTATCCGATTCAATTTGGCTCTATTACTGTTTGATCACTTTTCTAACAAAATTTAAAACTTCTAGTCATTATATTATAGCTGTAATTGAAGTAAAACCAAAAGCCATATGCTTCCACCCAATTCAGTGATAGTGATAGGTTCCATAACCATAGATCGAATAATTCTGGAAGGTAAAACCATTGAAACCCTGGGGGGGGTATTAACTTATGCAGGCTTGACATTCTGGAAGCACGATATTCCAACCTTTATTGTGACAAATGTAGCCAAGGAAGAAAAGTATATTTTGAAAAATTTGGAGAAAAAGGGAATAAAAGTTTATTATGAGTTTAGCCCTGAAACTACTCGTTTCATCAACAATTACATTAAAAGTGACCAAAGAGTACAGATAGTTCCTACCCAGGCGGTTCCGATCGGAGAAGAATTGGTTAAAAAGGCTCTTCCCATGGCAAATCATATCCATCTCGGTCCATTACATCCTTGGGACATTCATCCGGGAGCCATATCATTCCTGAAGAATTACCTTGAAAAAACCAAAAAGGCAAGCAGACCTTTGGTAACTCTCGATGTTCAGGGGTATGTCAGGGAAATCAATAATCAGGTGGTACGGACTTTCGTTTCAGAAAACCTGGAGGAAGCACTGTGGTGTGCTGACATCATAAAATGCGAAAAAATAGAGTTGGAAGTTATAATTGAACACTTCAAAACCACACCCTTGCAATTAATCAACAAATATAACATTCAGGAACTGGTGATCACCGAAGGATTCAAAGGAGGGCAAATCTTGCGTCCAAAGGCAAACTCCATCTCATTTAGGGCCATGCCAGTCAAAAATTTTGATGATTTTACCGGTGCTGGTGACGTTTTCTTTGCTGCCTATCTGATCAAACATTTATATCACGGGGAAGAGATTTCCCCATCATGCGACTATGCCGCCCGGATAGCTTCCTTAAAGATTGAAGGAGGCTACATACCCTCCAGTGATCTGGACTTAATCCACCAAAAAATTAAATAGCCGGGTGTTAATTAACTCCTGATTCTGTTTATATTGGAGCTATAATACATGCTTAAATCCCGGTTTTACAATAGCAAAGTAGAAGCTGGTTGCGACGAAGCAGGCAGAGGTTGTTTGGCCGGTCCTGTAGTCGCAGCCGCAGTAATCCTCCCTAGAAACTTTAAGCATGAGATTCTTAACGATTCCAAAAAACTAACTAAAAAACAACGTGACCAACTGCGACCCGAGGTAGAAGCACAAGCAATTGCCTGGTCCATTGGTATTGCAACCCACCAGGAAATCGACCAGATTAATATTCTAAATGCTTCGTTTCTGGCCATGCACCGTGCCGTAGATCAATTAAAAAATAGACCTGAATACTTATTGATTGATGGGAATAGGTTTAATGCCCATCCTTCAATTCCACATCGCTGCATTGTGAAAGGAGATAGCAAATATTACTCAATCGCTGCCGCCTCAATTTTGGCCAAAACCTACCGGGACCAGTTAATGGAGAAGTTGGCAGAAACTCATCCTGAATATCATTGGAATACCAACGTGGGTTATCCGACTAAAGAACATCGTTCTGCCATTAAAGATTTCGGTATCACTCCCTATCACCGTAGGTCCTTTAGGCTATTGCCTCAGCAGTTAGATCTTTTTGCAGGGAGCAGGGAGCAGGAGCAGGGAGCAAGGAGCAGGAGCAAGGAGCAGGAGCAGGAGCAGGGAGCGCGAGCAGGGCGTAAGGAGCAAGGAGCAGGGGACTGAGCGCGAGACCTGAGGTGCGAGGTGCGAAGCGCGTAGTACTACTTTAACTAAAAATTAAAAACTAAAAACTAAAAACTAATTTGCCTAGTTTTGATGCCAAATCAAACGACTATGCATTTAAAGCAGATTGCACTGGCTGAAACCCATGAAGCGCTTGGGGCGCGAATGGTGCCCTTCGCTGGCTACAATATGCCATTGCGCTATGGTTCGGTAGTGGATGAACATCTTGCTGTACGTCAAAAAGTTGGGATGTTCGATGTCTCGCATATGGGAGAATTTCTGGTCAGTGGGCCTGGCGCCCTTGAACTGATACAAAAAACCAGCAGCAATGATGCCAGTAAACTTATCGTCGGACAAGCTCAATACAGCTGTCTACCAAATCACCAGGGCGGGATAGTAGACGACCTTTTGGTTTACAGGGTAAAACAAGATACCTACATGCTGGTAGTAAATGCATCCAACATCGATAAAGATTGGCAATGGCTTAATGAACAAAATTCCATGACCGCTACTTTGAAGGATATCTCGGATCAAACTTGCTTGTTAGCCATTCAGGGGCCATTATCGACTGCAGCTATACAAGGTCTTACCAGTGTTGATTTAACTTCCTTGAAATTCTACACATTTGCGGTTGGGACCTTTGCCGGGGTTCCTGAAGTAATTATATCTGCCACCGGATACACCGGTTCCGGAGGATTTGAACTCTATATACCATCAGACTATACAACCGGGGTCTGGAAAAAAATAATGGAATCAGGAAGTCCCCAGGGTATAAGACCCATAGGGCTGGGTGCCCGGGATACCTTAAGGCTTGAAAAGGGTTACTGTTTGTATGGAAATGACATTGATGATAAAACCACTCCATTGGAAGCAGGACTGGGTTGGATTACTAAATTTTCTAAAAAATTTATTGGGCGTGAAATCCTTCAGGAACAAAAAACTAAGGGCGTATCCAAGAAATTAGTAGGATTCGTTATGGCAGAGCGTGGTATTCCCAGAAAAGACTATCGAATACTAGATCAACATGGAAATGCCATTGGAATAGTAACATCAGGAAGTCAATCACCAGTATTAGAGAATGGGATCGGCCTGGGTTATGTATCTATAAACAACTCAATCACCGGTAATGAAATATTCATTGAAATTAGAAATAAGCAAGTGAAAGCCATTATAAGAAAATTGCCTCTGGTATGAAAATAATAAGTACCTGCATATCACCCCAATTATTGCCCTTGCACACTTTGGAGAACAAAGTAGCCATAGTGGTAGATATTTTGCGTGCCACCAGTTCTATGATCACCGCTTTTGCTTATGACGTGGCATCAATTACCCCGGTACCTACTTTAGCAGACTGTAGAATGCTCAAGGAACAGGGGTTTGTCACCGCCGGCGAACGTGGAGGTCACAAGGTTGACGGTTTCGACCTGGGCAACTCTCCGTTTGAATTTATGGATCATCAACTAAACGGTAAAGATCTGGCGTTTACCACCACCAACGGCTCGCAGGCAATATTGTCAGTGGTGAATGCCAGTAATGTGCTATTGGGTTCCTTTCTCAACCTTTCAGCAACCGCTGACTTTCTCCGCCATCAGAATGAATCGGTGCTTATTTTATGTGCCGGATGGAAAGGGAAGTTTAATATTGAAGACACTTTATATGCTGGTGCCTTGGCCGGACTTTTGCAGGACGATTTCGCTTATGAGGACGATGCAACTTTGGCGGCTGCCAGCCTATATGAACAAGCTTCATCTGATTTGCTGGCATATTTAAAAAAGGGCTCACATGCTCAACGCCTGGAAGGGTTTGGAAATCACCGGGACCTGGAGTTTTGCATCCAAATGGATCAATTTAACCTCAACGCAATCTACCGGAATGGCAGACTGTATAAGGTCTAGATCATTGTAGTTTTTTGTTGTTTTTATGCCGGTCAGCATCCCTGCTGGTCTTTTTAAGCATATTTTTCTCAAAAGCTTTAGTAAGATCCACTCCAGTTTGATTGGCCAGACAAATAAGTACCCATAACACATCGGCCATTTCATCACCCAGGTCATGCTTCTTTTCGGTGTTTTTAAATGATTGTTCTCCGTAGGTTCTGGCCATTAACCTGGCTAGTTCACCCACCTCCTCCATCAACAGTGACATGTTGGTCAATTCATTAAAATACCGAACACCGGTAGTATTGATCCACCGGTCTACTTTTTTCTGAGCTTCAGCAATAGTCATCAGCTTGGTGAGTTTAATTCCTATTTTTAGTATCGATGATTATGGTTACCGGTCCGTCATTTACCAGAAACACCTGCATATCAGCTCCAAATTTACCTTGAGCTATATCTTTCCTTAGGACCTCTCTGCACACTTTTAAAAAATTCTCGTATATAGGAATAGCCACATCCGGTTTAGCAGCCTTAGTGTACGATGGCCTGTTCCCTTTCCTGGTACTGGCATGCAAGGTAAATTGACTTACCACCAGGAGTTCACCCGCTACATCCAGCAGTGACAGGTTCATGATTCCTTTAGTGTCGTTGAAAATCCTCAAAGCTAAAATTTTCCGGACCAGCCATTCTACATCTTCTTTACCATCAGCACCTTCTATTCCCAATAAAATCAAAAGACCATTCCCAATCGCACCTGATACTTGATTGTCTATGCTTACTTCCGCACTTGAAACCCGTTGAATTACCGCGATCAATGGTTAATTGTTAATTGAGCTCTCCCAGACCTGAAAGTCTACAATATCTTTTTTGAACCGATGAAATATCGCCAGTATAATACTAAAATCATCCAGGTAACCAGCGAACGGAATAAAGTCAGGAAGCAGGTCCAGTGGTGTAACAAAATAGATCAAGGCCGCTGCCACCATCAACATTGTAACCCAGGGAACCTCCTGGTATTGTCCACTTCTAAACGCCCGAAGCATTCGAATGAAAGTCCTAATAGTTCCCAGAATTCCTTTAAGCTCCTTCTCTCCTACCTTTAAATTGTGTATTTTCTCTCTGGATGCCTCTAATAGTTTGGACACCCGGTGAGGATCCTTAAGCACGTTTCCTGCCTTTTTTTTGGCTTTTGTAAAGCTTATGGTTTCTTTTTCCTTATTTCCACTCATTGAACAGGTTTTAACAGCATTGCATACATCCAATTGTCAGTATAACGTTCGTACCTCTTTTTTTATTTGGCTTAGTGCAATGGTAGTTGGGTCGGCTTTTCTTTCCAGCATCTTTTCAAAAATTCGTTTAGCCAGTTCCAGGCTTTTAGCGTCTGCAGCCAAACCTTGTGCAGACTGATTGACAACTGTAATAATTTCTTCTTTAGCGCTCTTAACCAGGTTCCAGGCATTGTCACTTACATAAATCTGTTGACTTAAATTATGGCTGTACTCCTCCCTGATGTCTTTTACCAGTGCCTGATGAAATTGGCCCGCTGAAAATGAATTATCTCTTACTCTGATCACCAGATTATTTGGCGCTATCCTCTCCAGGAATAAACTTATCCTTTCGTACGCCTGCAACCGCAGTGGAAGGATCACTTCTATATTTTTTGATTTAATATCAATTAGTCCTTTGTCCATTTCTTTTTGAATAAAAGACTTGACCACCAAATACATTCCATAAAGTACGACGGCCGCTGGAACTAACAGTTTTGCAAATTCGAGAAGTGGGTCCATAAATTGAGTTTGAGTTTTAGTGTGAGTGTGAGTTTTGAGTTTGAGATGATAAATCTGAGATTCCGAGATCTGAGATCTGAGATTGAATTTTAGTTTGAAATTCGTTTTGCTGTATTTTTGTTCTGAAGATAGCTATTATTGTCAATATTTTGAAAATTCTCAGAAACTGCGGTCATGGATATTCCAGTAACTATTACAGATAAGGCTTTTCAGGAAATTTGCAAAATAAAAAACACCAAGAAAATTCCTGAACAATACGGATTGCGCATTGGATTAAAAAGTGGAGGCTGCGCCGGTGTTACCTATCTATTGGGATTTGATACAGCGGGAAAAGATGACGGCACATTTGACCTGAAAGGACTACAGGTGCATATTTCCAAAAAGCATACCATGTATGTGATGGGACTCACACTGGACTTTTACGAAGGATCCGACGCCAGAGGATTTATGTTCTCACATCCCGATGATTTAGAGCCCACTGCTAATTAGGTCTGTCCCCATTTAAAGTAACCCGGGCTTCTTTACAAACGCCGCCGATTGGTGGATTGAATTTCGAAATACTAACTTCCACCCATTGAACCAGTGGAAATTCCTGGAAAATTGACTGGATTATTTCATAACCAATATGTTCCAAGAGTCTTGCTCGTACTTGCATATGCTCCTTAACGATCATATACAAGGCCTCATAGTTTACTGTTTGGGACAACTCATCCTCCACCGCAGCAGCCTTTAAATCCGCTCTTACGGTAATGTCAACTGAATATTTATTGCCTACTTTCTGCTCCTCGTCATAATAGCCGTGATAAGCAAAGAATTCCAATCCTTTTAGTGACACCAACCCCACGATTTCTTACTCTAATCCAATGAATCAAAAAATGAACCTTCTTCCTTTGATGGCTCTACTTTAGGAAGGGTGTAGTTACTATCGGGGCTGGTGGTATCGGCGACGGGCCTGGTAGTTTTCTGCGAAGTCTTGTCAAATGCAGCATCAAAACTATAGGATACTTTAGTGACCTTTTTGGTCTTTTTTACAAGTTCATCGATAGAATATTTTTCTTGGTCACCTCGGGCTTTTGACACCTGTTCAAGGAAACCGTCGGCTATGTTTTTTATTTCACGAAGGAGGTTGTCGCGTTGTTGATGAAGCTGATGATAACTTTCCTCGATGGCTTTTACTTCGTCCTGAAGTCCATCAAGTATCTCCCTGGCATTACTCTCTGCCTCTTCTAGTATAGATTTTGCTTTTGACTCAGATTCATTCATAAGAGCATCAACCTTCATTTGAGTTTCCTTCATGTGAAGTTCAGCAGTCTTGTTGGCCTGTTCAATCATATTAGCCCCGGTATCTTCAGCAGTTTTCAGGGTTTTAAATAGGGAATTTTCAATTTCCCTGAGTTTGGCAATTTCTTTTTCTGCTGACTCCAGTTTTATGGTCAACTCCTTATTTTCGTCCATTACTTTTTCCCATGCCTGGGACAATGATACCAGGTACGCATTGACCTCATCTTTGTCATATCCTCTGAATACTTTTTCAAAGGATTTTTTTCGAATTTCCAAAGGAGTAACTTTCATAAAACTACGTTTTTAGGTCCCAGATGGTGATGGTTCGATCGTCACTACAGCTTGCCAACTGCTGGTTGTAAGCAGACCAATATAATTTATTAACTGAAGTTCCATGACCCGCATATCGGGCCTTATCAATGACTTTCAATAATTTGAGCTCCTGGGCATTCCATACTTTAATGGACTTGTCCATACTGCAAGTTACGAAAAGCTGGCCATTTGGGCTAAATTCTATATGATTTATAGCGTACAAGTGGGCCGCTATCGATTCCTGCAAAGAGTAGTTATCCTCTACATTCCAAACCTTTATATGGGCATCACGTCCGCCACTGAGCAGTAGTGGAAACTGAGGATGATAGGCAACGGTAAAGACAGAATTTGTATGGCCTGTCAATTCATGTTTTAGCCGGAAGGTTTTTAAATCAAATATTCTTATCCTATGATCGCTGTAGCCTACTGCAAACTCCCCTAACTGATCATTGATACTTATACATCGCGCGTTTTCGTCAGAATGGTTCAACTGTTCAAGCACTCGTAATTCTTTGAGATCGATCACGAATATAGAACCTCCTCCCATGCAAGCGAAAAGGTGATTTTCCTGATATTTCAAATCAAATATCTGAGATTTTGAAAGAGACAGCGAGCCTAATTCTTCATTTTTCTTTAGATCAATTACATGAATTCCCTGGAAATTCTGTCCAACAATTAGCCGGTGCTTATGCTTAATGTATTGAAGGGCATAAACAGAGTTAGGCAGGTTTGCCACCAAATGGCCTTCATCCGGATTGTCTAAATCCCATTGTACTACCATGCCATCCCCAGCCCCTGAAAAAAACACGGACTGATCATCCGCAGGCTCCAGAGTATAGATTGAATCCTTGTGACCAAGAAATGAATGGATCTTATTTACCTGAATTCCTGACATCTCAATACTATACCTTGCTGAAATTTCTCTAATTTATGATAATTACCTTAATTTGATCATGAACTTGATTTTTGATTATGCCTGTATGCAATGTTGAGCTCATTGGGAAACAATACGGCTGGGCACTATGGCGAATTGAAGAAACCGTTGAGCAGCTTTGGCAGGAACTTAATCCTACCGCTGAAGCACAGTTTGAGTACCAGCATATTCATCACCATGAGAAAAAATTGGAGTGGCTGGCCTCAAGGCTGGTTATTAAACACTTGGTGGAACAACTGGGAGAAACATTCTTTGGTATGTATAAGGATGCGTATGGAAAACCACATTTACAAAATCTTCCTTTTCATATTTCCATTGCTCATTGTTTTCCACTGGCTGTGGGGGCTATTCATAAAAGCCATTCAATTGGAATTGATATAGAACTACCGCGTAAAAAGTTGCTGCGCATACGAGACCGGTTTCTCAACCATGGTGAAGCTGCCAATGCAGGTACTGATCTGGCAGCACTATGTAAATTCTGGACCAGCAAGGAAGTCTTGTACAAGATTTATGGAAGGAAGAAACTGATTTTTAGGGAACATATGGAAGTTAGTATGGGTGACGACAGTTTTAGGGGTGCTATTAGTTATGAGGGACTACGCCAGGAGTTTGATATATATTTTCATCACTTCCAAGAACATTTTGTGGCCTATAATGTGTAGTTGAAATCCGTTGAGCGCTATGTGATAAAAGATGAAAAATAAACTGCTAATAATATCTGTGTTTTTATGTGCATTAACTGCCATATTCCATTACAAAACCAACTAGAGTTTATCATTACCGGACTAATCGGTGGAACCCGCTTTATATTACAGTATTTAATAAAGAGTACGTGAAGTGACTCATTAGAGGATTCTTTCTTCGAATATTGTTAGCTTTAAAGCAAAATATGAAACGAGTTTTTCTAATGGCTTTGCTTGTAAGTTTCAACACTGCCAACCTCAATGCGCAATCATACCAGGGGCTTGATGCCATTAAGTTTGTCAATGCCGTCAACAATGATACTGTAATCCTGGATTATAAATCCAGTGGTTCCCTATTGACAATTATATTTACCAGTAATTATTGCCCGTATTCCCGAAAATATGATGCCAGGATTGTTGAATTATACCGAGAGTACAGCAATAGAGGAGTTAAGATTGTTCTGGTAAATCCAAATAATGGCCCCGATGACAGCCTTGAGGAGATGAAGAAAAAAGCCAATAGTCAAGGGTATGAATTCCCCTATTTAAAAGATCCTGATCAATTACTTACCGGGATCCTGGGCGCTACGCGCACTCCCGAATCGTTTCTATTAAAACCAGTGGAAACCGGATTTGAGCTGGTTTATCACGGAGCACTTGATGACAACCCCCAGGCATCTGATGATGTCGAGTACACTTATCTGAAGTCGGCCATTGAAAACGTCCTTAATGGGCAACCAGCTGAAAGAGCATACGTTAAAGTAACAGGTTGCATTATCAAAAAGTAGCCGATCACATTCTCTCCCATTTATCAGAGATGGTATTCAGGATTAACTTGATCTCTTCCACCTTTTGCGGATCTCCCAGCTTTTCAAATGAAACCATCAGACTCCTCATTACCCGTTTGATGGTTTCAAGATTCTCACAAGGTTCATAGAAAACGTCTTTTGGTGTCAGGTTCAAATGTCCCAGGTAGTTGTCAATGTCCGACTTACTAAATATTAATCCACGGTTGAAAACATTTATATAAAACTGGGTCTCCTTTGACTTGTATACCAGTATATACAAATTAGGTAGGTTAACTCCATGGACCGGCAGTTTTAGCTTTTGAGCTACCAACATATATATAATACAAAGTGAGGTGGGGTTACCTTTCTTAGTTTCCAGCACCACGTTCATCATGCTATTTCCGGGGCTGTGAAAGTTCTTGGTGTTGGCCCCAAATTTCAACTTACTAAAAAACACGCTGTTCAGTAATTTGATCTTATCAAAAGGATGGGCTTCAGGTTTAAACTCCAGCCAGGCTTCGTAATAGACTTGTTCCAGGTCTTTTTTCAACTTTTCTAACTCAAGGTCAGGGTATTGATAGGTGGCTATCAACCACATACCTTCTAACAGATCCATATCTCCCTGCCTCCAGGCACTCAATCGTTCCCTTAGGGTATCAAATTGTAGCGTGTGTATAAGCTCTTCTAATCTTCGTTGTACCACAGGATTGAACTGCTGTTCCCATTGCTGTTCTAAATACGGAATTACCGTACCACCGAGAGAAATGATTTTTTGTTCCACATGGGTCAGTACTTCCTGATCTTCCTCGTCCAGAAGTGATACTAGTGCCTTTAACTCCTTATCGTCCATATATTTCTAGAAACAACTCATCAGGTTTGAAAAACGCCTACATTAAACTTCTTTTTTATAGGTGCGTGGTTTGCTGCTTCAATTCCCATGGCTATGGCCTGCCTGGTTTCTAACGGATCTATCACACCATCCACCCACAATCTGGCCGCTGCATAATACGGGCTCAATTGCCGGTTATATTTATCAGTTATGTGGTCCAAATACTCCTGTTCCTGTTCTTTTGTCATACTCTGGCCTTGTGCCCTGGCAGCACTTACCTTTATTTGTAACAATGTTTTTGCTGCTGAAGCACCACTCATAACCGCCATTTCTGCACTGGGCCATGAAAATATCAGCCTGGGATCATAGGCTTTTCCGCACATTGCATAATTTCCGGCACCATATGAATTTCCTATAATAATGGTGAACTTAGGCACCACCGAATTGGCCATGGCATTGACCATTTTGGCTCCGTCTTTTATAATTCCACCGTGTTCTGCCCTACTCCCTACCATAAATCCACTGACATCTTGAAGAAAAACCAGTGGGATCTTTCGTTGATTACAATTCATGATAAAGCGAGCTGCCTTACTGGCACTGTCGGAGTAGATCACTCCACCCATACGCATTTCACCTTTCTTGGATTTAACTACCAAACGCTGATTAGCTACAATTCCCACCGACCACCCATCTATTCGGGCAGTTCCACAAATAAGAGATTTGCCATAATCCGCTTTGTAAGGTGAAAACTTGGATTCATCTACCAAACGTTTGATGATATCCAAAGTATTGTAGGGCTTAGTCCTATTGGCTGGGAGCACACCGTATATATCCTTTGGATCCATCTTTGGCAGCACTGATTTTGCCCGGTTGAAACCAGCTGTTGTTGCACTTCCAAGTTTCGAAAATATGTCTTTTATGGCGTCCAGGCATTGCTCATCTGTATGGTATTTATTGTCAGTAACCCCGGATATTTCACAATGTGTACTTGCACCCCCAAGTGTTTCATTGTCAATTTCTTCTCCTATGGCTGCTTTTACTAAATATGAGCCTGCTAAAAATATTGATCCGGTCTTTTCAACTATCAGGGCTTCATCCGACATGATCGGCAAATAGGCCCCTCCTGCTACACAACTACCCATAATGGCTGCTATCTGGATGATTCCCATGGAGGACATCCTGGCATTGTTTCTAAATTGTCTGCCAAAATGTTCTTTGTCTGGGAATATTTCATCCTGGAGTGGTAGGAATACGCCAGCACTATCCACCAAATAGATGATCGGCAGCCTGTTCTCCATGGCTACTTCCTGGGCCCTCAAATTCTTTTTTGCAGTGATTGGAAACCATGCTCCGGCTTTTACGGTAGCATCATTGGCCACAATTACACACATTATGCCCTGAACATAACCGATACCGGTAACCACTCCGCCGGAAGGGCAGCCACCATACTCCTCATACAATCCCTCACCTGCAAAAGCACCAATTTCAAGAAAGTGTTTCTTCTTGTCTACAAGATAGGAGATCCGTTCACGCGCGGTAAGTTTTCCTTTCTTGTGGTGTTTATCAATTCGTTCAGCGCCTCCCCCCTTTTTGACTTGCCTTAACTTCTTTTGCAGATGATTTACCAGCTGCTTGTTGTGGTCTTCATTCTTATTAAACTCCAGGTTCATGTGTTGACAATGGGCATTGGTGTTTATTGCTATTCTGGGGCTTCTACCGGAGTTTCCACACTTCCTTTATCCTTTTTTCCAAATACTGAAAAGTGGACATATCGCTTTGGATGCTCCCTCATGTCGATGAACAGCTGATCAAGGTCCTCCATGGTCTTAGTCATGTTGTTGTATAACTCATCATCTTTCAATAACAGATTCAGGCTTCCTTCACCTTCGTTAATTAATCGAATTGTTTCACCAAACTCGTCCACCGCTCGTTTGGTGGAGGTCATGAGCGCATCAAGCTCCAAATTGTTAACTGAATCTGCTACCTGGTTCATCTTAGCTACCAGGGCGGCGATGCCACTTTCAGGATCATTCAGTTCCGTAAGCAGCTGATCCAATTTTGCCGACATGGCCCCTAATCTGGAAGTTCCATTGGCTAGATTTGCCGAGGTGTTTTTGAAATTCACAATCACCTGGTTTATATTGTCCTCATTGTTAGCCAGGTTTGCCAATATGGTATTGAGATTCAAGAGCGTAACTTCCAATTTGTCTATCAACGGCATGGCAGTACTGGTGAGTTGATCAGTAATTCCTTTATGCAACTTGGCTTTCAGGGTATCTCCTTCCTTTAAAGTAGGTCCCAGGTCAACCGAATCCAGGTGAACCGCTCTAGTACCTAATAGATCACTTTTTATAATGGCCCAGGTACCACTTCCCACCGACTGATCATTAACAATGTCCAGGGATACCAACAGTCGATTTCCATGTTTTTGAAGTATTTCAATTTCACTCACTCTCCCCACGGAAAAACCATTGATCAATACCGGGTTGGAGACATTTAAGCCATCGATATTATCGTATACCGCATAGTAGGTATTGTTAGGAGAAAAGAAATCACTTCCCTTTAAAAAATTAAAACCCATATACAAAATTGTGATTGAAATAACAGCTAGTAAGCCAACTTTGAATTCCTTTGATACTTTCACTCGATCGCTGATTTCATAGATATTAGAGCCTAAAAAATACCTTGGCCAAATATAGGAACTTTAATTTGAAGATTCCATGTCTTGCTTGTAATCCCTGACGGCACGGAATATGGCAGAAGCAATATAGCTTTGTTGAACCTTATCGTTGAGATCTTTCTCCTCAGAAGGATTTGATAAATAACCAGTCTCGACGTAAACCGCTGTCATTGAAGTACGCCACAACACCCAAAAACCGGCCTGTTTTACCCCTCTGCTGTGACGACCGGCTCGAGTCTTAAACTGGGTCTCTATACGTGCCGCCAGGTCCAGGCTATTCTCCAGGAAAGCGTTTTGATATAGTTCGAATAAAATGTGAGAGTCGGGACTTTTTGGATCAAACCCTTCATAACGGTCTTGGTAATCCTCTTCCAATAATATTACTGAGTTTTCCCTTTTAGACACTTCCAGGTTAGCTTTCGTCTTGTGGGTACCCAGGACATAAGTCTCGGTGCCATAAATATCCTTTTTGGGAAAGGCGTTGCAGTGAATGGATATGAAAAGATCAGCATTACTTTTATTGGCGATTTCAGCGCGAACGTCAAGGTCTATGAATTTATCTGAATCCCGGGTGTAAATTATTTCAACATCTTTTAAGTGCTTTTCAATGGTTGACCCCAGCTCCAAAGCGATTTTCAAGGCTATATCTTTTTCCATGGAAAACTTCCCGCTGGTGCCTGGATCATGCCCTCCGTGGCCGGCATCTATTACAATCTTCCTAACCTGGTTCTTGCGTAAAAAGTTAGGGCCTGAGGCGCCTGAAGTGATTAGTAAGAGGAAAACCGAAAATAATCCTATCGATATAATATTACGTACCATCTTTCGCTTGTTATTCCCGAATAGCCTAAATTTACACAAATTTGAGTTTTTTTTCGAAAAACGAAAATGTACTGTGATTAAAACAAAAGCAGTTCTTGGCATCAATTGGCAAGTTGTGCTGTTTTTTACTTTTTCTGTTTTCTGCTTTTCAGCGTTTGGTCAACAGACAACCCCTGTCAACAAACTTTCCCCGGTTGACAGTATTCCTCCCCAACCTAACGAAGGAATAACTACAAATAATACAATATTAGCTGCAGATTCTACCGTGGTAAGCGATACTGTGACCGTTCAAAAAAGAGGAGATATAGATACCATAGTAGAGTATTATGCCAAAGACTCCATTATCATGGATCGGGAAAATGAAATTGTCTATCTATACGGAGATGCCAAGATAAACTATGACGATATAACCGTAGAAGCTGCAATCATTATTTTCGACCAGAAAAACAATCTATTATCCGCTCAGGGTACCACAGATTCTACTGGAAGTGAAATTGGGAATCCGGTTTTAACAGAAAAAGGGATAATGTATACTACCGATGGCATGCAATATCACTTCAGCAATAGAAGGGCCATTACCACCGGTCTGGTTACCGAACAAAGTCAGGGTTATTTACACGGTGAGGAGGTGTACAAAAATGAAAATGACGAACTATTTGTTAATCATGCCAGGTATACCACATGTAACCTGACCCATCCACATTTTGAGATCCGTTCAAAAAGATTGAAGCGGTCGGGCCGGAACATAATATCCGGGCCTTTCAATATGTATATCAATGATGTGCCAACACCTTTGGGTCTACCCTTTGGTATGTTCCCGGATCCCGAAACCCGGACTTCCGGGATAATTGTTCCTACCTGGGGAGAGGAACAACAAAGAGGTTTTTATCTTCGTGATGGTGGCTACTATTTTAGCCTAAGTGAATACTGGAACTTAAGTCTTACGGGAGACATTTACAGTAAAGGAAGTTGGGGTACCCGGGTGGCAGCTACTTATAGAAAGCGGTATGCTCATAATGGCCGTCTGAATTTCAATCTTACCAAAAGAAAAACCGGTTTCGAGGGAGAAGATTCACAAGGTAATGACTTCAGCCTTACCTGGAGTCATTCACCGGTATCTAAGGGCAACAGCCGTTTTTCAGCTACTGTAAATGCCGCCACCAGCACCTACAATCAAAACAATGTCTTATCGGTACAACAAAATATTAATGCCAACTTGAACTCCAGTATTAGTTACTCAAAAGTGTTTGTCGGCACTCCTTTCAATTTGACATTAAGTGCACGACACAATCAAAACCTATCCACTAATATTGTCGATATCACACTTCCTGAGATGAGCATTAATATGAACCGGCAAACGCCGTTTAAGCGTTCTAAAGTTGGACTTTTGAAGAATTTTAGTTTTTCCTGGAACTCAAATGTTAGAAACAGGATAACCAACCGTCCATCGCAACCAGGATCAAACATCAACATAGTTAATGGAGGTGAGTCCATCCAGGATACCTTGGCGTTCAATTTTGATAATCTGTCAACATTGTTGGATAAGGCTGAAAATGGGGCCCGGCACCAGATACCTATAACTACCTCAGCCAAACTTTTTAAACACTTTACTATCGGCCCAACGGTCAATATTACTGAGCTATGGTACTTGAAAAAACTAGATTATACTTACGTTCCGGAAGAAAATGGAGTACGAATTGATACACTGGACGGTTTTACCAGGGCAACCACCTATACCACCGGAGCATCGCTCAGTACCAGGATCTATGGTACCTTTCAAAAGAAACCAGGTAAAAAAGTGCAGGCAATCAGACACACCATCATACCCACTATTAGTTTCGCATACACCCCTGATTTTACCGATGAGCGGTACGATTACTTTCAAGAGGTACAGATCGATTCAACCGGACAAAAACGGATTTTCTCCCGGTACCAAGGATTTGTATTTGGCAGCCCTACCAGAGGTAACAGCGGGTCCATTGGCTTTAGTCTACAGAATACCTTAGAGATGAAAGTCAAAAAAAGTGACACTTCAAGTACTACCAAAAAAGTCCATGTCCTAAGAAATCTAGGGCTGTCTTCCAGTTATAACCTGATTGCGGACTCATTCAACCTGGCAGATATAAGAATTGTAGCTACTACCAGTATCTTGGACAATCTGGTCGACTTTAGTGTTGGACTAACCATTGACCCATACATTTATAAGCTATTAGAACCCATTGATGAAAATGGGAATGTTAATCAACGGCGTGTGAACGAATTCGCCTGGAATAATGGCCAGGGGTTAGGATCAATTAGGTCGGCAAATTTTGCGTTTAATACCAGGCTGGATCCAAAAACCCTCCGAGGTGAAAAATCAGAATCCAATCCGGTGACACCGGGTATCAACGATTTTGGTTCGGATCCAAATAACCTTCAAACGCTCCAGCAAGAGGCTCAAATTCAACATATTCTGGATAATCCTAACCGGTATATCGATTTTAGTATACCTTGGACCTTGCGACTACAATACGCACTTAGATATTCCAAAATTGGGTTTAGAGAGGCTTCCATTACCCAAAGTCTCACCTTTGGCGGCGATTTGAGCCTCTCAGCTAAATGGAAACTTACTTTTAATTCAGGATATGACTTCCAAAATAAGGCTTTCACTGAGACCAGGCTAAGCATAAACCGGGACCTTCATTGCTGGCAATTTAATTTTAATTGGGTTCCATTTGGACGATTCCAATCGTATAACGTCAATATAAATGTGAAAGCCAGTATCCTTCAGGACCTTAAACTGTCAAAACGAAGGAGTTTTGTAGACAGCGGCTCCAGTTTTAACTAACCCATTGGGTCACATCATCGAGGGCAGGATTTTTTACATCTTTCAGTTTCATCTTCTTCCTCATTCCGCATACATCGTTAAACAACTTGTTGGCAGGAACGGCTTTGATTTTCTCAATGCTAAACAGGCCCAATTTTTGTAACACTGGGATCAATTCTTCAGGTACACCAATGACTTTGTAGTCCGCATTGGAAGCCACAGATTCTGTTTTTTCCGGCTTCATTTGTGGAAAAAAAATAACATCCTGAATTGATTTTGAGTTGGTCATAATCATGCATAACCGGTCAATTCCTACCCCCAATCCAGCAGTGGGGGGCATACCATACTCAAGCGCCCGTAAAAAATCCTCATCCAGCACCATGGCCTCGTCATCACCACGCTTACCTAGCTCCAACTGCTCCTCAAATCGCTGTCGCTGGTCAATAGGGTCGTTTAATTCAGAAAAAGCATTGCATATTTCCTTGCCGTTACAAATGGCCTCAAACCGCTCAACCAACCCCTCTATACTTCTATGTTTTTTTGCCAACGGAGACATTTCTATGGGATAGTCTGTGATGAAAGTAGGCTGAATCAAATAGGGCTCACATTTTTCTCCGAATATTTCATCAATGATTTTACCCTTGCCCATAGTGGCATCCACTTTCACCCGGAGGTTGTCAGCAGCCACTCGTAATTGATGCTCATCCATATTAGTGATATCAACTCCAGTAAAATGCTGGATGGCCTCAAACATGGTATACCTTTTCCAGGGTCTCTTGAATTCGATGGTTTGATCTCCAACTGTTACAGTGGTGGATCCATGAAGGTCCAAAGCTACCCGTTCTATCATTTCCTCCACCAAATCCATCATCCACTGATAGTCCTTATAAGCCACATACAATTCGAGCTGGGTGAACTCTGGATTGTGGAATCTGGACATACCTTCATTGCGAAAGTCCTTGGCAAATTCGAAAACTCCCTCAAAACCTCCCACGATTAAGCGTTTGAGGTATAATTCATTGGCAATACGCAAATACAATGTCATATCCAGTGTATTGTGATGCGTTTTAAAAGGCCGGGCCAAAGCACCTCCATAAATTGGTTGTAAAACCGGAGTTTCCACTTCCAAATATGCTCTCTGGTTCAGATACGAGCGTAAAGAATTTACTAGTTGTGTCCGCTTGATAAAAGTGTGCCTTACCTCAGGATTTACAATCAAATCCACATACCGCTGTCGGTACCGTTGTTCAGGATCTGAAAAAGCATCATGCAGTATGGAATTACCCTGTTCATCGGTAGTTTCCTTTACAATTGGGAGCGGCCTCAGTGATTTTGAGAGTACCACCAGCGATTTTACGTTCACAGTAATTTCTCCAGTTTGAGTTTGGAAGACATTCCCTTTTACTCCTATTATGTCGCCGATGCCTAGTACTTTCTTGAATACTGTATTATACTGTGTTTTGTCCTCATCAGGGCAGAGGTCATCTCTTTTTAGATAAAGCTGAATACGTCCACTGGCATCCTGAAGTTCTGCGAAAGAAGCAGAGCCCATGATTCGTCTGCTCATTAATCGGCCAGCAATTACTACCTCTTCCAGATCTTCTCCTTTTTTGAATCGCTCCACAATTTGATTGGCAGAGAGGTTTACTTTAAAGATCTCAGCGGGATAGGGATCGATACCCAGATCCAGCAATTGTTGACGCTCTTGTCTTCTGATGATCTCTTGTTCACTAAGTGGCATATTTCAAGAATTTAGCTACGAAATTTGGCATATTATGTAAAATTACGAACCTGCGAATTGGCGTTACGTCTGGCCAGTTCTTTCTTTATCAACACATACTCCCTGCTACTTTGTCCGGCAATGGAGGTGTTTTCTTCCGCTCGCCTAAAAAGGTAAGGAATAACATCGTTCACCGGCCCATAAGGAAGGTACTTTATGACATTATAACCTGCGTTCGACAGATTAAAACTTATATTGTCGCTCATGCCATAAAGTTGAGAGAAAAAAATCCTGGGATCATCTGGTCGAAGATTATGCTTTTCCATAAGTTCGGTAAGGTAGAGATTACTGTATTCGTTATGGGAACCACAAAATAAAGTAATTTTGTTTATGTGCTGAACACAGAATTTCAAGCCTTTGTTGAAATCTTCATCTGCCGCGTCCTTATCAATTTGAATGGGGTCCTGGTAACCAAGCGTTTGTGCACGTTCCCTTTCCTTTTCCATATATGCGCCACGTACTAATTTTACTCCCAACTGGTAGTTTCCCTTGACAGCATCTGAATATGCATCCTGAAGCTTTTGGTACATGTCTTTGAGGTACATCTGAAAAGTATTGAAAACGATGGGTTGATCAGTATTATACTTTCTCATCATATCGTAAGCTAAATGATCTATAGGTTTCTGAATCCAGGTTTCTTCCGCATCAATTAGCACCCTTACGCCCTGTTGAAAAGCAGCTTCACAAATACTATGCACCCGGGCCTTTGTCTTTTCCCAGGCTTGTCCTTGTTGATCATTTAGTATTTCACCAACTTGGATTTTGTTCAAAAGAAGATTGGACCCAATCCCGGATGGCTTGAAGACCACAAACGGGTTTTTCGGTTCAACCCCTGCCTTTTCAACGGTATTTAGAATTTCATTTGAAATCCGTTCAAAGTCTTCCTCTTGCTCAGTCCCCTCTACCGAATAGTCCAATATTGTACCTATACCGTACTTATTTAGCTCAATTGATTTATCTCTACAATCTTCAACACTCTCACCTCCGCAGAACTGTTCAAAGATCGTGCGTTTCACCAGGGTTTTAACTGGCAACCTCATTATCAATGCAATTTTTAGGAAATTAGTACCTAAATTTACCAGCGGCGGATAGTTCATGACACGGAACAAAAAATACATCTTTCTAAGCGCCCTATCTGATTTGGAAGAGAAGGCTATGGAAGTGTCATCAAATGAAACTGACCGCTGCGAATTCATAATCCAGCAAAGATAGGAAATCAACGGATATTTTGATTTGTAAACAACAATATGCACCAGCTACCTTCCAATATTGAAATAACCGATGACCTGATACCAGCCATAAAGGAATGCCTGGAGGACGGTCATCAAACTATCGGCGTGCTGGTAGACAGCAATACCTCAGTTCACTGTTATCCACTTATTGAATCCGCTCTTCCAAAACATTTTATAATCAGTATTGCCGCCGGAGAAAAACACAAGGACCTCAGCACCTGCAACGGGATCTGGGAAGAAATGACCTATAATCAAATGGACCGAAAGTCGCTTTTGATCAATTTAGGGGGAGGGGTAATAGGAGATATGGGAGGATTTTGTGCAGCCACCTATAAACGGGGAATCAACTTTATTAACCTCCCAACTACACTTCTGGCACAGGTAGATGCTTCTATTGGAGGTAAGGTTGGCGTTGATTTCCAGGGCTTCAAAAACCACATTGGTGTTTTTCAGAATCCTGAACAGGTATTAATTTATCCCGGGTTCTTGTCTACCTTACCAAGTACAGAGCTTCGATCTGGTTTTGCCGAAGTTATTAAGCATGCGCTGATATTCGACAGACAGTACTGGTCAAAGATCCAGTCCACTGCTTGGGAATTACAACCCTGGAGCGAGCACATATCTCATTCTGTACACACCAAGAATCGCATTGTTTCGGAGGATCCAACCGAGCTAAACGTAAGAAAAACCCTTAATTTTGGCCATACCGTTGGTCATGCAATTGAACGCCATTATTTACACGAGCCTGAGCCATTACTACATGGGGAGGCCATTGCCATTGGGATGATCTGTGAATCGTACCTGTCGACCATAAAAGAAGGACTTACCAATCACAACTTAGGAGAGATTACAGAATATTTGATCAAGACTTTCGGCAAAGTGGAAATCCCAAAAGAAGAACTAAATGCAATAGCGAAAAATACCCTACAGGATAAAAAAAATGAGGGTGGTCAGATTATCTGCACCTTACTGGAAGACATTGGGCAAGCTACTTATAACACGCCCATCAGCCTTCAGGAAGTAGAGCAAGCCCTGGATTACTATTGCTCGCTGTAACCAGCTAAAAAGTCTGCATTAAAGTTGGAGTCTTTTCAGAATGATCGAGATCAAGGCTTGCGCAGTTTTCTCAAAACGGAGTTTACTTATTCACGTAAACGAGTTTTTAGAAACAAGCGTAACGCAGAGATCGGACATTATGGACAGACCCAGTTAGTTTTTAATAACCTCAGCGAATTTCTGACTGTACTTCTCTACCCCGGATATTGCAGAATTAGCTAGATCCCGAATTTTATCTGAATCAATATTCTCCTTTAATTCGTCCTTGAGTTCTGTAGCTTTATTGGACAATTTCTGACGGGTACTCTTACCCTTTGCTGGTGCAAATAAAAAACCAGTGACCAAACCCGCTGCGGCCCCCAGAACGAAAGCCATTATTGTTTTTTCTGATTTATTCATATACTCACTCTGTTTAAGTTACTATTACCTGGTATCAATTAATACGTGCCAGTTATGTATATGTTATGTAATTTAGCCATCTGAATTGGTGACTGGGTGATTTTCCTGAACATTTTCCACTTTTACTTTAGATGATCAAAAATTCTACTCGATTTCTAGCAAAACTAGAGCGTATTAATAATGTCACAATCAAACTGACTGCCTCTAAAAGCATCAGTAACCGGGTGCTGATCATTAATGCACTTTGTGAAGAAGATTCCCTGCTGCTTAACCTTGCAGAAGCCCGTGACACCAGGCTTATGAGGAAGCTATTACCGGACCCCGGCCATACCATAGATGTAATGGATGCTGGTACTACCATGCGATTTCTGACCGGGTATTTTTCGCTTACTAATCGATCTAAAATCTTAACAGGAACGCCACGAATGCAGGAAAGACCTATTGGCATTCTGGTAGACGCATTGATTGAAATAGGAGCAGAAATAGAATACTTAGGCAATCTTGGCTATCCTCCTTTGGAAACAAAAGGATTTACTACTCAAAAATCCAGCCAAATCAATGTCCCGGGAGATATCAGCAGTCAATATATTTCAGCAATTCTAATGATGGCCCCTACTCTTCCCCGGGGACTTCGGATTAACATGACTGGACGTATTATGAGCAAGCCCTATATATCCATGACCCTGGGGCTAATGGGTCGGTTCGGAGTTAACAATGTCTGGGAGGATAGTATAATAAGTATTCCTCATCAAGTGTATCAGGCCACCACCTTCAAAGTTGAATCAGATTGGTCATCCGCTAGTTACTGGTACAGCATCATGGCTTTGTCGAAAAGCGGTGAAATCACCCTTACCGGCCTGGAGGACCAATCACTTCAGGGGGATCGTCAAATTGTGGAGATCATGCAACCTTTGGGTGTGGAAACTGTGTTTCATGAAGATGGGATTACCCTTACCAAAGGAACATCAAAAACGGACCTGTTGTCTTATGATTTTAGCAGTTGCCCAGACCTTGGACCCACTGTGATATCAGCCTGTGCAGCCCTGGGAGTAACTTGCGTGGCCACTGGTTTGGAAAGCCTCCATATCAAAGAAACCGATCGCATCGCGGCCCTGCAAAATGAACTTGGGAAAATCGGGGCCATCCTGGAAGAGGAAGCTGGAGTGTGGAGATTGCACCCTGGTAATGATCTGAATGTTTCCGGACCAGTTACTTTTAAAACCTACGAAGATCACCGTATGGCCATGGCTCTGGCACCCCTGGCACTACGTCTGCCGGTGATTATCGAAGAGCCGGAAGTGGTACAAAAAAGCTACCCGGAATTCTGGTCTGATCTGGCTTTGGCCGGGCTACGGGGAACAAGCGAATAGTAGAACAAGTGAGCAATTGAACAAGTGAACAATCGAACATTAGAGCAATAGAACGCCGAACAAGGAATGGCGAATGCCGAATAAGAAATTTCGAAGTATTTCAATGTCTTCATTGGTTGATCCCTGATTGATAATATTTGTGTATTAATACACGAATATATAATCAAATTTCGAGTTGGACTCCATCATATTATAAACAGGAACGCTAAATCTCGTATAGTCAATGGTCAATCAAGTCCGTCTACTTCAAATAACTAAAATCATACCCTGCTTCCAGCTGTACCAGGAACTCATACATCAATTTAATCACGTTTTCTACATCGTCTTCGTGCACCGTTTCCACAGTAGTATGCATATATTTCAAAGGCAAAGAAATAAGCGCGGCCGGAACACCTTCATTACTATAGGCAAAGGCATCAGTGTCCGTTCCGGTAGACCGGGAGGCCGCGGCTCGCTGGAATGGTATTTTTTTCTTTTCAACGGTTTCAATAAGCATATTGAGTACGTTGTTGTGAACAGCAGGTCCGTAGGTTAACACAGGTCCCTTCCCACATTTTTGATCGCCGCTCTTCTTTTTATCGTACATGGGTGAGGTGGTGTCATGGGTAACATCTGTAACCAATGCCAAATCTGGTTTGATCCTGTGGGCAATCATCTGAGCGCCCCTTAGCCCGATCTCTTCTTGTACGGCATTTACAATGTATAACCCAAATGGCAGCTTTTTCTTCTTTTCTTTCAACCTCCGGGCCACCTGAGCAATCATAAAACCACCAATACGGTTATCCAGTGCCCGGGCAGTAAACCACTTTTTGTTCAAAGTCATAAATTCATCCTCAAAAGTGATGACACACCCCACATGTATACCCAGTTTCAATACCTCTTCTTTGGAATTGCAACCACAGTCGACAAATATATTTTTCAGGCTGGGCGCCTGCTCCTTGCCAGCAACTCTCACATGAATTGCCGGCCAGCCGAAGACTCCTTTTACCGGTCCATTAGAAGTATGGATATTTACCCTCATAGAAGGCGCTATCTGATGGTCCGATCCACCATTTCTTCGGACATAGATATAACCCTCGGAGGTAATATAATTTACAAACCAGGATATTTCGTCAGCATGAGCTTCTATAACTACCTTATAATCTGCATCCGGATTAATCACCCCTACCGCAGTGCCGTAGGTATCTGTAAAATAGGAATCAGTGTAACCTTTTAAATAGTCCAACCAGATCTGTTGACCCGATGATTCAAAACCTGTAGGTGATGCGTTATTCAGATACTTTTCTAGGAATGACTTACTTTTTTTATCCATATTCTAGTTTTGATTTTTATCAGTTTACAGGGGAATATTCCCGTGTTTTTTACGTGGCAACCTGTCTACCTTATTTTTAAGCATATCAAAGGCCTGGATAAGTCTGGACCTGGTATCCCTGGGGTGAATCACCTCATCGATATATCCACGATGGGCGGCACGGTATGGATTAGCAAATCTGGCGGTATAATCCTTAACCTTTTCTTCCAGTGCAGCATCCGGGTCTTCTGCAGCGGCAATTTCTTTTTTAAAGATAATCTGGGCGGCCCCCTTGGCTCCCATAACAGCAATTTCTGCAGTAGGCCAGGCAAAGTTCAGATCAGCGCCAATATGCTTGGAGTTCATTACGTCGTACGCTCCTCCATATGCCTTACGGATAATTACGGTAATTCGAGGCACGGTAGCTTCGCAAAAGGCGTAAAGTAATTTTGCTCCATGGGTAATTATTCCATTCCACTCCTGATCAGTTCCAGGCAAGAAACCGGGGACATCCTCAAATACCAACAACGGAATATTAAAAGAATCACAGAACCGCACGAACCTGGCGGCTTTGGTACTTGCGTTGATATCCAGAACACCGGCTAATGAGGCGGGCTGGTTGCCCACAATTCCAATACTTCTACCTGCCAGATGAGCAAATCCCACTACAATGTTTTCCGCGAAATTTTTATGTACCTCCAAAAAGGAGTCCTGGTCCACCACTCCTTGCATTACATCCCGCATATCATATGGTTGATTTGGGTTCTCCGGGATTACTTCATCCAAGTCTGGTCTTATCTCGTCCTTTGTTGATTGATAAGTATAAGCAGGTGGCTGTTCTTCACAATTTTGTGGCATATAACAAAGCAGCTGCTTAATGTTCTTAATACATTCGATTTCATTGGCACAGGAGAACTGGGTAACACCGCTTTTGCAGCTATGGGCAGATGCTCCACCTAATTCCTCAGAAGTTACTTCTTCATGAGTCACGGTTTTAACCACGTTAGGTCCGGTTACAAACATATAGGATGTTTGCTCGACCATAAGTACGAAATCCGTGATGGCAGGTGAATAAACTGCTCCACCAGCACAGGGTCCCATAACCGCTGAGATTTGTGGGATCACTCCCGAGGCCAGGGTATTTCTGTAAAAAATATCGGCATAGCCCCCCAATGACACCACTCCTTCCTGTATTCTGGCTCCCCCTGAATCATTGAGCCCAATTAAAGGTGCACCATTTTTAAGCGCCAGATCCATTACTTTTACGATCTTCTCAGCGTGAGTCTCAGACAATGAACCTCCAAATACTGTGAAGTCCTGAGAAAAGACATAAACTAAACGGTCATTGATATTCCCGAAGCCGGTAACCACTCCATCTCCCAGGTAACGTTGATTTTCAAGCCCAAACTCCTTGCATCGGTGGGTAACAAACTTTCCAATTTCCTGGAATGTGCCCTCATCCAGCAACATGTGCAATCGTTCTCTGGCAGTCAGCTTTCCTTTTTTATGTTGAGATGCTATGCGTGCTTCTCCCCCACCAAGTAGTGCCTCTTGGTTCTTTTGATCCAGTAATTCAAACTTTTCAAGGTTACTGGGACGGGTATAGATATCTTTGCTACTCTTGGATTTGGCCATAATTGAAGTGTAAAATAGTGCCCCTTAAATATATGTAAAATGATGGATTTATTTTTCCAGGAGGTATCTAATACAGGCAATAAATATTATATTCGCCAAAATTGTTCATCAACATGCATCGTATTGCCATCATCGATCTGGGCACCAATACATTCCACCTATTAATAGCAGATATCGATGCTTCCAATGTCCAGGTACTTCACAAAGAAAAGAAAAGTGTTAAGATTGGAGAAGGCGGGATTAGTCAAGGAGAAATAACTATAGTTGCTCAGGAACGGGCTCTTCATACGCTTCAGGGGTTTAAGAATAAAATAACCAACATGGAGGTCCGACAGATCTTTGCCACAGCCACCAGCGCTTTTCGGAATGCATCCAACGGCAAGGGCCTGGCTGAAGAAATTCTAAATCAAACTGGAATTGAAATTAACATTATAGACGGCCAACAGGAAGCTCAACTTATCTACCAAGGAGTGAGGCAAGCATTGGATCTAGGTTCTTCCTACTCACTTATCATGGATATTGGCGGTGGAAGTGTGGAGTTCATTATTGGTAACCATACAAATATTAAGTGGAGCCACAGCTTTGAAATTGGGGCCCAAAGATTAATGGACCAGTTCCATCACCACGACCCTATTTCACGTCAAGAAATCGAAAGCCTGGAATCATTTCTGGATGTGCGGCTGGCATCACTGGTACCTGCTATGGAGCAATACCACCCTAGCACATTAATAGGAGCTTCAGGTACCTTCGATACCCTGAGCAACATCCATTGCATAGTTCAGGGATTGGAAAAAACAAATGATTCAGAGCAGCCATTAAGTATAGCAGGCTTTCGCGTTATCCATAATGAAATAAAGGTAAAAGACAGGGCCGAAAGGCTAAAAATACCTGGAATGGTCGAAATGAGGGTGGATATGATTGTGGTAGCAAGTTGTTTAATTGATTACATACTTGACCGGTTTTCTTTACCCGATATTAGCGTTTCGTCCTATGCCTTAAAAGAAGGTGCTCTTTTTGATGTTTGCGCTGAAGTACGGGCACAATCGAGTTAGAATTAGCTTTTGCCCTTTTACCGCATAGGGTCCATCTCCAAAACCTTTACCGCCACAATTATTATGCAGTTGGTGCAAGAAGGTGATTTGCAAATAGACACCAAGCTTTCTGAGTTTTTTCCGGATGTAATAAATGCGGATAAAATAACTTTAGAGTAGCTTCTAAAACACAGAAGCGGTATTTTCAACTTTACCAATGCCGAAGATTACAAAAGTTATTCCTAGAAATCGCCAACAATGTTAACATGATCTTTTATGAGGCTTACGCTTAAAATTAATCATTAGTACATGGTATTATTGTGAGCAGAGGTCTCAGGTATTTGTTGCATCGAGTCCCAATGCTCAATTATCTTTCTATTTTCGTCTAATCTGAAAAAGTCCATGGTTACATATTCTTCATTTTCTGGCCAAATTTGAATGTATTCTGATCCTACATATAATTCCATCGCTTTTCTTGGATTCCCATCATATGCCATTTGGTAAAAAGCCATAGCATTTTCTTTATTCTGTTTATAATTCATATTCCTTTTTTTACTTGCTGGCAACTACTGCTCAAAGAAATTTAGCGATTTTATTAGGATAACGCTCTTTAATTATGCCGTATATGATTTTAGGGAAATAAAAGAGGTTAAGCGATAGTTTTAGAACAAACCTGCGTTTCAAAACCTACCTCAGCCTGATAATCAGTTTCGGGGTCATCTGTTTCAAAATCCTTGGAAACTTCTCCTAATACATATGGGATGACCTTTAGGTTACCTGGATTTCTCAAGTTCAGCCGTGCATCTTACCCGCCAAAGAAAGTCGCATTATATTAAATGACAAGGGTAATGGGGCCCAGTAAACGATCTCGTTGTTCTTACGGATATTTCGTTGGAAGTTGATTCCCCAGGTTTGGTTATCACCTGAATTAAACCGCAAGGTCCTTAACGGAATTGCAAACTCTGCACTCCAGCCGTAGTCACCCACTTGGGCTTTTACCGTCCATGAGGCATCCCAATTGATATTAAAACCTCCGATCATTCCACTCTGCTGACGATTACCACCGAAGTTTCCCTGCCCTTCATTATCCACCTGTCCATCGTGTTCCACTCCTATAGAGTTGGTGCCGAACAGAAATCCATTCTGACCATCGTTGTAGGTATCAAGAATAAAAAGAAAACTGTCATTACCATCCAATGAAGCGTCGCGGCGGGCGTCGGAAACCACTAATTTTTCTGGTTCCGTATCATAACAGACGACGGACAAATAAAATACCGTGGGACTGTAGGCGACCCGGATTTCGGTCTTCTCAGTGGCTGGGAGACCCTGATCAGGTTTCATTTGGGTCATGTCGGTGACCGGATCAATGGTTTGCCATATGGGTCATTCAATACCTCTCCATCAATATCCGGTTCCTGTTCTATTACTATGGCATGTGTTGAAAGGCGGACCTGGGTATTGGGGGCCTGGGCGCAAAGAGATGAGCTCAATAATAAAGCCAGAGAAGCAGAGAACCCCCTCATTAGAAAACTCAGACGAATAGTAAGTTAGACTTTATTTATCAATTAAAGCTACGCCAAGTAGTCCAAACCTGACAAATAGAACTGTTTTTAGTGCTCAATCATCCAGCCCTGTATCTGGCGGAATGTAGACGAAATAACCATGGGAAGTTCGGGATAAATTTCCAGCGGCCAATAGTTACTGATCTTTAAGAAAGAATTGGTGGTAAATAAAGATTGCAATTGTGGGCTGTCAAATTGGGTAGCGGATTGATAATTGTCACTGCCATAGTGATATTCCCAGGGTGTATTATTAACACAAATATAAGCTTGCGAAGATCGGATGTTTTCCATATTTGCCAACAAAACCTCGCGTCGCTTTTCCAGATATTTCCCACTTAAGTGAAGTGTGGCACTAAAAAAATTACCCCACCAAAACATGGTACGAAAGGCAAATGTCCCCTCTTTGCTGAACCTTCGAGGGAAATCGAGCATGTAGTAGGGGAGTCCCCGGTAATTTTCCCCTTTACTGATCTTGCCAGATTTTGAAAGCACTTCTTCTGGCCACGGATACTCTTGAATTGAGGGGTAAAGCTTTTGTTCTACCATGCCCATCAGATCTTCAATTTTTTTCCCAATTTCGATTTTAGACAAAAGGAAATCCTGGTTCTGCATCAGAGACATTTCTTTTTTTGAGAGATCAATGCGGTAGTCTGACATAATTAATTATAGATATGGCCGGAATAAACTCAAAAATGTGGATACTACCTTTCCAAAAGAACTATATAGTAATCTATATAGAAAACTATATAGTTTTTGATCACGAAATGCACCAATGGATTAATTCCCACATTAGAACCCGGAGCCCGGAACCTGTAACACGCGACAATTATAATTCATCACTCATCACTTATAATTCATAATTACAAAAACTCTACAAAAGTTCATTGGCCAGATTCGCCAACTCCGACCGCTCCCCTTTTTCCAAAGTAACATGGGCGTATAAGTGGTGGTCTTTGATGCGGTCGATCAAATAGCTCAGCCCATTACTTTGACTGTCCAGATAAGGTGTATCTATCTGATGAATATCTCCGGTAAACAAGACCTTGGTTCCTTCTCCTGCCCGGGTAATAATGGTTTTAACTTCATGCGGGGTGAGGTTCTGGGCTTCATCCACTATAAAGAATATATTAGATAAACTTCGCCCACGGATATAAGCCAAAGGTGTGATCACCAGTTTCTCGTTAGTAACCATTTCGGTCAACCTGGTGGCCTCTTTGTCATTGTCACCGAATTGGTTCTGGATGAATTTCAAATTGTCCCATAGCGGCTCCATATATGGATTCAGTTTGGACTTTATGTCACCGGGTAAATAACCGATGTCCTTGTTACTGAGCGGTACGATTGGTCTGGCCAGGTAGATTTGCTTATAATTTCTTCGTTGCTCAAGCGCTCCCGCAAGTGCCAGTAACGTTTTACCGGTACCGGCAACTCCCTGAAGGGTCACCAGCCGCACTTCTTGGTTAAGTATGGCATGAATGGCAAAGGTTTGTTCGGCATTGCGGGGTTTTATACCATAAACTGGCTTTTTCTCAACTTTTTGAATACATTTTTCGACTGGATTGTAGTAAGCTAATACGGAGTTTTTTGGACTTTTAAGTATAAAATAGTCGTTGCTGATGGGCTGCCCGTTCTTAAGAATAGAGGTTGGCGAACAATGCCCTTTATCGTATAGCCCGTTGATGGTTTCGGTCTCCACATGCTCTACTACGGTTTTTCCGCTGTGAAGTGTACTTACATTCTTGATCTTACCGGTTTCGTAGTCTTCAGCGATAAGATTTAATGACTTCGCTTTCAGACGTAAATTGATGTCTTTGGTTACCAGGATCACTTTGCGACTCTTTTCCTCCTCTTTTAATTTCAGAGCGGCATTCAGGATTTTGTGATCAGCTTTCTCTTCATCAAAGATTTTCTCAGCATCCACTTTACTATTGCCGGTCATCAATACCTTAAATTTGCCTTTGGATCGCCCATTTAGTGGTATCCAGTTTTGAAGTGTATGGTCTTTTGATAGTTTATCCAAAAGCCGGATAAATTCACGGGCTTCAAAGTTCTTAATGTCATTACCTTTCTTGAAGTTGTCCAGCTCTTCCAGGACTGTTATGGGAATGCCCACATCGTGCTCATCAAAATGCATAATAGCATCTGCATCATATAAGATCACTGAGGTATCCAGTACAAATATTTTCTTTTGCTTAGTCATAAAGGTTCAAAGCCCTCGGTTTCTGATCACACCGAAATAATATTAAAACGGTACCAGTCTTCTCCTTCACGGGGGATTATTTGAATAACTTTGGCCAGCACTAAATTGATCAAAGTGCGTGAAGCCAGGTAGGGTCTGATGTCTGCTAATTTCGCGAAGCTTTTTAAGGTGATGAAATCGTGTTTTTCAAGATACTTCATCAACACATTTTCCCTCTCTCCGTAGGTAAATTGCACTGCGGCTTTCTTCCGATCCCTTCTGAGGATTTCCTTCATCTCTCTACTTGCCTGAACACTTCGATCCGCTACTCTAATATATCCCTTGCGCCGAATTTTAGGTTGGTCAATCAGGGCATAGTGCGGCTTAAATTCACTCTCAAAAATAGTATAAATTATGATAGCCTTTTTTGCGCTGACCGGGATAATTTCATATCGATAGTTGATTTTTGGGAAGCAATATTTACCGATGGCATTTTCAAGTTGGTAAAGCTCTTCGGCCACGGCAGACAAGCCCATTATTTTTCCCTGGTCGTTAACCCCAATCAATAGTTGCCCCCCTTTAGTATTGGCAAATGCCACCATTTCCTTAACAATCTTTTCCGGATGATTTGCCTTGGTTTTAAACTCTAAAGTTTCCATCTCACCTCGTCTTACCAGGCGCTGAATTTCCGGTAGTGTCATGACTGTCTAACTAAAGTTCATCTAATGCATCATCCTCCATATCGGGCATGGTAAACATACCGCTAAGCAAGTCTTTGAATTGTAATCCCGAAACCAACGGATTCTTACTTAGCATACTGTATTCAGCCAAACCATGGAGGGCGAACTCCATCAGAAAATACCGGTCAATCTTCGATGCTTTGGTTCGATACTTGTCCACCAGTGCACCCAGACCTGGGATACTGTCTAATGCTGACCTGTATTCGGAATCGCTATAGTCGTTATAGATGTCCACCGTATGATTGTCCCCGAACCAATCGGTAATCTCTAGAAATGGGTTTGTTTCTTTTTTCTTCCTGAATTCATCTGGATTTGGAAAATAATTGACAAACTGTTGACGAATTGCTTTTCCAATCAGTGTATAAGCGACCAGGCCGGCCCCTTCCTGTTCGCCTTCGTATACCAACTCCACCTTTCCGGTAATTGCGGGGACAACTCCCACAAAGTCCGAAATTCTGATTGAAGTGGATTTATCACGGTGCTTCAACGCACGTCTTTCAGCAGCGCTCCACAAACTTTCGTACGCGGAAATTGTGAGTCGTGCGGACACGCCACTTTTTTCATCCACGTATTCGCTTTGACGGGCCTCGATGGCAATTTGTTCTATCAGGTCCTCCGCTATGCCATTCATGACTACCCTGTCCTTCTGTTCACCATTCAAACGGGCCTCCTGCTGGGTGATTTGCTTACCTATTTCTATGGACTTTGGGTAATGAGTAATGATCTGACTATCAATGCGGTCTTTTAAAGGAGTAACGATACTTCCTCTATTGGTATAATCTTCTGGATTGGCGGTAAATATAAATTGAATATCCAGGGGTAATCGCAATTTAAAACCCCTGATTTGTATATCTCCTTCTTGCAAAATATTAAAAAGCGCCACCTGTATCCGTGCCTGCAGATCCGGGAGCTCATTGATCACAAATATCCCACGATGGGAACGCGGGACCAAGCCATAATGGATCACCCGGGGATCCGAGTAAGGCAACTTAAGAGAGGCGGCTTTAATCGGGTCCACGTCACCAATAAGATCTGCAATAGATATGTCAGGGGTAGCCAGCTTCTCAGTATATCGTTGGTTTCGTTGATTCCAGGTAATTGGCGTGTCATGCCCATGTTCATCTATTATCCTCATCCCGTCGGAAGAGATAGGATTTAACGGGTCATCATTCAATTCAGTCCCTTCAATCACCGGGATATATTCATCCAATAGGTCAACCATTTGTCGGGCCATCCGGGTTTTTGCCTGTCCTCTTAATCCAAGCAAACAAATATTATGCCTGGAAAGAATGGCCCTTTCAAGGTCTGGCACCACAGTCTCTTCATAACCCCAGATACCAGGGAAAATATCTTCCCCCTGGCGGATTTTATGAATAAGGTTGTCCCTTAATTCGTCCTTTATACTTTTGGGCCGGTAGCCAGCTTGCTTTAGCTCCCCTAACGACTTTATGCTTAATAGCTGCTCGGCAGCTAATGTTTCATAGCTCATACTGACTCCTAAAATTTCTTACGGCGATTCCTTCGGTAATCTTCAAACACCAAATGCCCCAGCCCTTTCAGACTACTGTAGTAGGCATTACCGTTATTCGCCTGGGTAAATTCTTTAACGAAACGTTGTAAATAAGGATCGGAGGCGATCATAAATGTGGTTATGGGTATCTGTAATTTACGACACCGTATGGCAAGATTTAAAGTTTTACGGAGAATCTTTCGGTCCAAACCGAAACTATTTTTATAGTATTTTATACCCTGTTTTATACAGGTGGGCTTGCCGTCTGTGATCATGAAAATCTGTTTATTTTTGTTCTTTTTTCGGCGTAATAGGTCCATTGCCAACTCCAATCCTGCAACTGTGTTGGTATGATATGGCCCGACTTTCAAATAGGGGAGGTCTTTGATTTTGATCTGCCAGGCGTCATTTCCGAATACCAGGATATCCAAGGTGTCCTTGGGGTATTTGGTGGTAATCAATTCCGATAATGCCATGGCTACTTTCTTGGCCGGTGTGATACGGTCTTCACCGTAGAGGATCATGGAGTGGGAAATGTCGATCATCAGCACCGTGGAGGTTTGCGACTTGTACTCATTGTCAATCACTTCCAGATCATCTTGTGTCATTATAAACTCCCCAAAGCCATGATTAATCTGCGCATTTCTAAGTGAGTCTGTGAGAGCGATTTGTTCCGGGGCATCGCCGAATTCGAAAGGCCTGCGATCAGTGCCCGTTTCATCTCCCAATCCGGACAGATGCGTGTGATGGTCCCCACGGTTGGTTTTCTTCAATTTGCCAAATATTTCTTCCAATGCTGATTTGCGGATTTTCTGTTCGCTTTTAGCGGTCAATTCCAAGCTCCCATCCTTAGGGTCTTCCTTTAAATAACCTTTCTTTTTTAAGTCTTCGATAAAATCCCCGATTCCATAATCATCATCTGTGAGATTTTGTTGCCGGTCCAGTTCATTAAGCCAGCCAAGTGACTCAGCGACGTCTCCGGAAGTAACCACCATTAATTGCATAAATATCTTCAAGAGATCTTCAAAGCCCGGTCTGTCGTCGGCAGGAGGAGCTATGTACTCACGGAATCGGAAACCTTTCATGGGATTTCAAGGTTAAAAGTCTTGAAAAGAGGCAATGGTTTTGGATTTGAGTCTCTGTGCATCGATGTGCCCAAGCCCTTTTGACGAAGGACCATAGCCCGTGCCTCGGTCGATGCCAAAGGGCTAATCCC
>CAZAWQ010000407.1:0-2179 GCA_964488585.1 uncultured Roseivirgaceae bacterium
CATGTTATCCAACCACATTAATCCACCCCTGATGGGCAGTTGATTTTTTGGAAGATCTTTTGCCATAAATTCAATAAATTCAGGAACACCTGCATCACTGGCCGAACCAAAATTATCATTGGCCGGTAAGATAAGATCACATAAGACGGCAATGGTGGTTAATTCATGCTCATTAAAAAATTGTTCAGATTTTAGTTTCTCATCCCTGGCTTTTTCTTTCGGGGTTCTACCATAGTGCCTTTCCGTAGGTTGTTCATCTACAGAATTTTGTGCCAGACTACACCCATTTATAACCAGTCCCCCTGCAAGTGAACCTAGTAATAAGGATTTGATGGTATCTCTTCTATCCATAATTTTTAACTTAAATATTCTGCTTTTTTAGCTCGTCTATAATATATTCTGAAGTCCTCCAGGCCAAAGCCATGATGGTCCAGGTAGGATTTTTATCCGCTTGGGATACAAAAGGGCCGCCATCTACTACAAAAACATTTTTAGCATCGTGCAATTGCTCGTATTTATTTACAACAGATTTATTTGGATCATTTCCCATCCTGGTGGTACCAACCTCGTGAATGATCCTTCCTGGTGTCAAAAGCCCATAATTCCTGTCTTCTCCGGGTTTTTCACCAAAAGGAATAGCTCCCATTTCTCCAAATATCTTTTCAAAAGTATTGTGCATATGCCTGGCCTGATTTCGCTCATTATCAGACCAGGTATAGTTAAATCTCAGCACTGGAATTCCAAACTCATCTACAACGTTCGGATCAATTTCACAATAATTATCTTCCCGGGCAATACACTCCCCTCTTCCGGATATTTCCATCACTGATCCATAAAACTTCTTCACATCTTCACGCAGTTTATCACCGTATCCACCCACCGTTTCCCCTAAATATTTATTAAGATCGGAAGCGCCAAATCCAAATCCATAAGAAGGCATTCCCATTCCTCCCCAGACTTCTATGTGATATCCCCTGGGGAAATCCAATTTACTATTATCAAGCCACCATGGAGTATAGACATGCATCCCTCCTACACCGTCTTCATTGTATATTTTTCTATTCATCAAGTCAGGTATAAAAGCTGCCCTACTGCTACCGGTTGAATCGTGTAAATATTTTCCTACCAATCCGCTGCTGTTACCCAACCCAGCAGAATGGGTTTTGCTTTTGGAGTTTAATAGTATTCGTGCTGATCCGCAGGCAGAAGCTGCCAATACCACCACCTTTCCATTGAGTTGGTATTCTTTTCTATCCTCTTTATTGATGTAATATATTCCGGTAGCTCTCCCTTCTTTATCCGTGACTACCTCACGGACCATGGCATTCAAAAAAAGATCAATTCTTCCCCCGGATTTTTGCGCCGGAAATATCAGACAGGTCCCTGCTGAGAAATCGGCATAAACACTACAACCTCGACTACATTGCCCACAATAGAAACACACACCTCTATCATTGTTGATCCGTTTAGTGAGGATTGACATACGGGACGGGATAACAGGGATATTAGCTTTGCGGGCGCCTTTTATGTAATACAACTCGTGGAGTCTTGGTTTTGGTGGAGGAAGGAAAAATCCATCCGGTTCATTGGAAATATTTTCTTTACTGCCAAAGATGCCTATCAATTTGTCAACTTTATCGTAATATTGTTTGACATCCTCATTACTAATAGGCCAATCATCCCCAAGCCCATCTATACTTTTTCTTTTAAAATCCAAAGGGCCGAACCGAAGTGAGATCCGTCCCCAGTGGTTAGTCCTCCCGCCCAGCATCCTCGACCGGAACCAGTCAAACTTTGTCCCATTTTTTCTTGTATAAGGTTCCCCTTCAATTTCCCAGCCTCCATAGGCGCTGTCGAAGTCACCAAATGGACGCACTGATCCTGCTCCTCTTCTGGGTGACTCCCAGGGCCATTTGAGTTGTGTTTTCTGTTTAGGATCTGCAGGATCAAAAAATGGACCGGCCTCCACAATGGCAATATTAAATCCAGCTTCGGCCAATATTTTGGAAGCCATGCCACCACCAGCCCCGGAACCAACTATAATAACATCATATTCTTTTGAGGATTTTTTTATTTGCATGGCAGATAAGTGTCAACGTTAATCACGCAAGATTATTAATTATAGAACAAAATACAATTGTTGGTTTTACATTGCACCAAGCAGATACTATCTGTGCAT
>CAZAWQ010000408.1:0-18927 GCA_964488585.1 uncultured Roseivirgaceae bacterium
ATTCCTTTGAAGAGCAAAATCTCCAAAACACTCCAGGAAATCAGATAAGAGGCTGTAAATGACACTCCAGTAACGTACCAGAGATTGGTGTTGGACAAGTCCATAACGAAATATGCTGCCGAAATGGCCAACATTGCCATCAGCACAGAAATTGACAGCGATATGGTATGGGAGTTAAAGCTCATTCCGATAAATTGTGAGATCCAAATCTAAATTTGATTGAATTTGTAACCTACTCCCTTGATGGTGCTGATATAAGATTCACCTATTTTTTCCCGCACTTTTCTAATGTGGACATCAACAGTACGGGCCAGAACATAAACATCTGTTCCCCATACTTTGTTCAGTAGTTCTTCCCGGTTAAAAACTTTGTTTGGATTTTGTGCAAGGAAGTATAACAACTCGAATTCTTTTTTAGGAAGTATAATCTCTTTGCCATTTTGTTTCGCCAAATAACTCGATTTATCAATAATCAAATCACCTATGTGAATTACAGGTTTGGTATTCTTTTTCTGGTCAACCTTTTTGAACAAAGCTTTTATTCTACTTAGCAGTGCCCTGGGTTTGATCGGTTTGGAAATATAATCATCAGCTCCTGCTTCAAACGCTGCAATTTCCGAATATTCTTCTGAGCGGGCTGTCAAGAAAATTATATGGGCATCTGCCAATTTTGGATTCAGGCGCAACAATCGACAGGTTTCTACCCCATCCTGCCCTGGCATCATAATGTCCAGCAGCACCACATCGGGAATGAACCTATTGGCAGCTTCAACCGCAGCAAATCCGTTGCTGCAGGTTTTGATTTGGTACCCTTCTTTCTCCAGGTTATACTTAAGAAGCTCTAGAATATCCTTATCATCGTCGACAACCAGGATATTGTAGTTATTGTTAGGCATGCTATTCTCGATTTCCAAAATATAGCTCATTCCAATAAAGGAACCCCATTTCTAGCGCCGGCAATGGTTTTTATGTCAATCTCTATTGCTCCAATAAACATGCTGGCTTTTACTTTAAGCGGTATTTTATTGGCATCATCGGACATCCATACTTTAATGGCATCTTCACCGCTAAACAGTCCGTTTTTTGGCAAAATAGGTTGTAAAACCAGAGTCTGGAACTTGCCAATCTTAGTGCGAAGTGTAGCTTTCCCCAGGTACCGAATTCTTAGATCATAGCGCTCCTCATCGAAGAAAGCATTAACGGTGAATATTTCGCCCTCCCTGATTTTGGAAAAATCCATGGTTCGTAAGTAATAATATCCACTGACCATGTCCTGAACGTTTTTGGAAATACTGGTCATTGTGGGTTCCAGTGGCTCCTTGGTTTTTTTGTCAAGAAGAGTGGTAATTGCTTCCATTTTCTCGTAGTCGAATTCGACATATTCATATTTACGGTATCTGCCTTCTTCCAGAATACGGTAAGATCCATGGGGAATTATGGCCGCAGTATCTAAGTAAGTGCCCCAATTGTCATTGATTCGGGTGATTAAATCGAATATTCCCACAGATTTTCCATAAATATCAACCTTGTAACAGGGGCGGTTATTGCGATATACCAGGTTTTCACTAATTTCCATGGTAGCCGTAGCAGCATTCAAGAAGCCATAATGAACTCGGTATTCTAATCTCTCTCCAAAATCAAAGCTGTGGTTTTCTATATTCCTATAACTAGTTTGTTCATTAAAGGCCATTAATAAAATAAGTGCTAATAAAAGAAAATACCACTTCATAATAACATTTCGACTTTGTCGGCTATAAGCTTGGAAACACTTGCTTAAAATATTGAAAATATTGCCTTAAATCTCCTTTAAATGTATCCTTAAGCTCTCTTTCAAATAAAGTAAAATCAGCCCTGTACCTTAAATACGACATAAAAAAAGCATTATTCACTTTGCTCTTTTCTAAATACCATAGGTATCGGTGCTTTTCATACATATTTAAAGTATCGGCGGTTGCAGTAATTTCAACAATTAGCTGCCTCTTTGAGCTGTAACGCAAATTTTGGGCCAATGTTTCTTCCTGAGTAGTGTACAATTCATCTAATCGATCTGCGCCACGTAGCATGTGATTGGCAAACTTTCTTCGGTCCGATTGAGATCGTTCATACTCTATGCTCTCGGATGAATTGGACCCAAATTTGTATTCCAGGAACTTGCGAGCGCCCAGGTCTCCAAAAAAAGATGCCAAATTTTCGTTAAATTCCACACTGTCCTTCACAAACACATTGCCATGGGTGAGCTCATGGATAATGGTATTGGCCAATTCTCCCGGGCTGTCTTTAAGCATGTTAGACATTACAGGATCTTTAAACCATCCAAGTGTTGACCAGCCACCGGCTACTCTTAAGTTGGTGTCCCAATCCTCTCGTTCTAGTTTCCGTTCCTCGTCTTCTGCTTTTGACAATACAAAAAACCCCTTATAGGGTACCCGGCCCAAAACAGGAAAGTACCACTCTTTTGGTTCCAATAAAAAAGGCTTAGCACCGGTGACTACCCAAAGAGTAGGCTTACCTTTCTGATCAAAATAAGACGTGTAGTTGTCGGTCACTTCGAATCCAAGAGAATCGAAGGAAAATTGTTTGATTTCCTGAATAAGGTTTAGCTTGTACTTTATGGAATCCGCTATCAGTGGATCCTTAAGAATGTCGGCTATCTCTCGAGCATTTAATACTACCTTCAGCTGACCTCTGGCCTGTGAGATTCCGTAAAAGATCAGTTGATGCTGCCACAATAGAACCAAAATAATGATTCCCAGTGCTGTCTTTAGTACGGTTTTTAACATATGCAATAACAAATCAAAATCGCTGCAATATACACCAACAACGGTATATTCAGGCACCAAAATCAGATGGTCCCCAGTTGGAAATTCTAAGGCTTATTATTTTATTCGTGATCCCCTGATTTGAAACCCAAATTTGTTAAATTTACGCATTCATAGTACCTTACATTTCCCTTATTTTTTAAATCTAATATCAAACAATATGAGTGTAGCAAATGAAAAACTTAAGGCCCTCCAATTAACCATCGAGAAACTGGAAAAAACCTATGGAAAAGGGACGGTAATGAGATTAAGCGATGAGCGAGTTCAAGATATCCCGGCAATTTCTACGGGATCATTGGGATTGGATATTGCATTAGGCGTAGGTGGGATTCCCCGGGGCCGGGTATCTGAAATTTATGGCCCTGAATCATCTGGGAAAACTACTTTGAGTATGCATTGTATTGCTGAGGCTCAAAGAAATGGTGGACTTGCTGCGTTCATAGACGCGGAACACGCGTTTGATAAGACATATGCGGAGAATCTGGGAATTGATACAGAAAACTTGTTAATTTCTCAGCCTGATGATGGAGAGCAGGCTTTAGAAATAACTGAACATTTGATTCGTTCCGGAGCTATTGACCTCATCGTCATTGACTCAGTAGCAGCACTGGTGCCACGGAGTGAATTGGAAGGAGAAATGGGTGACAGCAAAATGGGCTTACAGGCTCGCTTGATGTCACAAGCGATGCGGAAGCTCACTGGAGTGATCAGTAAAACAGGATGTGCTTGTATTTTTATTAATCAGTTGCGTGAGAAAATTGGGGTAATGTTTGGTAACCCTGAAACCACTACTGGCGGGAATGCTTTGAAGTTCTATGCCTCCGTACGACTGGATATTAGGCGAATAGGCCAGATCAAAGAAAGTCCGGATCAAATAGTGGGTAATCGTACCCGTGTCAAAGTAGTAAAGAACAAAGTTGCTCCTCCTTTTAAGGTAGTGGAGTTCGACATCATGTATGGACAGGGTATTTCTAAAGTTGGTGAAATACTGGATCTGGGAGTTGAGCTCGAAATTGTCAACAAATCCGGTTCTTGGTTCTCTTATGAAGGAAATAAACTAGGCCAAGGTCGAGATGCGGTAAAACAACTGCTATCGGATAATCCCGAACTGTCCGAGGAAATTGAGGGGAAAATCAGGGCCAAAGTGAGTGGTAAGATAGATCAAGATCTTAAGGAAAAGGAAGCAGTGGCTACAGAATAAGACTTACTGGGTTCTTATTGCCAGTACCGGATCCATACGTGCAGCCAAAGCTGCAGGTATGATACCACTAACGGTGCCCACGATAGCAGCAATTAACAATCCCAGAACAATATTTTCCATGCTCATTATTATTTGGAAACTCCCCAGTGGTATGAAGGTGGTAAGATAAACCAGAAATAACCCCGCAAGTCCACCGAATATGCTTAAAAAAATTGATTCAAAAAGAAATTGACAAAGCACAAAGTAATTCTTAGCGCCTAATGATTTTTGGATGCCAATAATATTGGTCCGTTCCTTTACCGACACGAACATTATATTGGCAATTCCGAAACCTCCCACCAACATGGCAAAAAGCCCTATTAAAAACCCAATAAATGACACCTGTTCGAACAAAATTCCTAACTGATCAGCCACCATTTCCGATCGGTTCAGAGCAAAATTTGATTCGTCTCGGGGTCTAAGTCCTCTTTTTCTTCTCATTAAGCCGGTTAATTCACCTTCCAATCTTTTGAGTTTTACGTCATCTTCGCGTCCTTTAACAGCTAAAGTTGATTCCACTCCCCACATTCTTCGGGTGGCATACAATTTCCGGAAGCTTTTGTAGGGAATAAAACAAGCATCATCATTGCTGGGCGTGCCAATAAAATTCTCTCCCTGCCCCTTTAGAACACCCACTACCATAAATTTTAGTCCTTTTAATTTTATGGCGCGACCTGGGGCAGCTGTATTTGGAAACAAAGCCTCTGCAACATTGAAGCCGATAAGTACTACATTTCTACCAGATTCCACTTCCTGCATTGTGAAATATCGGCCAAGTGAAATGGGCATATCATAAACCTCACTGTGACCATGAGTGATGCCGGTTAGGTGGACACCGCTGATGCTGTTACTACCCATTCTAACTGTAAGGCCGCCTTTGTCAGCAAAGATGCTAATCCCTATTCCTTCATTCATGTTAGCCTGGATAAAATGAAACTCATCGTAGCTGGCTTGAGGCCGTTGCATGTATTTCCACCACGGATAGTCATCGTCTCCAAAAGCCCATGGCCACTTTTGCACATACATAACATTGGCTCCTAAAAAGCTAAAGCTGTCTTTTAGACTTTTCTCTAGTGAGTCGACTAATGTAAGTACTCCAATGATGCTAAATATTCCCACTGTTACCCCCAACAAGGACAAAACCGTCCGAAGTAAGTTCATTTTCAACGCCGACCACGCAAATCTGAAACTTTCAAATAGGAGTCTGACAGTGATCACTTGATAGTTGGTTTTTCCGGACCAAAAGGCTCCTTGGGTTTATGAAATCCTTGGGATATCCTGTCTTCAACTTGTAGAGAATAAAATAGCGAAATTATTTGCTGATTGTACACAACTGTAAATTAAAACATTATGGAATCAATAGTAATATTTATGCTCACAATTCATTAGATTTGCGAACTTTTACTACCGCACAAAAGTCCGATCAAAATAATTCATGAAGTTATCTGCTTTTAAGTTTGACCTCCCCGAAAAGTATATTGCCTTGCATCCCGCAGAAAACCGGGATGAATCCCGCTTGATGGTTATTAATAAAAAAGATCAAACCATTAAACATAAGATCTTTAAGGATGTAGTAGATTACTTCGATGACGGCGATGTAATGGTAATGAATAATACCAAGGTATTTCCAGCCCGACTTTACGGAAATAAAGAAAAGACTGGTGCCGAAATAGAGGTTTTTCTTTTAAGGGAACTAAATAAGGAAATGCATCTGTGGGATGTTCTGGTAGATCCAGCCAGAAAGATTAGAGTGGGGAATAAACTTTACTTTGGTGAGGGGGATCTCGTGGCCGAAGTTATTGACAATACTACCTCCAGGGGACGTACCATTCGTTTCTTGGTTGAAATGAGTGACGAGGAGTTTTATAATACTATTGATCATTTGGGGTGAAACCCCACTGCCAAAGCATATCCAAAGAATGGCAGAACCAGAAGATCGGGAAAGATTCCAAACCTTATATGCTGAGCATATAGGAGCAGTAGCCGCACCTTCTGCAGGACTCCATTTTACCAAACAGGTAATGAAACGGTTGGAAATCAAAGGAGTGGTTATGACCCCTATTACCCTGCATATTGGACTGGGAACTTTTAGGCCGGTGGATGTTGAGGACCTTACCAAACATAAAACGGATTCGGAAAACTATCTAGTGGGCGAAGAAACTGTCACCCTGGTGAATAATGCAATGGCCAGTAAAAATAAAGTCTGCGCAGTGGGGACTACTGCAATGCGAACACTTGAGACCTCCGTATCCGCCGGAGGGTTATTAAAGATGAATGAAGGCTGGACAGACAAGTTCATATTCCCTCCCTTCGAGTTTAAGATTTGCAATGCCATGATTACCAATTTTCATTTGCCGGAATCAACATTGCTGATGATGGCCTGTGCATTTGGAGGGTATGATTTGATCATGGAGGCCTATAAGGTAGCCAAAAAGGAAAAATACCGGTTTTTCAGCTATGGCGATGCGATGCTAATCATCTAAGCATATTGTCACTCATGACCTCCACTACTAAATACGCCATAATCTTGGCTGGTGGTAAGGGGCTTCGCATGGGTTCAAAAATTCCAAAACAATTTTTGGAGATAAACGGACGCCCAATTCTGATGCGTACCATTGAGTCTTTCAATCATTACTCAGAAGAGGTACAATTAATTCTGGTGTTACCACAATCTCATTTGAAAACCTGGACAGAACTTTGCACCAGATACCAGTTTGATATTCCGATAACCATACAACCAGGTGGGACTACCCGATTCCAATCGGTAAAGAAAGGACTTCAAATCATCGGTGGGAATGGATTGGTGGCCATTCATGATGGCGTGAGGCCTTTGGTTGATTCCCGGATGATACATGAATCCTATGAAACTGCGGATAAGCATAATTCAGCAATTGCGGCAATTCCCATAAAAAGTTCCATAAGAGAAATGCTCCCTAATGGCTCAAAAGCATTGGATCGTACCAACTATTGCATCATCCAGACTCCGCAAACATTTAAAGTTGATCTTATAAAAGATGCTTATAAGATTGAGGAAAAAGAGATTTATACCGATGATGCCAGCGTTTGGGAGGCTGTTGGCAATCAGGTTACTTTATTTGAAGGTCTAGAAAAAAACCTCAAAATAACCAACGTTCAGGATCTTGTGGTCGCAGAAATGCTCATGAAGCTAATATGAACTTTATAAACCCTGGCAAGAGCGGTGAATTTATCTAGTACTCATCTTCATTAAAAAAGAAGTCTTCTTTTGTTGGATAGTCGGGCCAGATTTCTTCGATGCTCTCATAAGGCTGCCCGTCATCTTCTAATTCCTGTAAGTTTTCCACTACCTCTAACGGAGTCCCTGTTCGAATAGAGTAATCTATTAATTCATCCTTGCTTGCGGGCCAGGGAGCGTCTTCAAGGTATGAAGCCAGTTCTAATGTCCAATACATGCTCTTAGCAATTTGATTTTAACCAATGAGTTACTGCCAAATTTTTGCGCAAAAATATAATATATACCAAGAAAACAAATACAATTACTCTTTTTCTTGAAAACATATTTTCATTTGTATTAATTTTACCATTTGCCTGGGGCTTCCATCTCGGAAATAAAAATGGCATTCTGTTCACTAATTTTATAACCATTATACGTTAATTCATGACGTGTGTTTGAAATTTCTTACCATTATCCTAATCAATCACCTTGGCGCATGTTGTCTTCTCCATAATGAATCACCAAAATGTTGATAATCAGCAGTATAAGATCTGTCTTGCTTTTTCAATCTTGCCAGATCAGGTTGACCTGCATCGACCCAGCAGGTATACCAAAAATCACCTACAGCTCTGATCGCGGCACGAAATCTACGCTCAACTTGATTGTCTAGGGCTAGATGATATGATTTAGAGAAATCTTTGCTATATACTTTCACTAACTGGCTCAAACGAACCTCATAAGTGTATTTTCTGTCGTTGGGGAAGGTACTGGTTAAATTGCGCTCATAATACAATACGCTATCTACCGCACGGTGAGACTCCATTATTATCTCCCAAATGGTTTTGTTCCATTCGCCTTGGTAAGAGGCTTTTCCCACCCATAGATCAAACTTATCAATGAACAATTCCGGTATCCTGGTTTCCCAAAATCCGTGGATTCCATGCTGACCGGTAAACTGACCATTGTAGTTTGAGGTAGTATGTAGCGGTACATGTGCATCTGCAATGTAGTGTCCTGCATCAGAGGAAATCCTCAATATCTTTTTGATGCTTCCTTCCTTAAAAGCTTCCGTAAGCTGAAATTTTACTACCGCCAAATGCCATGGTAAAATTCCATGTGATTCAATACTGTCTTTGGGGTAACTTCGGATCAGATCTTCCCAGTACCTGGGAAGATCTGATCCGTAATAATCCAAATCAATATAGTGCCTGGCCCCTTCCTGGGGTACCGCATAACGGCGGCGGTCTGCCTTTACCGCTTCCTCTGAAATAAAGTGCATATAGTGCTTATAAAAAATAATCATGGCTGGTGGAAGAGTAAAAATCGCCTGTCTATTGATTAACTTATGGGGATTAAAACCCCATAATTCATGATTATTCCCCATTGAAATAAATTCGAAACATATGATCAGATAAATATTTAGAAACATGTTAATTAGAAATTGGAAAATAACAATTGCGAATTGTTCATAAATTAACTGTCCATAATTTCAATTTCATGTTTTGCTGGTAATTATTTTAGTACTACATTTGCAGTCCCAAACTTTAAAAAATATGGCAAATCATAAGTCAGCTTTAAAGCGCATAAGGTCTAGTGAAACTAAAAGACTCAGGAATCGCTATCAAGTAAAGACTACACGTACTTATATAAAGCGGCTACGCAATACTGCCGACAAAAAAGAAGCGGAAACAATGTTGAAGACCGTTTCTTCAATGCTGGATAAATTGGCTAAAAGGAAAATAATACATAAGAACAACGCGGCTAACAGTAAATCAAAATTGACAAAGTTTGTCAACCAGCTTTAAAAGTTAATTTTAACAAAACAGTGACCTTACTTAATTACTTTAGTAAGGTTTTTTTTCGACACCCCCTTGTAGTAGATTGGTTGAAAAAACCAACTTTGAAATTCCTGAAAGTACCTATTTCACAATGGGCAGTAGCTGACCGACCCAGAGAAAAACTAATAAAAACCGGTGCGGGCAACTTATCGGATACTGAGTTAATTGCCACACTTATAGGATCAGGATCCGACAAATACAATGCAGTTGATTTAGCCAGGCAAATTCTGCTGTCGGTTGATCAAAACCTAGAGGAACTTGGCGCATTGGAATATCAGGACCTCATTCAGTTTCCTGGAATTGGTGATGCTAAAGCGGTGGTGGTGCTGAGCGCCATCGAACTTGGGAGAAGGAGAAGCGGCTACGCTCCACCCACAAGATTCAAGATCAGTGGATCGCAGCATATTTATAAACTAATGCAACCCAAATTATTGGATAAAAAAATGGAGATATTTTGGGTAGTGTACCTCAACAGGGCCCATTTGGTGATAAAAACCCAACAAATCAGTCAAGGTGGAGTATCAGGCACTCTTGTAGACCCGAAATTGATATTTAAACATGCCTTAAATCAACTGGCGAGCGCAATTGTACTGGTTCATAATCACCCCTCCGGGCAACTTAATCCCAGCGAAGCTGATATCAGGTTGACCAAGAAATTAGTGGCTGCAGGAAAGTTAATGGAAATTCCAGTGATAGATCATTTGATTTTCACTAATTCAGGGTATTTTAGTTTTGCTGATGAAGGATTAATATAAAAATGGGCTCAAAGAAAATCCTTAAGTTGTCTGGTGGTGTGGTAGTTGCAATTATTCTCTTGTATTCTTTTTTCCCAGGAGAAAAATTGCCCTATGAAGAAACAGTGTTTGAACACCGGGATGAAATACTGGACTTTATGAAAAACAATGACGAGTCTCCCCTGTCAGATTCGTTAAAATCCAGTTTTGAAGGGTTCGATTATTTTGAACCTGATCATTTTTTCAAAGTAAGGGCTTCACTAGTTCGAATTTCGGAAAATTCTAAATTGAAAATAGTTACCAATGACGGACAGGTAAGGGAATACACAAAATATGCCTATGCGATCTTCGATCTTTCCGGGCAACAGCATCAGTTAACATTACTACAGGCTGACCTTGAAGAAAGTAATGGAACCTTCTTTCTCCCTTTTGGAGATCTCACCAATGGAGAAACTACTTATGGGGGAGGACGGTATCTTGATCTACAGTTCACTAACAAAAATATCATAATCATAGATTTTAACCTGGCATACAACCCCTACTGTGCTTATAGTGCTAATTATAGCTGCCCGCTTCCACCATCAGAAAATCGGTTGTCAGTGGCCATAAATGCTGGAGAAATGAATTTCGAATAACCTAGTGTTAAGTTAAATATACTCAGGACCTGGGACAAAAATACCTGCGACTTATACCACACAGTACACTGAACTTAACCCTAGAAATGTTTAATTTTACACGCTTGAAATTCACCTGATTATCATATATGAAAATATCCGCTAACTGGTTGAGAGAATACATCGAAATCAATGAGCCTATTCAAGAGGTCGCTGATTTATTGACTATGTCCGGGCTGGAAGTAGAAGGCATTACACAATTTGAGGAGGTTACGGGAGAATTATCGGGGTTACTGATTGGAATGGTAATGGATTGTCAAAAACACCCTGAAGCAGACAGATTAAGTATTACATCTGTTGACGTGGGTGACCATAATCCATTGTCAATTGTTTGTGGCGCACCAAATGTGGCTGTAGGCCAAAAAGTGGTAGTGGCCCCTGTTGGAAGCACCATTTATCCTGTTAAAGGGGATCCAATCAAAATAAAGTCAGCTAAAATACGACGTGTTGATTCAGAAGGGATGATCTGTGCTGAAGATGAAATTGGCTTAGGTACGGCTCACCAGGGCATAATGGTTTTGGACACCGACCTGAAGCCCGGCACTCCGGCAAATCAATACTTTAAGACCTCTACAGACCAAGTAATTGAGATTGGGCTCACCCCAAATAGGTCGGATGCAATTTCACATATAGGTGTAGCGCGGGACTTGAGGGCCCTTTTAAATCGACCTTTAAAGTGGCCACAATTAAAAACTCCAGAACCAGACGCTCCTAATGCTGACGTGGCAGTCCGTGTTGAAAATAAGGAGGCCTGCCCTCGCTATTCCGGGTTAAGTTTCCGGAATATAAAGGTTGCCAGTTCACCCACATGGCTTCAAAATAAATTAAAGGCAATTGGGCAAACTCCTATAAATAACATCGTTGATATAACAAATTATGTTATGCAGGAAATGGGACAGCCCATGCACGCATTCGATGCAGATGTCATTGCCGGAAATGAAATCGTGGTAAAGACGTTACCGGAAGGCACTACCTTCGTGACCCTGGATGAAAAGGATCGAAAATTAAATGGATACGATCTCATGATCTGTGATGGAGAAGAAAATGGCTTGTGTATTGCCGGTGTATTTGGGGGTATACATTCAGGCGTAACCAATCAGACAACCCGAATATTTTTAGAAAGCGCTTGCTTTAGTGCCGACTATGTTCGTAAGACGGCGCAGTATCATGGTTTAAAAACCGATGCTTCTTTCCGTTTTGAAAGAGGCACTGATCCAAATCTGACCATAAAAGCCTTGAAAAGAGCGGCGTCCTTGATAAAGGAAATTGCTGGTGGAACCATTCATGGGGACATTGTAGACATTTACCCGGAAGTTATCAAGCCCCGGGAGGTGCAGATTAGCTTTTCCCACATAGACCGGCTGATCGGGCAGTCCATACCTAAAAGTGAGATCATGCGGATCTTGAGAAACCTGGACTTTGAAATAAGAGAGGAGGACCAGTCTGGATTTATGGCAATGGTTCCAACCTATCGAACGGATGTCACCCGCGAAGCTGATGTTATTGAGGAAATTTTAAGGATATACGGATATAATAACATTGAAATTTCTGAGCAGTACAGGTCGGATTATCTGGCGGATTTTCCTCCGATAGATCAGTACCGTACCAGGTTTGGACTGTCAAAGATGTTGGCGGCTCAAGGATTTTATGAGATTTATACCAATTCACTTACCAAACAAGATTATACGGTAAGTAATCCTGAGTTCGATCCGGAACTGAATGTGAAAATATTGAATAAGTTAAGTGAAGACCTGGGGGTGCTGAGGCAAACCTTGCTGTTCACCGGACTGGAGTCATTAGCTCATAATATTAATCATCGACAAAATAACTTAAAGTTATTTGAATTTGGTAAAACCTACAAAATAGCCTCAACGGAGCAAAAGAGATTAAATAAGTACCAAGAAAGCCAATACTTGGCCTTATTTATGACCGGAAACAATCAGGAAGACAGTTGGATGGACCCTGCAAGGGCACTGGAATTTCATGATCTTTCATCAGTAATTCACAAAATTTTGGCTAAATTCAATTTAAGTGCTTATAATAGCAGGGTGATACAAAATGGTATTTTAGAATATGGATTAAGTATCACAATTTCGGATAAATCTCTCGCCCGTTTTGGAAAACTGACTCCAAAGGTATGTGCTCAGGTGGATATTAAACAATCGGTGTTTTACGCTGAAATCGACTGGGGGTTATTGGTAAAGCAACCTAAGGATGACATCGAATTTAGGGAAGTATCCAGGTATCCGGAAGTACGAAGGGATTTATCGTTAGTACTGGACAAGCAGGTTACTTTTAGTGAAATAGAGAAACTTGCTCTTGCAACTGAACGTCAAATTTTACGAAGAATAAGTGTATTTGATGTATATGAAGGAGAAAAGATCGGTGAAGATAAAAAAGCATATGCTATGAGCTTTATATTACAAGACAAGAATAAAACCTTAACCGATCAAATAATCGACAAGTGCATGTCTCGGCTGATGCAAACTTTCGAGCAAAATCTGGGCGCCTTTATAAGAACGTAATTATGGAAAAAGATCAACTAATCAAAGAGCTTACTTTACTGGAAAGGAAGATCAAATTGTTCATGAATGAACATCAAACTGTACAAGAGCAACTACGGATTTTAAAGGGGGAAAACGGCAATTTGAAGGCCACTTTAACAAGAAAAGAGCAGCAAATTGACGACTTTCAAAATCAAAATAAAATTAGTACTATTGTAGATAACATTGCTACAGGAGGTGAAGATGCTGCTGAGCTCAAACAATACATAAACGAATATATAAGGGAAATAGACAAGTGCATTGCTCAATTGAGTGCATAAGATTATAGCTACATGGATGAACTTTCAGTCAAAATCAAAATAGCCGACCGGGAATATCCCATGAAGGTAAGCCTGGACGATGAAGCCCAGGTTAGACAGGCAGGAAAGTTGATCAATGATAAAATCAAAACTTATCATGACCAGTTTGGAATAGATGACAAACAAGATTTGTTGGCCATGGTTGCGTTTGATTGTCTTATGGAGCAAATGTTGTCAAGCGTCCCAGATAACAATATTGATGAAAGTGTAGTTAATAAAGTAAATTATCTTAATCATATCCTTTCGGAAATAAAATAGACATCCGATCATACACTTCAATTAGTTGACAGTTCGTCGCTCCTTACCTGTGCAATGGAATGTAGTTTAACCTAATTCTAGAAAGAATATGGAGCCTTCATTTGAATTGCTACTGGTTGCCGTTGCTGGTTTAATTATTGGCCTAGTCCTCGCAAAGTTTTTATTCCGTAAGAATATAAAACGTCAAGAAGAGGAGTCTGGTCGTAAAGCTCATATGATCCTGGAAGAGGCCAAGATTAAAGCTGAAAGCCTAAAAAAGGAGAAGATATTTCAAGCCAAAGAGCGGTATTTAAAGCTTAAAAGCGAGTTCGAAACAGAAGCCAATCGAAAAAAAAATCAGCTGATCAGCAATGAGAGGAAATTGAAGCAGTGGGAGCAAAATCAGTCAAAAGTAAACGAACAACTCAAACAAAAAGAAGCTGAACTGGACAACCTTAGGGAAACACTCCAGGCCCAGATTTCAATAACAGAGAAGAAACAACTCGACCTCGACCAACTACATGCACAGCAAGTAAGTCAATTGGAGAAAGTTGGGCATATTACAGCAGATGAAGCACGAAGTCAACTGGTGGAAACACTAAAAGAAGAGGCCCAAACCCAGGCTTCATCTCTCATCAAAGACATTATTGACGAAGCCAAGCTGTCAGCTGCCAAGCAGGCGAAAAAAGTTGTGATTGAGACCATTCAACGTACGGCAACCGAACATGCTATAGAAAACTGCGTCTCAGTTTTTAACATCGAAAGTGACGATATCAAGGGTAAGATAATTGGCCGTGAAGGAAGAAATATTCGCACATTGGAATCTTCTACCGGTGTTGAGATCATTGTTGATGACACTCCGGAGGCCATTATTATTTCAGGGTTTGATCCCGTTCGAAGAGAGGTGGCAAGACTCTCACTTCATAGACTTGTTAAAGATGGTCGCATACATCCGGCGAGAATCGAAGAAGTGGTCAATAAGACCAGAAAGAATATGGAAGAAGAGATCGTAGAGCTGGGAGAACGAGCCGTCATTGATCTAGGCGTACATGGTTTGCATCCTGAGCTGATAAAACTGATTGGAAGAATGCGATTCAGGTCCAGCTATGGACAGAATCTCCTGCAACATTCCAAAGAAGTTGCAAGATTGGCAGCAACTATGGCTTCCGAACTTGGACTAAATTCCAAACTTGCTAAGCGCGCAGGCCTTTTACATGATATTGGCAAGGTGTGGCCGGAGGAACCAGAACTTCCTCATGCTATATTGGGTATGGATCTGGCGAAAAAGTATAAAGAGAATCCAGAGGTGTGCAATGCCATTGGCGCGCATCACGATGAAATTGAGATGACTTCACTAATTTCACCCATTGTCCAAACTTGTGATGCTATCTCAGGTTCACGTCCGGGTGCCCGTCGGGAAATCATGGAATCTTACCTCAAACGATTAAAAGATCTGGAGGGTCTGGCATTGGAATTTGAAGGTGTAAACAAGGTCTATGCTATGCAAGCAGGTAGGGAGTTACGGGTGATGGTTGATGCAGAGAACGTCACTGATCAGCGAGCTGGAATCCTAAGTTACGAGATCAGTCAGAAGATTGAGAAGGACATGCAATATCCCGGACAAATTAAGGTAACTGTAATTCGCGAAATGCGGGTAGTAAATTATGCTAAATAACCCTCCCCCTTGGGAATTAGAAATTATTAATTCTTAAACCTAAGTCTTTAATTGTTCAAAGCACTGGCCATAGTCTCTCCGATATCCGCTGGAGATTCAACCACAATAAGTCCACATTCCCTCATGATCTTCATTTTTGCTGCAGCCGTATCATCAGCGCCGCCAATAATGGCTCCAGCGTGACCCATTCTTCGTCCCGGAGGGGCTGTTTGACCGGCGATGAACCCTACTACCGGTTTTGTTCCGTTCTCTTTGATCCAATGAGCCGCATCAGACTCCATACTTCCCCCAATTTCCCCAATCATTATTATACCTTCAGTTTCCGGGTCCTCCATAAGCAACTTGACCGCTTCCTTGGTAGTGGTTCCAATAATCGGATCGCCCCCAATACCAATACAGGTGGATTGACCAAGACCCGCTTTAGTGATTTGGTCTACCGCTTCGTAGGTAAGAGTACCTGACCTTGAAACAATACCTATGGTTCCCTTTTTGTGGATGAAACCAGGCATGATGCCAACTTTGGCTTCCTCCGGAGTAATGATTCCCGGGCAATTTGGTCCTACCAAAGTGACGTCCCTATGATTGATATATTCTTTGGCCTTTATCATATCCCGGGTTGGAATACCTTCGGTAATGGCAACAATCACTTTGATTCCGGCATCGGCGGCCTCCATGATGGCATCGGCTGCAAAAGCGGGTGGAACAAAGATGATAGAAACATCCGCGCCTGTTTGTGTAACTGCTTTAGCAACGGTATTAAACACGGGTTTATCCAAATGGGACATGCCGCCTTTTCCAGGGGTGACTCCCCCGACTACGTTGGTACCGTAGTCGATCATTTGTTGGGCGTGAAAGGTTCCTTCCGAACCAGTAAAGCCCTGCACGATTATTTTCGAATTTTTATTTACAAGAACGCTCACAATTGATTTTAAATTTTCACAAAAATAGCACAAATGGGGGCATAACCAAAGAGATTGACCTTAAGCATTTGGTAACTTTTGTATAATTATTAAGGAAAATTCAGAATCATACTTCCTATACATAAATAAATTATGTATAATTGTCTTATGTATAGGAATGATTGGCTGAAAGGCTCTTTAAGGACCATAATATTAAAATTGTTGTCAGAACGCCCCAGAATGTATGGCTATGAAATAACTCGAATAGTGGAAGAACGCTCTGGTAACAACATTAGAATTACTGAAGGGGCCTTATATCCAGCATTGCATAAACTTGAATCTCAGGGCTACTTGCTTTCTGAAAGAGTAAACGTAGGCAAACGAGTACGCAAGTATTACTCACTTACCCCTAGCGGACAAGCAGAAGCTCAACAAAATACTGAGGAGTATTTTGACTTCGTCCGTACCATGTTACTGCTTCTTTCAAACAAAAAACCTGCAGCCACATGAGGCTCCAGTATTGGCTACCGCTTGATGGCAAGGTAATACGGGTGCCGGATATTCTCTGGAATTAATAAATCCTAACTACCGTGGTTTTCGTATATAAAACGTAAGCATTAGTGTAATACTTTAGCTTTAGTTTATGAGAAATAAGTAGCTGAGATTTCGGCGATAACCTCGATTTATGGAAGTCGCATGGAACACTAACTACTTAATGTGTGTTATTAGAATACGTTAAACAGTTTTGGTAAGATTTACCTATGAAGACAGGACAAAATTCAAAAAACAATTATATCAGAATACGATCCGGAAATCGCTCCTTAATGTCGTTTCTTAAAACCGGTAAAACCGAAGAAGGTATCGTAACTGTGGGAAAGATGCTGGAGCGTTTAAAGGTTTTGATGGATCAGGGTAAAAGCCCTATTTCCAGATAGCTTTATCTGCTAAAGTAGCGCCATGCGCATAAGGTACATATCAGCAGTTATGTACAAATACTGATAATCATTGCCAAAGGCACAATTGGAGGTAGCTTGACCGGTGAGAATGGTGCCCAGGTGAATTCCTTTGGCACTAAATATCCAAACTCCTCCTGGCCCGGTGGCAAAAATGACCCCGGAGGGATGCACTTTTAATCCATCGGGAAGTCCTTTAGATTTTCCTACCTGTTCAGTTGCATCATATAGCACACGGCCTTTATCCAATGTGCCATCTTCCTGAATACTGTATTCCATCCAAATTGCCCGTTCCGGATCAGAGTTGGCTACATAAAGCTTACGCTCATCAATTGATAGGGCAATACCATTGGGACGGGTCATCTGATCGGTAAGCAGGTGAAGATTATTTTGTACATCCAATTTGTAAACCCCTTGAAAATCCAGTTCTTTCAAGGGGTCCTCTATATTCTTTTCCAATCCATAAGGAGGGTCGGTAAAATACAAATCTCCACTACTACTATAAACTGCGTCATTGGGACTGTTTAGTTTCTTACCCTGAAAATTATCAACAATGGTAGTATAGTCAGGCTCAGGATATCCCAATGGAGCATTCATTTCCGCCAATCTTCTATCCCCATGCTGACACAATACAAGCTTGCCGCCAGGACTCAAAAGCAGGCCATTGGAGCCTACTTCCCCCCCTCTTTCAACTTTACTGGTATACCCGGAGGGGTTTAGATAATCTTTTATTCCTTGCTCCTCATTCCATGAGTAAACGGCGTTCGGAGGAATATCTGAAAATATCAGCATTTTATGTTCTTCCAACCACAATGGTCCCTCTGTCCAGTCAAACCCTTCAGCAAGTATTTCCAATTCTGCATCAATGCTTAGAATCTGATCCAAAGAAGGATGAATTCTTTCAATAGTAGCTTGCCTGGGTTCTGAATTATCGTTTTCCCCGGTAGATTCTTTAGAATCATTTTGGTGTTGACAGGCAATAATAAACAAAAGACCCATACAGAAATAGCTTAGACGTTTCATAGTCAATTTTTTAATACAATATAAGAATCTAAATCTTTGATCTCAAATCGCCGATCTCTGATGTTTTTGAGACGCAACCAACGGCATACTTTACCATGTCAGCCATCCTTTGACTTTTCTGGGGGGACTAAAAAGTAAAAACTAACGTTACTAGTACCAGGCAATCAATCATTTTTATCTATGAGGGTATTTTTTCAATTCATAACCTTTGCAGGTTTGCTAACAATTTCCTGCTCTGACGATTCCGATTTACCCATAGTTGGAGACCTTAATGGAGATAGTCTAAAAATTGTTGATGCCTTCCCTTCACTGGATTTTAACCGTCCGGTCGACCTGCAAAATAACGGTGGCGATAACTTGTTTGTAGTGGAGCAACTGGGTGTTATCAAAGTATTTCACAACAACCCATCGACAGAAACTGCAGAAATATTCCTGGACATTCAATCCATAGTTGATGACCGGGGTAATGAAGAAGGGCTTTTAGGTCTGTCCTTTCATCCCGATTTTGCACAGAATGGATATTTTTATGTCAATTACACCACATCCCTGGGTACTACCAGGATATCAAGATTCGAAGTTGATACTCAAAACCCCACTGTTGCCGATCCATCATCTGAATTGGTGCTGCTGGAATTTAGCCAACCTTTCGGCAATCATAATGGCGGACAACTGACATTTGGACCAGATGGATACTTATACATCGCTGTTGGGGATGGAGGGTCTGGTGGTGACCCCCAAGGACACGGCCAAAATACCAGTACATTACTGGGTAGTATATT
>CAZAWQ010000409.1:0-17933 GCA_964488585.1 uncultured Roseivirgaceae bacterium
CCTATGCCTGAATCAATGCAGGACCCGAAATACAAGAAGAAAAAATAACGAGATACAATAACCTGTAAAGTGCATATGCAGCCTATCGGGAGGCAAACGCACTTTACACAAATCGTTGGCAAACATTAAACAACACAGGACAAAAACATGAAAAATAAATAATTCTAAAAACATACTGATTGTCTTAGGTCTTCTGTTAACAGCACTCGGTTCATGGCGACTTTTCGACCCAATTGCATTCTTTGAGAACAGCGGACTTGTACTAGACGACAATGCTGGATTATTAAATGAAGCAAGAGCAACCGGAGGTGTTGTCACAGGGTTTGGCTTACTCATACTTTCAGGTACATATTTATTCGCAAGCTATCCTATACATCAACCGTAGCGGCAATAGTGTTGTTTCTTGGGTTCGGAATCGCTCGACCTGATGGACCGGAAATAGTGAGCTCTATGAACAGAGTGCCCTTGCTTAATCCTTAGAAATCGGCCGGCGGGCACGCTCTTTAGCTAGACCGTTATATGTAATCGCCACAATTAAATTCAAGTCATAACATAAGTATGAAAAAGTACTATAAAAAAATTGAAGATATTCATCTGTATGCGGGTCTATTCATCAGTCCGTTTATCATAATATTTTCGATTAGCGCCTTGATTCTAAACCATGATTTTATTGATTGGCAAGAGGATTGGCAAAAATGGACCTTTTCGGTTGATGATAATGTGGATGAGACTGTTAAGTTTTATTTACCAAATACTGACATAACAGAGATTGACTATGCGAAGGATATTTTAAAGCAATTGAATATAACAGGAGAAATATCCAATATTTTTGGAGATTCCATCAGCATGTATATTCCAGTAACAAAACCAGGATATAGGATTTCAATTAAAGCAGATCTAATATCTGGTATAGCCTACATTAATAGTGAAAAAGTAAACTTTTGGAAGAAGCTGATTTGGTTACATAAAATGCCAGGTCCCCATAATGCAAATATCCGTGGTAACTGGATGTATACTCAACTTTGGAGTTCAATAGTTGATTTATCTGTAATCTGTCTTTTTTTATCAAGCATTACAGGAATTATTCTTTGGTTCTGCCTAAAAAATGAAAGAAACATAGGACTAATTGCACTATTAATTGGGTTTCTTTCCATTGTATCTCTTGTCATTGGTCTAACAGTTTGATTAAAATGGATATCACTAAGCAAAAGAAAAGTTTGATAAAATGGAATCGCAAAATCCATATATACCTTGGTTTATTCTTACTTCTTTTTATATGGTTATTTGGCATCAGTGGATTACTGCTGAATCATCACTGGGAGTTTGCCAATTCATGGGAGAAAAGAAAGGTAATCAGCTATGACAAATTGATTGAAATAAGTAAAGAGAGAAAAAAACATACACTGGTGCATGAAATCATGGATAAGCTAAACCTGAATGGTAGCATTGTTAATTTAAGGTATTCAACCGACTCTGCCTATTTGAATTTTATTACTTCAAAACCTGGAATGCGATACGATATACAGGCTGATCTTAATGATGGAAAAATATTGATAAAAGAAACAAAATTTGATCAATGGGAAATATTGAGATCATTACATAAATTACGAAATCCAACTCAAAAAGAACAGGGAGAACGATATCAACCAATACTGGCTTTTATTTGGAGCCTTTCATTAGATATTGTATCGGTAAGCCTTATTGTTATTTGCTTAGGGGGCTGGTACATGTGGCTACAAATTCCGAGGAAAAGATTCTACCGAGGCCTTGTTTCAATAGCAGGAGGTTTTATTTTTTGTATTTATTTTTTGCTCTTTTAAGTGAAAATACTTGATAATGTGGCTATAACATATAACAATGACTAAGCAGGAATGGCGGTAATGTGTACGTTGACATTTCAATCTTATTAACTAACTTCAGCCAAAATTACGGACAACTTTCGGGTGGAGAAACCGCCACACCTCTTAGCCTGGACCGTTGTGGGCCATTCCCTGGCCCTTTCTGAGCGGCTATTTTCGTTACCAGACACAGTTGCTGGATCTTCCGTGCCTCCCTTACTTTTCTACCAACCAGATACCTGGCTACCAAAAGAACCTTTCGCTGGCTGACTTTTATCGCTCCATGGTTGGTCGGCTGATACCATTTTGAAACATACGGCCCACAACATTTGCTAAAATCGTAGCGGTGAACTAACTCCGATAATGGTCAGTGCGAATCAATCTCTCACCTGCTGGTGCACTCAAATTTTTTTAAAGTACCGGCCTAAGCACTGCTTGGTTTTTTATTTATCTCTGTCCAATTAGTATTGCAATTGCGAGACTGGCGCAGGTTCGTTACTTTAGTGCTAGTAGCTGAAGGGCACCCCAGCCTTGCCGGCAGGCGCGCACTTTAGCTGGACCGTTAGCCTGCATTGGATGAAAATATCGCGACAATTAAAAATGGATCTCAACAAAGTAACCGTAATTACTATTGGCTATGTTATACTAAATATTTTCATCTTTTTTTTCAATTATGCGCTGATCAATTCCCCATATTCCCTCGGTCCATCTCCTCAATTTAATGTAGGAAGTTATTTACTTACGAACATATTAATCGGACTGATTGCTGGAGTACTTGGTGGGATCTTGCTTGTTTCAGTCAATAGCCATTTGTTCCGTAGGCAATCTTTCAAGTTTGCCATGCTCGCAACCCTCATAGCTTATATATTGATTTTTGTTCTGGTTACTTTGGTAGCCACATTTGCAAACTTATTAGGAGAGTATGGCCTTCTGGGAATTTCATTTGACTCAATAAGAATTGCTTTTGGGGTTGTATTTGATCCGACTTTGATTACATATTTTATTTTGTGGGGTGCAATCACACTTTTCACACTTTTCTTATTACAAGTCAATGATAAATTTGGCCCCGGTATATTATTAAAATTCCTCGCTGGAAAATACCACCAACCTAAAAAAGAGCAAAGAATTTTTATGTTCATGGACATGCGTTCTTCAACTTCTATTGCTGAGAAAATAGGCAATGAGAAATACTTCAATTTACTGAATGATTTGTTTTCCGACATCACCAATACGATTCTTAACAATGAAGGGGAGATATACCAATATGTTGGAGATGAAATTATAATCTCTTGGTCGATTAAGAAGGGCACTCGAAAGGCCAATTGTCTTCGCTGTTTTACGCAGATTCAAGAAAAACTTGCTGATTTAAGGCCTATCTACAAAAAGAAATATAAGGTTGTACCAGAATTCAAGGCAGGTCTTCATTATGGCCCTGTCATGGCAGGTGAAGTTGGTGTCATCAAAAAAGACATCATCTATTCCGGAGATGTACTAAATACTACTGCGCGAATCCAGGAGCAATGCAATCAATACAGTGTAGACATCTTGATCTCTAAGGAGACTTTTGATCTTATTTCTAACACTGACGAATATAAACTAATCCCTTTAGGAAGTATTGAACTCAGAGGAAAGAAAAGAAAAATAGACTTAAACACTATAAGTAAAATCTGATTGTTCAATTATGAATAATATCTTCTCTATTTTTCACCATATTATATTCTTAAGCATATAAAATTGCTTTAATCATCTTATTTATATCTAATTGCATATAATTTATTATATTTGCTTAGTATTATATTTAAATGCATATAATGAGGCCATTAGCACAGTTCGTTAAAGAGCGTAGAAAGGAAGTCAATCTTACGCAGGAGGAATTCGCTGAACGTGCGGGTGTAGCGCTTACAGTAGTGCGAAAAATTGAGCAAGGGAAAACAAATCTGAATATGGATAAAGTGAACCTGGTTCTCCGAATGTTCGGACATGAATTGGCTCCAGTAAAAAGTAAGAATCTAACTGAATGAGACGCGGGAAGGTATTTTATAAAGATTATTTGGCCGGATTCATTACAGAGACGAATGAAGGTGAATATGTTTTTCAGTATGATGAACAATATGTGAATGAACGGCCTGATGATTTTATCACATTCACCATGCCGGTAACTGATAAACCCTATACGGAAAAGCGACTGTTTCCATTTTTTGAGGGATTGATACCTGAAGGGTGGTTACTGGATATCGCTTTAAAAAACTGGAAAATCAACCGAAATGATCGTATGGGTTTATTGTTGGCTTGTTGTCAAAATTGTATAGGTGCTGTGAGTGTTATACCAATACCTGTGCAAGATGGAGAGTAAATGTCTGTATTGTTATAAACCCGTTGAAGGAGATCTCGATTTTCATGAGAAGTGCGCTGTCGAATTCTTTGGAACTTCAACACCACCTTTAATTGAATACTCCTTGGATCAAATGGATGAACTGGCAAAAAACTTGGTTGAGCGCCGTGTAGCTGTTCCTGGTGTTCAAGCGAAATTATCCATGTCGTTGGTAAAGGAGACCAAGGAGAAAGGGGATACCAGGCTAACGGTTGTTGGTGCATTGGGTGGACAATATATATTTAAACCACCATCCGATCGCTTTCCAGAAATGCCCGAAAACGAGCATTTAACCATGCGAATAGCAGAGGCTTTCGGAATTCGGGTGGTACCATCTTCATTGATCCGATTGGCTTCCGGAGAACTGTCCTACATCACCAAACGCGTTGACCGGACAGAAGATGGAAAGAAGATCCACATGATCGATATGTTCCAGATCACGGAGGCATTTGACAAATACAAAAGTTCAATGGAGAAAGTTGGAAAGGCTATTGATAGTAATTCAGATAATACCTTTTTGGATAAAATCCTTTATTTCGAACTGGCTTTATTCTCGTTTCTCACGGGAAACAATGATATGCACTTGAAGAATTTCTCTATGATTAATAGTACTTCAGGATGGGTGTTGTCGCCAGCTTATGATTTGCTGAATGTCTCGATTTTAAATCCTGATGATGAAGAGGAACTTGCTTTAACGCTTGTTGGCAAGAAAAAGAAGCTTAAACGGGAGCACTTTGAACAATTGGGCAAAAGTCTGGAGCTAACTGATAAACAAATTGATGGAGCATTTAAACGAATGTTGAAAAACAAGCCTAAAGCAATTGCCTGGATCGATCAATCTTTTTTGTCAGAAGTAATGAAAGTTGCATATAAAGACGTGGCTGAAATAAAATACAATCAGCTTCGATTAATAGAATGAAAAGAATAAACGGCACACAATAATGTGTATAGTGCATACCTACCCTTTGGGTAGCGACGACACCATACGCTGGACAGTTAGCAGTAATAAAAAACGCATGAAGCCAATTTCAAAATTTGAATCAACGATCTTTCACCAATTGCCTTTACTCCTAACGGATTCTTGGTCTTCTAGTGTCCAAGGATAATACACTGTTGGTAACCATTATAAAATTTGCCAGCGAGACTCGAATGAAGTAAATTAGGGGAGAAATACCAAGGTCAACAATCAAAACAGATTTTTGTTGTTAATGCCCGATATAATTGTAACATAAATTAATACGTATGAGAAAGATGATAAAATTAAGTGCTTTGGCGGTGGTTCTATTCTTGTACTTTTGCTTTACAGCAATCCATCAAAATGATTGGATCAACATGTTTGATGGTAAGACTTTGACGGGATGGAAAGTTGGTGCAAATTCGGCAACTTTTAAAGTGGAAAATGGCGTTATTGTAGTTCATGGTCCAAGAGCTCATCTGTTTTACCAAGGCGATCCGCATGACTTTAAAAACTTTGAATTCAAAGCTCAAGTCATGACAACTCCGGGGTCGAATTCCGGTATTTACATTCATACTGAATACCAGGAAGACGGCTGGCCTTCCAAAGGATATGAAGTACAGGTAAACAACTCACAAAGTGACTGGCGTCGAACAGGTAGCCTTTATTCCATCGATGATATCAAAGAGGTATATGTAAAGGATAATGAGTGGTACCTCCAGCACATTATCGTGAATGGCAAACAGATCACTGTTAAAATTAATGGCAAAACTGTAGTGGATTATGTTGAGCCAGATGATGTACAACGCCCTGAAAATATGGCCCAACGCCTGCTTTCTAGTGGTACGTTTGCTCTGCAAGGGCATGATCCTGACAGTAAAGTGTATTACAAGGACATAATGGTAAAGCCCTTACCATGATCTTTTGCTATTAAATAAATAGCAAAGTGGCCTAAACCTAACAAAAAATAATCCCGACGCTCAGTCCGTTTACACTTTAATTTACCTGGTAACTGGTCAATACATTATCATCCGCACGATAATATACTTGTCCTGTAATATCATCTACGGCATAGATAGGCTCACGGTCTTTGCCAAGATCAATTCTTCCTTCCACTTTTCCGTTGGACTTGCTTACCTTAAGCAGTTCAATATTTTTTTCCTGTTTTGACATGATAAACATAAAATCTCTTCCAGACCTGGTAGCATTAAACCGTGCCTTGGCCTGCTTGAATGCAGTTGCGGCGTAACTGGATGCTTGTGCCCCAAGTTCTCCGTAGGCGTTTCCAATTTGATTTGCCAGTTCGCCGGCAACGGCATCTTCTTGCCTCACCTCATCTTCTACCACAGCCATCACTCCTGAAGCATAGTAAGCGGATGCTCCTATATATGCACCCCTCACCGCTTCCGCATATAATAGGGCTCGCTTCCATCCAGGTTCGCGAGGTGCAGGATAGTACTCTTGAAACTTTACGGTACCATCAAATCCAAATTTGGCTACATTTTGATCAGAGTGTATAAATATTCCATCATCCAATACTTCAAGATTTCGTGGTGACTCCCCTCCCAGAAACTTTAATACATAACCTGACTGTTCGGCGACAGATTCAGTTTGTTCATCGACGACCATTAGTTTCTTGGACTTATAGTCAAATGCATATATTTTTCCATTATACTGACTGGTAAGCTGAGGTGTTGTTCGTATGCTTCGACTCCACTTTAAAGTGCCAGTAGAAGGATCCAATATATTCATTGACTCTGAAGTGATATAGAGAATTCCACTTGAAAGTGGAACGATACCAATTACTTTCCCATCAACTTTCACTGGCTTTTCAAAGGTTATTGTGCCTGATTTAGGATCTAGATAGTTCAGGAAATTTTTACTTGATGTTTGTGATACCAGTAGCATCCCATCTCCAGCCTCCAGATAATCATAGATGCCTCCTTTGATGGCAATTCCTTTACCTTTCTTTCCCCACAAGCCTTCCAGAGTGTTGTAATCAAAAAGGTTGATTTTGGTTCGGTTACCATTATTGGGCAGCACAAGAATACCATTTTCCAAAAATACCACATGCCCTAACTGTCCTTTTACCTCCAGTGCTTCTTTCCAAACAAGACTGCCATCATCAATATTGTAGGCATTATAAACATTGGTATAATTAATTGAAGCTTCGCCACTTGAGTTAGTTATACTGGATTGCGATTCCTGCTGCGACCCAAGATAAAATACCTTGCTCCCCTTAGGCCGGTAATAGCGCAGATCAATTTCCTTGTCTTTGGTTAAATTTTCAACAGCTGCTTTCATTAAGGCTCCCAATGCTCCAAGTTTATCTACTTGTGCTGATTCCGCAGAATTTGCTGCTTTCCAGATTACATTTCCTGTGGATGCATCAAGCTTATAATTATTGAAAAGCGTAACAATTAAGAGTTCGTTATTTCCCAGTTCGTTTGCTGCGATAATTCTTCCAAATTTCTCATTCATGGTCCACGAGATGTTGCCATCAGACATTTTTACGGATACCATAATTGATTCACCACCAACAGCTTTTCCTGCTACCAGGATGGCATCTGAGTTGTATAGCAAAAAATAATCCTCAATAGTGCTAATTCCGGCGCTCTTGGAATCAAAAACCAAATCACCAGTTAATTGATCGATCAATAAAATACCATTCCCCTTGGTGATTGTAAAAAATGGACTATTGGGTAATTCGTTATATGATGTGCGATTTAATCCTGCAAAATCCTTCTTGCTCCATATTATTTCCCCTGTTTCAGTATTAACACCCGATAATTGGTTTCCGGAACTTACGATAAGATTCCCAAGTGCGGTTACTTCCTGCCAGTAAATATTTGCTGTTAATTCATTCTGCCACTTGATTTCAACTTGTGCTAAAAGAGTAAGATTGGCGATTAATACCATGGTAGCAATAGCAAGGTATCTTTGGTATCTAAAAACAGTTCTCATAATAAGTTCAAATAATATTAGGAAAATTATTCAGACCACAGGTTACTACCAATTGAGAAAAGTGTAATTTCTTATCATGTAAGTATACTGGAGAGATTAACCTAATTCTGCCTTACCTTCAGGGAAACTTTAGAAGTGCCAGAGATTAGTTTTTATATGACTTATCCAGAAATACATAACGTGCATAATTCAACGTCTTTTTAGCCCCGCTTTCTATATCTATAATCATTATTGTAGGCTCAGGATCATTGGGCTTGACAGCTGGCCATTCCGGCACATTTTCACCATTTGGGTTCCCTGTTTTAATAAAGTTAGCGAAAAAGTTATGCATGGTTTCCGACACCTTATAATCATCTCCGGTCCAAGCATAGGTATCAACTAAAGGAAGATTGCCCATGCAATATTCGATCTCGGAGGCGTGGGCCGCGCCGACAGGTTTCGGTATTTCCGGAGTGTTTGAATCGGTTTTGTCGGTTCCGCCTGCTAATCTTGATACCAGATTATTTTCCGTCAAAGGTGGACGAGCTTTGTGGTATAAGTAGCGAAAAACCGGTTGATTACTATTCTTTCTATGCAGATCGAACCATTTCCACGTGCTGTAAACATTAATGGTGTTTTCATTTTGTACATATCGAAAAACTTACAAGGTCAATTGTAATAATAATACTTTATTCTTCAACCAGATCATTGAGTTGCTATTTATAGATTTTAAAGATATTTTGTAAAACTTTCAAGTCCAATGATAGTCTAGAAACTTCCAAACCATGAAAACTTTTAATATCAATCGTAGAAACTTCTTAAAGGGCGCTACCGCTTCTCTTGCACTTACAGCTTTTGGGGCCAGAGGTATCGATATTATAAACACTCTGGAAACAGTACGAGTTGGTTTAATTGGTACCGGGTGGTATGGGAAGAGTGATCTTTTTAGACTTATCCAGGTGACCCCGGTGGAAGTGGTGGCACTTTGTGACGTTGACAAAAATATTTTAGTAGAGGCCGGCAAATTGGTAAGTCAACGACAAAAATCCGGCAATACACCAAGACTTTATAACGATTATCGCAAGCTACTATCTGAAAACGAGTTGGATATTGTGTTGATTGGCACTCCTGATCACTGGCATGCCCTTCAAACCATTGATGCATTAAAAGCCGGAGCTCATGTATATGTCCAAAAACCTACCAGTGTGGACGTGATGGAAGGTGAGGCAATGGTGGCGGCAGCCAGGAAGTACAAGAGGGTCGTTCAAGTGGGGACCCAGCGTAAAAGCACCCCTCATCTCATTGAAGCTAAGCAAAATATCGTAGATGCCGGTTTGCTGGGGAAAATTTCGCATGTGGAAATGTGTTGCTACTTTCACATGCGCAACCAGAGAAATCCCCCGTTAGAACCAGTACCTGATTTCCTTGATTATGAAATGTGGACCGGACCAGCTCCACTCAGACCCTATGACGGTCTACCTCACATCAGATGGTGGCGGGCGTTTATGGAATATGGGAATGGAATTATGGGCGATATGTGCGTGCACATGCTGGATACTGTACGATGGATGCTCGATCTTGGTTGGCCAACGAGAATCACATCCACCGGAGGGATTTATGTTCAAAAAGAGGCCAAATCTAATATTTCAGATACTCAGTCAGCAATTTTTGAATTTGATGAGCTGAATTGTATTTGGCAACATAGGACCTGGGGAACTCCGGCTGACCCCGATTATCCTTGGTCATTCATTCTGTATGGCGAAAAGGGAACATTGAAAGGCAGTACCATGCAGTATGATTTCATCCCTTACGGAGATGAAACTGTTGGTATTCATAAAGATGTAGTTTATGAGAAAGAGCAATACCCAGAGGATTTAACAGAAGAACGCATTGAGCTAAATGCGGCCCCAGCTACTAGATTGCATATGCTGGATTTCTTAAATGCCATCGAAAATAATGTCAAACCGGTAGCTGATATTGAAGAAGGACATATTTCAAGTGCTAGCTGCATATTGGCAAATCTCTCAATGAAAACAGGTAGACCGATAAGTTATGATCCTGAAAAACGTATAGTTGTTGGGGATCCTGAAGCCAGTAAATTACTTCAACGTGCCTATCGTAAGCCATGGGTACATCCTGATCCTGACAACATCTGATATTAATTGTCAAATGATTGACACAGGCAATAGGATGCTGTAGTCTTTGCCTTTGGTTTTAAAAAATGACTAATAAAGTAGCACTAATTACTGGTATCACCGGACAGGATGGAGCCTATCTGGCAGAGTTCCTTTTAGATAAAGGGTACACAGTCCATGGTATAAAAAGAAGAGCATCACAATTCAACACCCAAAGAATTGATCATCTATATCAAGACCCACATGAAAAGAATTTAAAGTTTCACCTTCACTATGGAGATGTAACAGATTCTGGTAATTTAATCAGGATCATACAGAAAATACAGCCACTGGAAATATATAATCTAGCGGCAATGAGTCATGTAAAGGTCAGCTTTGATACACCCGAGTATACAGCCAATACTAATGGTCTCGGCGCGCTAAGAATACTGGAAGCAATAAGATTATTGGGGTTAGTAGATAAGACAAGGTACTACCAATCGTCTACTTCCGAATTATATGGTAAGGCCCAGGAAACTCCACAAACTGAGCGAACTCCATTTTACCCCAGAAGCCCGTATGGAGTTGCAAAACTATATGCGTATTGGATAACCGTAAATTATAGGGAAGCCTATGGATTGTTTGCTTGTAATGGCATTTTGTTTAATCATGAAAGTCCGGTAAGAGGAGAGACCTTTGTTACCCGAAAAATTACCAGGGCGGCAGTGCGTATAGCTCTGGGAATGGAGAATAAACTGTTTGTTGGACATTTGGAGGCAAAGCGGGATTGGGGTCATGCCAGAGATTTTGTGGAGGCAATGTGGCTAATTTTACAACAGGATACGCCTGAAGATTTTGTGATAGCTACAGGGATTAGCACCTCGATCCGTAAATTTATTAAAATGGCGTTTCAAGAGTTAGGTATTAGGGTTGAATTCAAAGGGATGCTTTTAAAAGAGGTTGGGGTTGTTGTTGGCTGTCAGAATAGTGATTATTCGTTGCCTAAAGGTAAAGAAGTAGTGTTTGTTGATCCAAATTATTTTCGCCCAACAGAGATTGAAGAGTTGGTGGGTGATGCTTCCAAAGCCAGGGATATGCTGGGATGGAGGCCACGATACGACTTAAGGTCTTTAATTAAGGAGATGATAAATGCGGATTTACAGATTGCAATGCAAGAGCTTGAGTCATCAAAATCAAATAGTGAATAGAAACTCGAAAGTATATGTTGCCGGACATACCGGGCTAGTAGGTTGCGCACTAATTAAGAAACTAAAAGCGCTTCGCTATGAAAATCTATTGAAACGAACACATTCTCAGCTGGATTTAACCAGTCAAAGCAGGGTAGACCGGTTCTTTCAAAAAGAAAAGCCAGAATATGTATTTTTGGCGGCAGCAAAAGTAGGCGGAATCCTGGCAAACTATACAGACAGAGTTGCATTTCTTCTGGTAAACCTTAAAATCCAAAATAATGTAATCTCCTCTGCTTACAGAAATAATGTAAAGAAGCTGTTGTTTCTTGGCAGCAGCTGTATATACCCTAAAAACTGCCCGCAGCCCATAAAGGAGTCGTATTTATTAACAAGTCCTTTGGAATATACCAACGAGCCTTACGCAATCGCTAAAATAGCTGGATTGAAATTATGCGAAAGTTATAACCTTCAATACGGGACTGATTTCATAGCGGTAATGCCCGCAAACCTTTATGGGCCTGGGGATAATTATGATCTAAATAGGTCACATGTGATACCTGGGTTAATTAAAAAATGTGTCATTGCAAAATTACTTTCAGAGAATAGAATTCAAAAGGCAATGCAGGTTTCTGGTGTTCTCGATGAAAGATCGTTCGACCAATTCTTGGTGGAAAATAAACTATCCCAAGAATACATCACTGTTTGGGGTACTGGAAAGCCACGCAGGGAGTTCCTGCACAGCGATGATTTGGCGGAAGCTTGTATTTTCATAATGAAAAATTTGAATTTCAATGATTGCGTCGACAACCATGATGAAGTGCGTAATACCCACCTCAACATTGGCTATGGTACTGATATATCAATTAAAGAATTGGCACAAGTCATTAAAGACATTGTTGGATTCAAAGGTGAAATAAGGTTTGATTCCAGTAAACCTGATGGCACTTTCCAAAAGATTCTGGACTCAAATAAATTAAGTAAGCTTGGATGGAAACCCAAGATAGAATTGGAGCAAGGAATACGCCGCACCATAGCGGAAGAATTTTTCTCTTAAAATTAGCAGTGATTTTATCATATGGCCTCCAAATCTCCCCACTTGGCTCGATCCATTCACTCATTCACTCCTTCAATCCCTCAATCCCTCATTTAAGCCACTGGTCAAACCAATTAAAAGCATCTTTTTGCATTTCTGTATCAAATTTATGGTCACCAGAGTAAAATCGTCCACTGTACCGGTCTCCAGCACCTGCCTTATCAAAAACAGCAGCTAATATTTCATCAGCCCTTTTCATTTCAGGAAGTGTATATAATCCATCCTCGTTATTACTCATCACCATGGTAGGGAGTGGTACCCGGAGTCCCAGTATTTCTGGAAAGTCCAAATAGTTTGGCAATAATGGTGCGTAAGTCATCCAAGTGTGGGTATAACTCTTATTTAGCAAAAAATCCTTCCAGGTGGTCATAAATCCTACACTGATGGCACATTTAATTCTATGGTCCAATCCACCTAGGTAATCCGTTCGCAATCCTCCCCCGGAGAGTCCGCAGCAACCCACATTTTCGGCATTCACATCCGGTCGGGCACATAAAATATCCAGAGCCACCTGGTCTTCAATCAAAGTTACTCCTGGCCAAGTGGTTCCCCCACAGAACAGAGATTTTGACATGATGTGTTCGTGCTCCGCTGCCCACTGGTTATAGATACTGATGTTTTCAGGGTCTTCCGGGTTTTCATCACTTTTATCATCCACTTTACAATGTCCCGAGTCGATACCTGATATATCCTGATACAGCACTCTTCGTGACCCGAAGGTAAATGTGTCGTGTACTAGCACTACATAGCCTTGAATGGCCAGTTCGTTAGCCCAGGCAACACCGGAATAGGATTCTTCCTGATGTGCAACTATAGTTGGGTGCACCTGATCTGAAGTGCGAGTAATTTTTCGTTTCCCAAAGTATTTTTGGCCTCCATGGTCATGCAATCCCAGAACAGCAGGTAGTTTGCCATTTGCCCCAGCTGGTTTTAATAAGATGGCTTCAGTAGGACGACCGTAAGGTAATTGCCACTCCAATTCTTCAATGGCTAAACCATCATATTCGTACTCGGCTTTGATGGTAACTTTAGGTTTCTTGCCGTCAATAGTAGGTGCGGCCACTAACTCTACAGCTTTTTCCTTAGCCTTCTGCTGCCAATTTTTCAGCTCGGTCCATTTAGGGTTTCTGAAGGATAGTGCCGGGGGTTCATTTGGGATGTCTGCTGCCCAGTGCCCGTAGGAACCTATTACGCTTTGATCCTTTTTCATAAATGGATGTGGTTTAAGTGTTTTATTTGAATGGCTTATGGCATTATCAAGTCCGACAGGTATGAATGGCATACTACTCAATGCCGCCGCTGATTTCAAAAATCTCCTTCTCGATTTCTGTGGATTCTTCATGTTTTAGAATAATAGCAAAAAATTTAGATTTGAGACGGTAAGCCAATAACTTTCTCAGTAAATCAGCGTAGCGACCTGGCTTTTGTAACCTTACATCTTGATATTGTATAAATCTAGTCAGAATGCTGAGAGAATTGGATTTAGTAAGTTTATTTTAAAATACTTTTTAAAAATGATCGTTAAGGTTAAAATATCTTACATCTGTTAGTTACACGAGAAACTTAACAAAGTATTATTTTTTGAATATTGTATTTTGTTGTATAATTTCACTACAGTTATATTATTTTTGGCTCATTACAATTTCTATCGATTTCTGAGATTAGAATTGATAATAATTGAATAGTCCAAATAGGATATGGTATTTACCTAACTATTACTCGGATAGTGAAATTTTTTTACTATATTTTATTCAACACCACGGATTAAATAAATTTAATTAATTACATAGTAGTTTGTACTTTATTTATAACTTGAGAACCCTTTTTACATTAGGATTGTTAGTTATATGCAATTACCTTAGTAATGTTGACCACTTATAATCAGATATCAAGAGAAGTAGGCTATGTCGGTTATATGCTCTTTCCGTCCATGGAAAAGATGGACAAATTACTGGGTGACTTATCTTTAAATCCCACAATTTCTAACTTTAAAGAAGCCTTGAGGCTATATCGTTTTGTACCAGAAGCTAAGACCGTTGAGGAAGAAAAAATGGTATATATGCTCCAGTTGGGTTTGTCCATCGCGCAGAAGGACCTTTTCTTGGTGGAGGCCAGACGCCCATTTGCGGAAGTAGCTGTTAATTACATATTGAACCTCATCCCAAGTTTAACGCTATTTTATCTGTTCCGAATTACATTTACCAGTACTGAGCAGTTATTTCAATTCTAGCAAAATCTTTTCTACCCCTTTTGTTTGACTTTTTCCAGTAGCATCCTAAGGCTGGTCTTTACTATCTCACCCATATTAGTACATTGTAGAAAACGATCATCTGTATAATAATCAGCCATTTCAATTTTAAGGTTTTTAATATTTTGAGCTTTGGACAATGTATCTTGGGTCATACAGTCTAATAGATCTTTTAAGCGGTATCTGGAAGAGGTAATTCGGGAGGCGATCAATGACTGCTCTTCCCGCTGGTATTGTCTTACCGTTTCGGGAGTCATTAGTTTGATGCCTAATTTAATTATTGGGTTGTTTTGTTTGAAGTACTGGGGCATATAAACCGTCCGCCTACCTTCAAATGATTGCTGGTCAAAATCAATGGCGCGGATGCGATAGTGGGTTTCTTCAAAGTCAGGAGTTATATCAATGACATAGTTACTGGAGTGCATGTCACCCAGGAGTCTCACAAAAGTCCTTTCATTGAATTTGACGAACTCTTTTGCCAGACGTATCTCATTGATATCAGGTCCTTTCATATGATATTCAATAAACTGGTCACCAGGTATACCTGCGATATGTTCTTCCACTAGTGTTTTGCCAGACACCTGATAATTGATGTGGTTGGGTGACAATATGTGCTCTAGCTCCAGTCCGTAAATTCGGCTAGCATCCGCATGTTTGAGGTAGAAATAATCGAAATTATCGTTAATGCGATTCACGATGCGAATACGGAAAGGCCGGGTATTTCCATAGATACATACGTCAATTCTTTCCACAAATAGGTGTTCAATAACAGATAGGTCTCCTCCTGCTTTCAGTAGGGAATAAACTTCTTTTAGTGCCTGATGAATTTGCTGACTTTCGGACGCCGGATAGAGTGCAGTTTCCCATAGAGAATCTTTCCCATGTCTGTCATATAAAGTAAAACTACTTTCATAGCGAACCAGATCTTCATAAGTGATCTGAATTTGTTTTTCGCGTTCCTGATTACGGAGATATGCCCGTAAACAAGCACTTATTGGATAGGGTATTTTCTTTTTTTTGATTATTGCCATAAGCAAAACTTACTCATAAATATAGACAATACCGACGCAAGAAGGGCTTATTGAGAATTGCTTTTCAAAGCAATTTTTTGACGGATGTATTCCACAGCCTGGTTGATTGTGGCCAGACTTTCAGCATCATTGTCGGGTATCTTAAGATCAAACGCCTGCTCAAATTCCATTATCAGTTCGGCATAGTCCAGGGAATCAATGCCAAGGTCCTTTATAAAGTTGGCATCAGTTGTTACTTCGGTTTCAGCCAAGCCTAGTTTATCAACTAAAATTTCCGAAATGGTCTGGTGTATGTTCTCCATCAATTAAAGGATTAAGAATACAAAACTAGTGAATTTTCAGTGAATTTAAATAACTGGTATCTTTTCTAGTTCCTGGTCCTCGAATCGCAGGGAGAACTCCGTTCCCACATCCAAATTGGAGACCACTTTGATGGCCCCTTTATGCTGTCTCATAATTTGTTTTGACAGACTAAGTCCTATGCCACTTCCATTCTTCTTGGTAGTAAAAAATGGAATAAATATCTTGCCCAAGGCTTCTTCATCTATACCCGCCCCGTTGTCTTTGATACGTATAGTCACGTTATTCTTGTCTCGTCTCGCCGAAAGTTTTATCTCTTTCTGAGGCTCCTCTTCGAAGGCCTGAATGGCGTTTTTGACGATATTGATCATTACCTGCTCGATAAGCTCGGGGTCAACTTTCAACAATAATTCTGCAGGTTTGATAGAGGTAAATACACTAATATTGTCTTGATCCAGATCGTGTTTAAGCAGTGTGATAACCCGTTGGAAGATTTCTTTAACTCTAACTTCCTTCAATTGAGGAATGGGTATACGGGTTAGGTTTCGGAAATCACTAACAAATCGAATTAGTCCCTCACTACGTCGTTGTATGGTCTGAATTGCTTGGTGGATATCATCAAGATCTTCTTTGTTAATTTCATAGTGATCCTTATTCTCTTCAATATTGTTGCTTAGGTCACCATCAACAGTTGCGGCCAATGAAGAAATGGGCGTAACGGAGTTCATAATCTCATGAGTAAGTACTTTGATTAAATTTTGCCAGGCTTCCATTTCTTTCTCTTCGAGCTCACTCTGAATGTTTTGAAGGGTGATTAATTTGAATGGTTCACCTTTCAAGGTTAGCTCAATGGCATAAATAGAAAGTTGATAGGTATAACCCTCATGTTGTATCTTGATCAGGTCCTGGCCGCCAGTTTTGAGACTCTGAAAGCTGTTTACTAATGGCTCACTAAACTCTGCTAACCCTGAAATATTTTTAAGGTGTTTTACCTTTAATAGTTTTTTTGCAGTAGTGTTGATGATCTGGATGTTACCGGTGCGATCAAATGTAATTAGTCCAATTCCCAGGTGCTGTACTATTGTTTTTAGATATTGTGATTGTGCATCTTTCTCATTGCGCAGGTTAGACAGCTTTTGTTGTAATAGATTGTATCGTTGAATTAACTCCTGGTCCTCTTCACCAGTCCATGCCGGTGTATCGCTTTGTACCTGATTCTTCGATGGTTCTTGTTTGATAAATTGTACTATTAGCTCACGGTTGATATCCAGGAATTTCAACAAGCTGAACAACTGAAAAATAATCAGAGCGCAGATTAACAATGTAGACAGCTGAATTAAACTGTCCTGGATGAACTCTGCCAAAAGGAACGTACTAAAAGAAATGGCAGCAATCCTCAATAAAAGATTAAACTTGAATTGATTATAGTCCATGTTTTTCCAGTCTCCTATAAAGACTAGCCCTAGTTAAGCCAAGTTCTTTGGCAGCTTTAGATATGTTGCCGGAGCTTTTTTGTATGGCCTTTTGGATTAACGTTTTTTCCACTTCCTCCAGATTGAAGGAGTCCATGGTGGTATCTTGGTCATCGCTTTGGGAGCCCAGGAAAAAAAAGTCATCGGGTGTCAGCATATTTGACTCACTCATGATTATTGCCCGTTCTATTGCATGTTGCAATTCCCTGATGTTTCCCGGCCAGGGGTAGTCCTGTAATTTCTTTATGGTACTTGAAGTTAGTTTAATCTTTGGCTTTCGATACTTAGTGCAATAAATTTTCAAAAAGTGCTCTCCGAGCAGGGAAATGTCTTCCGTTCGTTCCCTTAAGGCTGGGATATATATTTCTACAGTGTTGA
>CAZAWQ010000410.1:0-2008 GCA_964488585.1 uncultured Roseivirgaceae bacterium
ATTGGGCTTGCCAATGATTTCGCGGTAATATGGAGTCAAGAACTCCCTTTCATCTACCCAAAACTCGAAGGCATCTTCCTCCAACTGTGCAATAGCACCGTAAGTGGTCAGTGTCGGATTAAAATATACCTTACGATCCACATAAAGCTGAATTATCTTATTCAGCCTCAAATCATCCGGATTTAGTGCTGCCAGACTGTTATAAGCTGAAGTAGTATCTGGAAGAAGATCACCGCCCAGGAAATGCTCGATTCGATCAATGCCCATCAATATGGCATCTTGGGGATTTACAGATGTGCCCACACCGGAATTTAGATGTGCAGTAACCGTCAAACCATGTTGATGTGCTCGCTTAATCAAAGCATGTAATAGCTCCTTGTTAATATTCTTGGCTTTAAACCCCTTTGCACCTAAGGCTGCCCACTTGTCTACCCGGGCATAGACATCCTCCACAGTAAAACCATCATTCCAATCCGGGGCTGCGGATCCGTAGTAGGGCCCAGAGTTTAGTATACGAGGTCCTTGAAGTTCCCCATTATCAATTCGGATGCGAAGATCACGCATTTTATGGGGTTCAATCTCACCGGCCGGAAAAGTGGTAGTAACACCGTTGGCCAGGAATATCTTGGGCATGGCAACAGTGTCATCCTGTACCACTCCCATCTCTTCTACTCTATAATGTGCATGGAGATCGATGATACCAGGAAGCACATAATCATTCTCTGCCAGCACCATTACCTGGTAGCCCTCTCCGGGTCTGGGCCTGTCAATCCCAATAACTGCTATTTTTCCGTTTTGGATCAATAGACCAGGGTTTTTTACGACTTCATCATCAATTCCTGTAAAAAGCCAACCACCTTCCAGAAAGGTGTTTTGCGCAATGGAAGCACCTCCAAGGAGGAATACCACTAGAAAGGAAAAGAGAACTTTGCTCATCAAATGATTATACGCATTCCAAAATAGACCAAAGGAAGATACGATATGTAGAAATTTAGTGAATTTCCAATCATAAGTTACTGATTATTCTTGTTTCGAAATTTTCGGAATACTTCAAAGGCTCCCAATCACCCTTATTGAAAACCCCCTTCCTATCTAGTCTTAAAAGATCAATAATTGCTGATCTTTGACCCTGAAGCTACATTAAGATAACCCCTGCCTTCCCAGGGGCAGGCGCCCTACTACACTACGTTACGGCGGACAGGCTTGACATTATATAACAACACCCTGGGGATTTGCTCCTTTCTGTCCATGACCTGTTCCGGGATTGATTTATTTCTGGAATGCAACCCCTTATTTCATGTTTCTTTCACTGTTCACTACATATCTGCAATTAAAATATACAGCAGCACCGGATCCTCTCCCTTTGAATAGGATTCATATTGGGGGACTACAGATATATCTACCGGGATTCTGTCTAAACCGGGTTTTTCGGGCCAATGTTCTTTTACCTTAGTGGTATACTCAATCAGAAATCCTGATTTGGGTAGATTCATATATTCGTTGTTATCAGCCAGATTGGGATGGGTTCTGCCCGGTTCACCTATGAGGATCGCCTCTGTTTCCGTTTTCAAAAATATACTTGCCACTGAAGCGGCTGAGAATGTTCTGCGGCCGGTGATCACCCATAGCTTGCCCTCTTGATTCAACCAGGGTCTGGATTTTATGGCTTCAATCAATGGTCGGCTCAGGTTATAGTTGCCCCCGTTATTTAGGCGAAAATCAATGATCAATTTCTCAGGTTTTTCCTCATCGATCTCTTTAAAAAGTATTGCAATGTATTTTTTTATAGATGGCTGTCCTTTTTGATTATTGACTCTCGTAAAATTGAAATACATGGTTTTAGTCTCTAATAAATACTGATGCCAATATCGAGAGCCTTCGTTGCTTAGATAAAGTGGCCGGTCAACATCATTTACTTCTCTGAGGGTTATCCATGGCCCTTGGCTATAGGTATCCACATCCATTCCCTCAAGTGATTGTCTCCATACTTCTCCGGTTTTTAATTCAA
>CAZAWQ010000411.1:0-4517 GCA_964488585.1 uncultured Roseivirgaceae bacterium
ATGGAATTACAAAGTTACGCGTCCACATACATCTCAATTCTTCGATACCATGATTCAATATGATCCAACCATCGATTATGGAATTGAGATAGAGCGTAAATTATACTACTACTTCAGGTGGGTTGATACCAAGTTGGGTATCCAGGTACTCGATATACGGCCAAACGGTGGAATATTATAAATACCAGGGCATTTTTAGCTTACTTTATTTATGATCTTTCCTCGGAGGAAGGGGAATATTTTAAACACACTATGGTCGAATGTTTCTTAGAAAACGATTAAAATAAATGGGTAGGCAACCAGAAATCTGAGCTTGCCAAAACAAGACTTTTTCAATACAACCGTTTACTTCCGTTGATTTTAATTTGTCCGTACTTTTCAAGATTATAGGTCAGGCTCCATCGAGCTTGATGTTTTTTCATCTCTTCCCAACGCTTAGCTGAAGATTCATGGTCTTCCTGGTCACCCGCTACCACCTGAACCGGCATTACCACCATCTCAACCTCAAAATCGACTGCAGTATTGGGAGGTACTGACCCGGATACCTGGTTTTTCGTAAAGGAAATGTTGTCACTATTGGCAAATGCCACATCATAAGTGACAGGTGCATCGTGGTGGTTGAACACGGTAAATTTTAATCGCTGACTTTCTAACGGTTTACTATCATCCCATTTGGTATCCAAGCGCAACGCTTTACTTTTCATGGTAAGTGCCAGATATTTTTCAATATCGTTTTTAGCGAGTTCCTTATCCAAAATACCCTGCAACAGCAAATTGGCCATAACTGGCCCCTCATCGGTCATGGTTACCCATAATACGTGGTCAAATTGACCAAAAATAGGTCCACGTAAGGCACTACCGCCTCCGGTGGTAGCCAGGGTGATATAGTCAGAATTATTTCGTTTCTGGTGTACATATCGATGGATATGACCAGCAAAAACCGTGTGCTTTCTTCCTTTAAGCAGCTCCTCAATTTCAGGCCAGCCACTTTTTGGCACAAGTTCCTGATGCAAAGGATTTTCTGAATCCTGGTACAGCCACACAGGCTTATGCCAAAAAACAAAGGTCCACCGTACATTCTCTTGCTCTGCCAGAGTTTCTCGGATATAGGAACGCTGAGCTTCAGAAATATAAAAGTCGGAAGTATGATAAATACCCTCAGCATTTCCTGCTTCAGGAACAGGCTCCTCACTGTTCAAACACAAAAACAGCACATCTTGGTATACAAAATGGTAATATGTACGCCCATAACGTAACGCCCACAGGTCTTCCATCACTTTATTAGTGATGTCATGATTACCTGGTACGTAGAAGAAAGGCATATCCAAGCCATCCACAAATGAATCAAATTCATCCCATTCACGATTTAGCTGCTGTACATCTTCAGTATAGCCCTGTATCAAGTCTCCAACGCTCATCACGAATTCAGGTTGAAGCAGGTTGACCTTTTCTACGCCTTGTTCAAACACTCCCGGTCTGGCGCCCCCGGTGCGATCCGTCACCACCACGAATTGAAAATTTTCCTTTTGGTTGTTCCAGTTCAAGTTGGTCCAGGGATTAGGGCCCTGGTCTTGCTCAATCTCAATGAAATTCTCCTGCTTTAGGGTGTTACAGGATAAAATCAACATTGAAAATAACAGGAATTGGATAAATAAGGTAATTCTGTGTTGAGTAGAGTACATGTATAGGATTTAAACTTTATAAGATTTTAGCAAAATATACAGAAAAAGGCCAAACTTATTCAATATAATTACACTATCAATCAATCTTTAATAACATGCTTAAGAAAATATTATTAGGATTGGGAGTGGTGATACACCTGTTTGTACACCTGATACCACTGAATATTCAAACCAGGGACTGGAAATCACTGTAGATTATAGCCGACCCTATAAAAAGAGCCGATTAATATATGGTGATAACCATAAAATCCATTGTTTCATTTTACCGCTTATTTTCCTGCTACACGCACACTTTCATACCCAACGAAACTTATATAGAGATCATTGGATTTATTGGCTTTCACTTTGAAGCTGCCATCTAAATCAGATGCGGTTCCATTTGTGGTCCCAGTTACCACTATGTTAGCCCCAGGAAGTCCCTCGCCTTGCTCATCATAGACAGTACCGGACCACCCACCATTGGCATAATGAGCATCTACTTTGAGCTTTTCATTTTTTAATTCGACTTCCTCTAGGACAATTATTCCCCCCGCGATGTTGTCTTGGTTAGCCTTATTTTCGTTCAGCTTGAATATTATGGGGATTGCCATTCGCACTCTTACAGGCCTGCCTCTTTGAGATCCAGGCTTGAACGAAGCAGCATTTTGTACCACTCTGACAGCTTCACTGTCACAGCCTGCGCCAATCCCTTTGATGGTCTTTACGTCTGATAAGGAACCATCTTTCTCAACCACGAACTGCACATCTACCCGTCCCTCGACACCCTTCTGTCGTGCTTGTAGCGGGTACTTGATTTCACTTCCTACATACTTGTAGAAAGCGGGCATTCCTCCTTCAAATTCAGGTTGCTCTTCCACTGCGCTAAAGACCTCTGTTTGGCTACCAATCTCTTTGGTTTGCATCTCTTCACTACAGGCAAATACTATGAAGAGTAAAGCACACAGTGCCGATAGAGCCCCCAGTTTCCATGGGCTCACATTTTTTGCTTGTTGTTTCATTGCTATTAGTCGTTTTAGAATTAAACCATCATGGAACGAGCTGGCCAGACTCAGTCCATTTAACTTCAAAGTAGAACTGATCAGTATAGACGAGTATTGGTCAACATTATACGACTTAAGTGCGTAAGCATCAGCCTGATATTCGTGTATTATTCTAATTTCTTTATTGATAAACCATACAGTGGGGAGCCACCAAAAACATACTTTAAACAGCTCGAAAAACATTAAGTCGTAGCTGTGCCCCAAAGAAGCATGTGCTTTTTCATGCTTCAAGATTGCGTCATAATCCTGCTGGTTTTTATCGATTTCATCACTTAGGAAGATCCAATTGAAAAAAGTGAAACTTCCTTTAATATTTCGGATTTTACGGATGTACAGATCATTAAATTTCTCATAGCTACTCTTGCGTTCTAAATAGATTAGGTAGAGCGCACTGCTGAAGAATCTGAACAGAAAGAATCCGCTAATGGATATATACATCCAGATCAATAGATCATTCCAGGTTGACATATCAGCGGTAGGGGTAATGGTCATAGCATCTAGTGGGATGGCTTCCATAAGTACGGCATCAATTGGTTCCTTGCTGCTAAATATTAGCTTTGGAAGTTTGACCAATGGAATGGTAAGTGCCAGCAGTGTAGCGGCTAGAAGATAAAACCTCATTTTAGCATATTGTTGCTCCTTGCTCAGTAAGATCCAGTATCCTAGAATCAATGCAATGTGGATTGCCGAAAGTTCTATTAGATAATTGCTCATGAGTCTTTGTTTTTATGTTCTTTAAGTTCTTCAAGGATTTGCTCCAGTTCACTGAGACTGAGATCATCTTCTTTGCTGAAGAATGAAACCATCTGCTGATATGATCCACTGAAGTACCTTTTTACAAATCCTTTCATAAATGACTTGGTATAGGCGTTTTTAGTGATCAAAGGATGGTATTTGTGGGATTTGCCGTGTATTTCATGTCCAACAAATCGCTTTTGCTGTAAGATTCGAACGATAGTAGAAACTGTGTTGTATGCAGGTTTTGGTTCAGGAAATTTGGTGATAATGTCCTTTACATATGCTGAGTCCAACTCCCATAAGACCTGCATGATTTGTTCTTCGGCTTTGGTTAATTCTTTCAAGTGATTAGTATGTAATCCGGATATATAACTAAATAATTAGTTAAAACTAATAACTTAGTTTGAATAAACCAAACTATAATCCAAAAAATTAGTTAATCGAAAATGGAATAGGACCAACCACACCTTCAGATCCAACGAATCTCTACTTAGCACCGACGACCGTTAACTATAATTTATTACGAAGCCTGTATAAGCAAATGGGATGCGATTCGTAGGGAAAAATATTTTAAAACTATAGAAGTTAATATAAATTGTGGAAAGCCGTCATGCTTATAATCGAAACAGATTCCATCAACCCGATTGGAACCGGGAATTTTAAAGAGTAAGAATCATAAAAGCTTATAAAAATTTAAACAACATTAGGAGCTCAATATGAATAACACTATTGACAACAAACATAGGGCTGAAGAAATTATTCCATTATATCCCGGTTTTATACCCGTAGTAGAAGGACACCCCACCTCTGCTCAGTTTATAGTGATAGAAACGGGAGATGAAAGGGGCAGAGGACTTAAGGCGAAAGTAGTATTTGAAAAAGGTGAGTGTGTAGCTATATTGTCCGGAATCCTAGTAAAGAATACAACACTCGATACTATCCAGATCACCCCAACACTATATTTTTCCGATCCATGGTTCTGTCGTTTTCTTTTACATAGCTGTGATCCAAGCTTGGAAATTAATGTGGCAGACCTTGAAGTGCGGGCATTAAAAGA
>CAZAWQ010000412.1:0-1827 GCA_964488585.1 uncultured Roseivirgaceae bacterium
CGCCAGTGCCCGCATGCATTCCAGCCCTGATACCGGGCAGGATCACCTGGGTTTCCGGGGAGTAGTGACAGTGGATCTAAAATCTGAGATCTAGAATCTGAGATCAGAGATCAGAGATCAGAGATCTGAGATCAGAGATCAGAGATCTAACTAGTTGTCCCAGTCTTTGTACTTGAACTTTTGACCTCCTACAGATGCTTCTGCCATTAATCCACCTTTAATAGCGACAAATACAGCCACCCCGTCATTGTATGCAGCGGCAGCGGCAGCGCCTTGTTTAAGAGCTACAGCAGAGGCATGAGCGCCTAATTTCATTTTGCCTTCTTTGAAGTTGTCAAATGCCCTCTGGTCCTGGAAGAAGATAACCTCCATATATGATTGTCCACCCAATTGAAAGCCGATAGTGGCTTGAGTCATAGAGGCTTTGCCATAATGAGACCCGCCTTTAAAAATGATTCCATTTCCATGTGCTCCTCCTATTCCTATAGCCCCTTTGCCGATAGCCGAGAAGATCACATAACCGTATGATTTCGAAAAGAAGCTTCCGATATCAGAGTCTTGCTTAATAAAGTACTCCTTGGTTTCTTTAGCTTTAGAAATTTCCCCTTTTTCTTTGTTATTCTGACTTAATGCGTCTACGTAAAAAAAAGAGCAGATCATTATGAGGCTCGCAGTTCTAAAAATTAATGCTTTCATGGTGTTTTGTGATTTTAAAATAGTGGTATTTGTTTAGTATTTTTGTTGAGTTTCGGGCGATAAAATTACATTTAATAACCGAATCCTGCAAATGATGTTCACGCCTTATTCAACTGCTGGAATTGAATTCGTTTGTGACCCCTATCTTGTTTGCTAATTTAAAAACTGTTAGATTTCTAAGTGATTTTGTAAAAGACAAGAATTCAGGAAAAAGTTAAATTATACCAATTAATAACTATGAAATATTTATTGTTAACCATTAGTTTGGTGTTTTTGATGGCTGGTTGCACCCAGATGGATACCGACAATACGGAAGCCAGCATTGCCGTAGTCAAGCAATATTTGGAGTCGGTCGATAACAACGACTATGACTTGATGGAATCCCTGCTTGCCGATGACTATCTGGGTTTAGGGCCCTCCCTGGACGATAGTACCAATAAGGAGCTTGCTTTGGCAAGTTGGAAGTGGAATAGTGAAAATCTATATGAATACGTACAGTATGAGCGCACACAGACCTTAGCAACCTCTATTAAGGATGGATCTCTTGCAGGTGAATGGGCTTTCAACTGGTCACATGTGACCATTAAATATAAAGATGGTAGCGGTCCGGTGAGCCTTATGGTGAATGCCGTATATAAAATTGAAGATGGAAAGATAGCCAGAACCAGAACATTCTATAATGAAGCAGATGTATACCGGCAATTAGGGTATCGGGTATTTCCTCCGCTCACCGTGCCAGATTCTGAGTAGTATTACAAAAAACAGACTATTGAAGAATGAAAAATATGATAAAAGTACACGTTGTTTTGGCACTGTTTCTAGTCAGTGCAGTGGATCAAATAATCGCTCAGTCCGGTATTGCTGCCCCATTGGGCATGTATGTTTTCCCCGCTAATAACCAGGACCAGGAAACACAAGATAAAGATGAATATGACTGCTATAAATGGGCGGTACAGCAGTCTGGAGTTGACCCAATTAACCCACCTGAAGTACAGGCCGATCCTAATGCAGGTGATGGTGCAGTGATAGGTACCGCTGCCAGGGGTGCTGCCGCAGGTGCAGCAATTGGTGCCATTAGCGGTGATGCAGGCAAAGGTGCTGCGATCGGTGCGGTTGCGGGAGGCTTTGGAG
>CAZAWQ010000413.1:0-1576 GCA_964488585.1 uncultured Roseivirgaceae bacterium
CGAGCATAATTGGTTACCGGTGTTTTTGTACCTTCTTCCTCGGCCTGTTTTTGAACATAGTTGTCAAAATCCTCTCTTAACGGCATAAACTGTGCGGTTACCACACGACCTGTCATCACCTTTTCGGGATGTAGGATCTCCCATCCATTTTGAGCAGTACCCGCAAAATTCTCAAACTGATTTACATATCCTTTGGAGCGCAAAGAGCCCCAAATTTCTTCCATCGAAAGGGCTTTCAATCTCTCTAACAGATGATCTGAAACTTTGGGCCTTCCATCGGGTGTACGCTCACCAACCCATTCAGATGTTAACTTTTGAATACTTTTGGCTGGCCAAACCACGTGCTGTGATTTTGAATAAATACCAAATAATACAAAGGCAATAAATAATAAAATTCTTTTTTTCATAACATATGGGCTTCCATTAAAAAACTCATTATCATATTGATTCAAATTTTGTAAACTGCTGGTAAGTTTAGCTGCTAGTTGACAGGATTGGGACAGTAATAATTTCTTGGTCACTCTTTCTCACAAGATTCCGTTTTCAACTTAAAAGCAGAAACCAAGATTCTGGCCTGCTCGATGTCTTGGGCCAGAATTTGAAATTGATACACGTATTTGTCTGTTTCACCATCTTTATAGGTCTTAATCAACTTATTCCTGCCACGTACTTCGAAGATCACTATGGCTTGGTTTCCCTTGGTATTAAATTGGATTTTATGAACATCGATATCCAGAAAGTTAAATTCATAATTGTATTGAACGTCTTTTGAGACATTGGTAAATTCGTAAGTGTAAAGGCATATATTCTCATTATCAAGTTTTATTGATTGCAAGTAAGTGTCTGTATTGATTACCAACTTGCCAACGGACTCAATAATGAATCTTTCTGCTTGATCAATTCCTGAAAAAGTAGTTTGTTTGTCCATCTCCTCGCGGGCCAGTTCCTTAAACCGAGTGAACACTTCTGAAATGTCTCTGGCAGCTTCAATATCCTGGACCCGCAAAATTACTGTGTTTGAGTAATTGGCTGCATCTTCTCCAATTTTTGTACTGATTAATTTACGATCGTTGTCCGTTCGAAGCTCAATTAATACGGCATTCCTTTTTGTATCAAATTGCGTTCGTCCTTTATGCAGGTAGGCGGCATTGACCGCATAGGTAAGGTCCTCCCCTTTGGAAATGTCTCGGGATTTGATTTGAAAAATCAATGTGTTTTCCGGATCAATTGTAAAACTCTGCTCATACGTATCTTGGTTAATATCTACTTTTCCGATGTGTTGAGTCAAAAAGTCTTTGCATTGATCAAGAGAAAAGTTGGCAAAATCAGTCCTTTCTTCGCTTTCTGAAATTTGGACAAACTCCTTTAGTAGCGACGTGTAAGTCCGGGCATCTTCAATGGACTGCATAAAAATCTCAAACCCATTAATGTAATTCCCCATCTCACCATCCTTAACATAAGATATCAGCCTACTATCAGCCTTAGTTTTTAGAAATACTAATACCTGATTGCGTTTGGTGTCAAAATCTATTCTGTTGAGATAGAGATCTGCAGCATTGACTTGAAATTCCTCTTT
>CAZAWQ010000414.1:0-18323 GCA_964488585.1 uncultured Roseivirgaceae bacterium
TTACCTGGAAAAAATGCTTTCAAATCAATCCCGAAGCATTCCCTGGATCCATGCAAATCCTATTTTCCGAGGGCTTCACTCAAATTCTAGATTTCTTGATATCTGTCGAAAAGGCAATATCCCGGAAGATGTGCTTCAATCCAAAAATAGCTAAAGATTAGAGCACAACAAAAGATCAAACATTGCACAACACGGATTATTAGCGGCCTTAGTGCACTTGGACACTTTCTTCTATTTTACTATATCATCACATGGGGCAATACCTCTGGTGATTTAGTCCGCTACGTCGTATCACTCCCATCAGTTGGCACGAAAGACCTAGGATATCGACCTAGAACTGCTCCTAGGTTGATTAAACGGATTCCTAATTCCAATATCATTCCTTTCAGGAAGTAGCTCTGGGGTCCAATGTAGGAGTTAATAGAGCTCTGAGGTTTCAAGTATACTCTCCTCCTGAAGTTAAATTTTATCGTTCCTTATGTTAGAACAGGATTCTTCTTTCAAGTTGACGGGTTCGATCAGAAGATGCAATAGTGCAGTAAACAGCACTATTGAGTGAATAATAATAAACTACAATACCCATGCTTTACGAAAGTGCTTTTTACTGCACTTTTAAATGATTTTCTACAATTAGTGCCTATATTCGCAATTAAAAGAGCCGTATAATGCACTTAGATGAACTTATTCAAGTACTAAAGAGAAGGCGGGAAGTACTGGACGTAACTCAAGAACATCTTGCCGAGCTATCAGGCGTTGGCTTGCGTACACTGAAAGCATTAGAAAGTGGTAATAGCAATCCAACCTTTGAAACATTAAATAAACTGGCAGAAGTCCTGGGTATGGAACTGAAACTTGAAGTAAAACAACCAAAACTCTAATACATTGCGCAAGGCAGAAGTATATCGAAACGGACAACTTACCGGAACCCTGATACAATATAGTCCCAAAAACTACGATTTTACCTATACCGATGAGTGGTTCGCAAATGATAATCTTCCAGCAATCAGCCTTACGTTACCGAAGATAAAACAGAAATACCATGCCGACCATTTATTCCCATTCTTCTTCAACATGCTATCAGAAGGAGTAAACAAGAAATTACAGTGCCGCCAATTAAAAATTGATGAAAGTGACTATTTCGGCCTTTTAGTTAACACTGCTACTAAAGATACCATTGGGGCAGTTACCTTAAAACCAGTAGAAACAAATGAGCTTACCTGACATAAGTTATTGCCCAGGGACATTGGCTAAAGGGTTTGATACATACAGCAGAACCTGCCTAAAAAAAGTATTTAATAGCAAGAAGGTAAGCCATATTCTCCCATACAAAGTAAGTGAAGAAGATGAAGTGAAGTTTTTGGAAAACCGCAAGCGCATATCCATATCAGGTGTACAGGAAAAACTCTCGCTAATACTTGATAAAAACAAGCTACGACTAACTAATGAAGGAGAACAAGGCAACTACATACTAAAACCAATCCCTAGAGACTTGAAAAAAGTTGATCAAGTTCCAGCTAATGAACATCTAACCATGCAGATAGCAACTCAGGTCTATGGGATCACCACCGCAGAAAGTGCGCTGATATTTTTTGAGAATGGTGATCCTGCCTATATAACTAAACGGTTTGATGTAAAAGAAGATGGCGCAAAATGGGGTAAGGAAGATTTTGCCACCCTTGCGGGTAAAACCACTGAGAATGCAGGTCCTAAATTCAAATATGATTATAGCTACCAGGAATTGGCAGAGCTTGTCAGGCAATACGTTCCTGCTTACAGGGTAGAAATAGAAAAACTGTTTAAGCTCATTGTATTCAACTACTTATTCTCCAATGGTGATGCCCATTTGAAAAACTTTTCTGTTTTAGAAACCCCAAATGGAGATCATGCACTAAGTCCAGCATATGATTTGATCAATACCAGGATACATGTAGATGATACGGATTTTGCTCTAATCGGTGGGCTGTTTAAAGATAATTTTGAGTCTGACGAAATGAAAAAGAATGGACATGTTGGATTTGAAGACTTCTCTGAGTTTGCCGGGAGGTTGAATATTTCCCAGTCTAGAAAGGATAAATTACTGGAACCATTCTTAGAAAGGAAGCCAACAGTTGAGTCACTAATCGACAGATCATTTTTGAATGATCAATCAAAAAGAGCCTATCTCATACATTATCAAACAAGGCGTAACAATTTAAATGCACAATAAAAAGGCTTTTCCAGATTCATACACTATGTCTTTGGGAAAGGGTGTCCGAAGCGATGTTCCTTGGAATCCCAGCTTCAGCTTAAATTTGTAGAAAAAGATGTTTAATCTGGAAAAAAAGAGCATCCTCTACAATGGCTGATAATAATGTTTCCAGATCACGAATCAGGCACAGCTAAAATACTCTGTTCCGGCTATGGTTAAAATTAATTACCGAAACATGATAAGCCATGAATTCCTGATTAGTAAAAATCAAAATTTTATCACATTACGCCACACAAGGTGGCTTAGAACTAATTTCTTATATTGAAGATAAATCACCACAAACTATGAGAACAGTTATTCAATTCACTACCGTTTATTCCTTATTATTTTTTGTTGCTTCTTGTTCTTGCGACAGATACAATGAGGCAAAAAACGCCGTCAACCTGGTTAAGAACTTAGCCGAAAACGCCGAAAACATTCAAGAATCCATGGAGGAAGCTAATAACCGAATGGAGGACAGAAAGAAACGAGGAGATACTATAGCCATTCATTATGAGCAGTTAGCTGAATACTTACCCGACTCTTTTGCCGGTTATGAAAAAGATGGGGATATGGATGGAGGTACTACCAAAACTCCTGGAATTGGTTCCTATTCAACTGTAAGCCAAAAGTATCTCAATGAGGATGGAGATAAAGTAGAAATAAATATTGTGGATTACAACACAGCTTTTGCTATGTATACTACCATTATGGCCGCATATGCCTCCGGGTTTGAAATTGACAACACCAATGAGCAAATAAAAGGTTTTAAACACTCAGATGACGTAATGGGTTGGACGATACTGCGAAAAAAAGACCATGTAGCAGAAGCCTATGCGGGTATCAGTGATCGATTCCATATTACTGTACAAGCTGATAATCAAGAAAGTATCGATTTCGTGATAGATGTCACCACCAAAGAAATACCTGTAGACCGGCTTGCAAAGCAATAAAAATAGTTTCGAGACCAGACAACTACATTACTATGCTGGTGCTTCAGGCACTTAACCTTAAATTGCTTTGCCGCCCCGTTCCTCTGTTCTGATGCGAATACAATCCTCCAATTGGGTAATAAAGATCTTGCCATCTCCCAGGGTCCCTCCATTGGTTTTTGCGGCTTCAATTATGGTTTGACAGGTGATATCCACAAATTCATCATTAACGGCTATCTCCAGTCGCATCTTTGGCGTTAAATTAGGCACAACCCGTCTGCCGCGATAAATTTCCTCCCGTATTTGCTGACCATGACCAGAGACCCTGCTCACGGTAATCCTGGTAATATCAACATGTATCAAAGCCTCGCGCACTTGGTCGAGCTGACTTTCTCGTATAATTGCTGTTATCAGTTTCATAATACTTTAGTTAGGGTTAAGCATGCCGTATCCCCTTTCACCATGATAAGAATTATCCAGACCCCTCATTTCATTTTGCGGAGAGGGTCTTAATCCCATGGTTTTGTTTAAGATCCATAGTAAGATCAAAGTCATGATTCCCGCATAAAAAATGGCTATCAGAACGGCAATTATTTGAACACCCAATTGTTCCATCACACTCCAGCCGCCTCCTGCAGCTGCAGCAGCTTCTTCCATCCAGCTGTCGCGGATAAAAAAGGTCAATAAGATAGCACCTACGATACCCCCTACCCCATGGATCCCGAAAACATCCAAAGAGTCGTCATAACCCAACTTGTTCTTTAGGATTATGGCACAATAACATATCAGTGAAGCGACTACTCCCAATACCAGGGCTCCTGCCGGTTGGACCACGCCCGCAGCCGGTGTAATGGCTACCAAACCTGCCAAAATCCCACTGACGAATCCCAATGCGGTGGCTTTTCCCTGGTGAATCCCTTCTATCACCATCCAGCTCAATGCTCCTGCGGCAGCAGCTACCTGGGTTGCGGTCAAGGCCTGGGCTGTACTTAACCCACTGGTAATACTGCTTCCCGCATTAAATCCAAACCAACCGACCCAAAGTAAACCGGCACCAATCATGGTCATTACCAGATTACTGGGTGACATATCATCTGACGGGTATCCTCTTCTTGCTCCCAAATATATAGCTGCCACCAGGCCGCTTACCCCGGCGGATATATGAACTACCGTACCCCCGGCAAAGTCAATGGCTCCGTTTGATCCCAGATTGTAAAGAAATCCATCTCCCGCCCAAACCCAGTGGCACAAAGGATTGTATACCAATAAACCCCACAGGGCTATAAAAATACAGTATCCAGTAAATTTGATGCGTTCCGCAAAAGCTCCGGCGATAAGAGCAGGGGTGATAATGGCAAATTTACCTTGAAACATACTGAATACGTATTCCGGCACACCCCCACTCATAATGGTGGTATCGATCCCGGATAATAAGACATAGTCGGGGTTCCAACCAATCCACCCGCCCAATATGTTATTGCCAAAACACATGGAATATCCGCAGATAACCCAGAGGACACTCATTATACCCATGGCGGTATAGCTATGCATCATGGTGCCTAACACATTTTTAGTGCGGACCAAACCGCCGTAAAACATGGCCAATCCCGGGATCATCAACAACACCAAAGCGGTTGATGTAAGCATCCAGGCAGTAGCCCCAGTGTCTATCTCCACACCGTCATCACCAAAGATCAATGGTGTCGTCGACAGCATAAAGATTGACAACAAAAGCAATCTTCTTTTCATTTTGTATTGGATTTATTAGTTCAGATTCAATAACAGGCCGGAATATCGAAAAAAGTGGCAATAAATAATAGATTTCATTGCAAAATCGACGGAAAATAAGGTTGTCTCAAACACAAACGATGTGAATTTAGCCCTTTGGAGCCCCTCTTATATGTTCTGCAATGAAAGTAGTTCTTCGTTAAGTGTTTGACCACCCAAATCACCTGCTGTAATTGCTTATTATGTCCCGAAAAGCCCAATGGGCTTAGCCTATTTATTCTTTTATGGTTACCTTTGGTTGAAATTGATTTCTGGCGAGTGGCTTAATTCTTTAATGAGATGGACATCTTGCATTACTTTGGATAACCCGTTTGGATCGAATTTGATTTATAAACCTTAAAATTATAGTACTAATAAAACATCAATAAATGGGTAGATCACAAGAAACTTATTACAAGAGAGAAAAAGAAAAAAAACGTTTAAAGCAGCGTAAAGAGAAACAGGAAAGAAAAGAAGAACGCAAGGCTAACGCGAAAAGCGGAGAATTGGAAAATATGATGGCTTACGTGGATGAAAACGGTAACATCACAGATACCCCACCCGATCCCTCCAAGAAAAAGAAGGTTGACATAAACACAATAGAAATAGGTGTACCTAAAAAAGAAAAGGAAATATTCAATCCCAATAGGAAGGGGAAAGTTGAATTTTTTAATCACTCAAAAGGCTTTGGGTTTATCAGAGATTCAGAGAATCAGGAAAAGTATTTTGTTCATATTAATGGTGTATTAGAAGATATCGACGAAAACGACCAGGTCACTTATGAGCTTGAAAGAGGAGCTAAAGGCATGAATGCCGTCCGGGTTAAGAAATTATAAATTGAACCAGGTTCTCTTGTAAAACGAATTATTCGAACTGGAAGATCTACTTTGAGTCAACTGAGAAAGTTCACTAGGCTCGGCTTGTAATCAATAAGAATTAGTGCTTTCAATATCCAACCTGGGAATCAAAGAGTTATCTACAAGCGTTTTCTGTAGCTCCATTGTCGTTTTGGAGGATTTATCATGACTCCATCCAGGTGGAAAAAATATATATTTAAATTTGTCCTTCCAAGAAGATGCTTTTCGAACATCTTTCCAAATACTCGAAAACTCATGTGTATTTATCAATATAGGGTTATAAGTCTTGGGGTCCTTTAGAATACCATACTTTGGCTTTACAGTAGAAATAACGCTCTGATACGTGCCAAATAGTTTGTCCCAAATTATTAATATACCACCATGGTTTTTATCAAGATATTCAACATTACTAGAATGATGAATTTGATGTACAAAAGGTGTATTGAATATTTTTCCATACCAACCCAGAGAAGATACCAATTGAGTGTGCAAGAAAAATTGATACATTCCATTTATAACTAAACATGTTGCGATCATGATGGGCTCAAAGCCGACAATGGGCATCCACAACCAGAAAATAGGCTTATAAAGTGTGACAAACCATCCATTGCGAATACCAATAGAAAGGTTAAAGGACTTTGCTGAATGGTGAGGCACATGAGCTGCCCATAGCAGTCTGATAGAATGACTAAAACGATGGTGCCAATAAAAATTGAAATCATCCGCAAGAATGGCAAAAAACCAAACGAACCATGCCCATCCAATAGATTCATATCCAAAATAATCCAAACGTACTTCTTTAAATAAATCAAAAAAATATATAAAGACACCCAAAGCAATCGCCTTAGAAAAAAATGCTATAGCCGAAGCTACAATGGCAACAGCGAATCCAGAAAAAGATTCTTTGAGATCAAACAAGTGTCGTGCGTGGAAATATTCAAGAATCATCAGTATGACAAAAATTGGATAGATATATGTTAGTACTAAATCAATGCCTATTTCCATTAATACTTCTTTAAAACCATTTGAGGCTATTCGAATAAAAATTATATATCGGTCAATGGTAAAAACTGAAAACTCAAGGGCCGATTACTTAGCTTATATTTAGTTCAAATCAAATATATCAAACTTTTCCAAGGTGACCGGATTGAATACCTCTACTTTGATCTTATCTCCATCCACGTGAAAAAATACCAAAGCATTTTGTGTGGTAAACCCCTGAACGGATTTGGACCAGGGTGTTTTTTCCTGAGCATAATAGGGTGCGCCTGCAGCACCGTTATTGATCTGCCAGATTTCCCGGTTTAAGGTTAATTTTTTCCCACTGATGGTGCGGTTCAACTTGGTTTTTGAATTTAATCGTGTACGGGCGTAATTGTGCTCATCACCAGTAAGAATAGCTTTGGTTTTTTTCGTTTGGTTAATGATGATATCCAAAAGTTCATCACGTCTTTCAATGATACCTTTATCAACGGCTTTACCAGCAATCACTGGCCTGGGACTATTATTTCCACTGTACCACATATCATCCTTGATGTGTCCGCCATTGGGAAAAAATGGCGTGTGGACTGTTACAAATACGTGATCGATGTTTTCATCATTATCCAGTTTTTCCAAGGTTGTTTTCATCCAGGCCATTTGGTTATCCATAATATACCCATGAATATTACCGCTGGTTACTTTTACTTGTTCATGATTTGGGATGTACCAGTAATTTGAATTGAGTACAACCATGGCAACGTTATCGTAAATATAATAATAAACTGATTCTTTATACGAAGGGAAATCAATGGTTGCATCGTCAGGATCATACTTCGATCCATCTTCACTTTCAGGGCCATTTAAAGGATTGACAAACTCCTGTTGGAAAATAGCTTCGCTGGAGAATTGATCAAAAGGAAAATTATTAACCTGGTAGCTAGTTTTCGTTTGATCATCTGTAAATTTCATCAACAATGCTTCGTGATTACCCATAGTTGCTACCACGGGGATGTATCTGGCATAAGGGGATACGGCATTTTTCCAATTAATATACTCCAATCTTATCGCTTCAGGAGAAAAAGAGTAGCCAGTAATCAAATCTCCAGTGAATTGCATAAATCGCGCACCGTATTGATGATTTAATGCCATGATCCGTTTCATCATAAAAGCATTTGTTCCACCCAGATTACGTTCCCCGCCTCCATTACCGGAACGTGAATCACTGGCATAGGTAAAGGTAAATTTGGTTCGGCTTCCTGGTTGTGGCGCCGTATGAAAAGAATACTTTTCAGTAAAGTCGCCATAACCGATTGTATAATTGTAATCTTTATCAGGGCTTAATCCGGTAATTTTTATTTCATATGTGCTGGATCCTTTGTCAGCAAATTTTTTACCTCCAACCTTAACGAACACCTTGGTTTTGACATTCGTTTTGAATTGTATCACCACGGAATTGTCTGTCAGGTTGGCTAGTAAAGGCCCTTCGGTGATTGATGCCACTACTTTAAAAGGTTCGGTAGGAAGAAGAAATTTTTGGCCATATGCTCCTTCAGAGTATGTATTATAAGTTTTTATGTATGCCTTAGCGTTGAAATTTATTTTACCATCATAAAGCATACGCGCTTTTTGATCAACGACGCGATAGCCCAAAACTCCTTGATGAGATGACATCCATCCTATCATATCAAGATTATCTCCCATCGCGGAAACTTGTGCAGTGGCAACTCCAGCTTCAATTCTTGCGCTTCTCCCAACAAATACCGGCTGAGGAAACTTTGAGTCAGTTTGAGGTATGAAACCATAGTACATGACACCATTTAATAATGGAGCCTGGAAGTTGAATTGCAAACCTTCTGGCGTTCCTATTATGGTACTGAAATTAGCCATAGTATAAGCCCCCACAGGAGGATCCGCAAAGACTTTTTTTCCGTTTATATTAATGTAAATTCTGCCATTATCTTCCAATATGTTTGAATAAACTTTTGGAATCTGACCTTGTACTGCCTGAGAATTTATAACCAGAAGCAATGATACGCCAATTACTAAATCTCTAACCTTCATTTGGCAAAAATAAGAAATTATGACATTTGGTCAAAAAGCTGCTATCGACGTTAACAGTGTTGCATCTATAAGGACTTCCTGTTAAGTTTTTTCAATAACGCCACCTGTGCAAAATAATCCAACTTGTCAAAGTATTCAACAAAGAAATCCTGTGATACCGCCAATTTAAATCCTTTTGAAGGCAATTTTCTGTTTACTTCTGCATAATAAATAAATAACTTCTATTTGGATGCAATCTTTATGAAACAGAGGTATTTCAATCATTGTTACCGTCTGAGTAATATGAAAAAAAACACGAAAAACTAACAACAGTTCAACCATATCCTTAAATTAAGGTAAATCTAAAAATGATCATGAAATCCCCGTCACCAGGTACCAGAAGAAATTTCCTTAAACATTCACTTTCCGGAGGAGCTGTCTTAGCTGCCGTACCCGCCATGGGCTTTATCTCACAGCCAGTAAAGACGGCAAAAGCAACCCCTTCATCTCATATCAAAAAACCTGCCCCTCGCCTGCCTTGTTCGATACTCCTGACTTCAGAACTGGATGAAAAGTTTGAAAAAAAAATTCTGGAATTGTCACCACAAATTAAATTGGTGAAAGATTTAGATGGGCAGGACTATAAAGATGCCCTGAAGGAAGCAGACGTTCAGCTTGGACAAATCAGGGCTGAGGATTTTGCCTTAGCTGAGAATCTAAGCTGGGTACAAAGCGGTTCAGCCGGAGTCGAACATCAGCTCTACTCTGAATTCATGGCCTCCGATGTGGTGCTTACCAATGCCAAAGGATGCTATGCTCCCTCAATCGCGGAGCACGTAATCGGGTTGCTGTTTTCACTGACCCGGAAAATTGGCGGTCAGGTTAGAAACATGCGCCAACACCAGTGGGGTGGATCCGGTGAACAGATCGAAATGAAAAATTTGACCATGGGAATTGTGGGGTTTGGGGGCATTGGCCGTCAAGTTGCGCGACGTGCTAAAGCAATGGACATGCGGGTAGTAGCCGCTGATATTCAGGGATTTTACAAAGAACAGATCGGAGATGTATGTGATGAGTTGTATTATGTCTATGACGGTGGGTTAAACAAATTGCTGGAGCAATCTGATGTAGTAGTTTGCGCAACCCCACATACCCCCTTAAGTGAAGGAATGTTTGGAGAAACTCAATTTAAACAAATGAGAAAAGGCGCTTATTTTATCAATGTGTCACGGGGAAAGCTGGTGAAAACAGATGCCTTACAGGAAGCCCTGGCATCCGGTCATATCGCCGGCGCCGGACTGGATGTAACTGATCCCGAACCCCTGCCTTCGAACCATCCGTTATGGGACTTTGAAAATATCACCATTACTTCGCACATTTCCGGGCGTTCACAGCATTCGTGGGAAAGATTGCAAACGGTATTTGCGGAAAATGTCCGGCGCTATGTTCATGGCCACGCGATGGTTAATTTGGTAGACAAACAGGCGGGATTTTGAATTGATGTCAGCAAGTTTCTATGGTGCCCGTGGAGCCCTTTTCTATTTGCTCATGATTCTATTGGTAACAGAGTCATGCGTGCATAATGCTTCTAACGCAACCTTAACTCCATCGGCCTTACCGAACATAGTCTTGATATTTTCAGATGATCATGCCTGGACAGACTATGGTTTTATGGGTCACCCGATAGTGTCCACACCTAATATTGATCGCCTGGCCAGTGAAGGTGTTGTTTTTCCTCGCGGATATGTTCCAACCGCAGTTTGTAGGCCATCACTTATGACCATGGTTACGGGTTTATACCCCCATGAACATAAAATAACCGGCAATGATCCTGCCGGAGGGTGGCGTACTCCTAAATTTCCCAGGGAAGACTTACTAGCCCATATAGATAGATTGGAAACGCTACCTGAAATCTTAAATGAAAATGGGTACCTAAGCCATCAATCCGGAAAATGGTGGGAAGGCGATTATAAAAGAGGAGGATTTACCCATGGAATGACCAAAGGAGAACGTCATGGTGATGATGGGCTCACTATTGGGAGGGAAGGCATGGATTCAGTTTTTCATTTTGTGGAGCATGCTATCCATGAGAAAAAACCGTTTTACCTGTGGTATGCCCCGTTTTTACCTCACACCCCACACAATCCACCCATACGATTATTGGAGAAATACATTGATCTGGATATTACAGAATCAGAAGCTAAGTACTATGCCATGGTCGAATGGTTTGATGAGACCTGCGGTGAATTAATAAATTATCTTGAAGAAAAAGGGCTCAGGGAAAACACCTTGATATACTATCTCTGTGACAATGGATGGATCCAGGATCCTCATGGAAAAGGCTTTGCCAATGGTTCCAAACAAAGCGCCAAAGACGGTGGCGTAAGGACTCCCATTATATTTTCCTGGCCTGGAGTATTAGAACCTGAGACGCGGGAGGAATTGATCTCAAGCGTCGATCTTATGCCCACGATTTTAGGAGCGGCAGGAATTGAGACTACTCAACGCGTGTCAGGAATCAATCTTTGGCCTGGTTTGACTAATCAGCAACCAATTCATAGACAAGCCATCTTTGGCGAAGGCTATGGACATGATATTATTGATAAAGACAACCCGGAAGCATCTCTAGCCTATCGATGGTGCATAGAAGGAGACTGGAAATTAATCCTATGCTATGATGGACAATTGGAGGGGTGGGGTTTGCACACTCATGAAGAAATGAGAAAAGAACCAATACGACTTTATAATCTAATCGAGGATCCCCATGAGAAAACCAATCTGTTTCAGGAACATCCGGAAATCGTTAGCAGATTAAAGTCTAAGATCGATAGTTGGTACCCGCTCAAATATCGAAAACTACTAGCGCCTGATTGACCGGTTACGATGTTTTTTAGTAATGGGGTCATGTGCAAATAGTGTCCAATATTTCCTATCTTGAGGTATGCCTCCCAATTCCAGAAAGCTATCAGCAATGAAACCATCACCACGAAATTCAAGAACACCGGTTTTAAAAAAAACCATCTTAGTACTTCTAATAATAACCCAAAGTTTCTTCCAGGGATTTGCGCAAAAAAAGCAAATATCCGATACAGAACTTCAAACGCTAAAACAAGAAGTTCAGGAAATGATCGATGGACGGGCAAAGATGGCCCAGGTTATGGTAGACAAGGTGTTCAGTTTTGCCGAACTCGGTTTCCAGGAAGTAGAAACTTCAAAATACCTAACTGAAATTCTTGAAGAAAACGGCTTTGAAATTGAATATGGAATATCCGGTGTACCCACAGCCTGGTGGGCCAAGTGGGGTTCAGGAAAACCCGTTATTGCCATTGGCAGCGATTTAGATTGCATACCAAAAGCATCCCAAAAACCAGGTGTCGCTTACCACGATCCTATTGTTGAGGGTGCTCCCGGGCACGGAGAAGGTCATAATTCAGGCTCTCCGCTAAATGTGGTGGCTGTGCTATCGGTTAAAGAAATTATGGAACGGGAAAATATTCCGGGAACATTAATTATCTGGCCTGGTGTGGCCGAAGAACAACTGGGGACCAAGGCCTATTATACCAGAGACGGCTATTTCGATGATGTTGACCTCTGTATCTTCACACACGTATCAAGCAATCTAGGTGTTTCATATGGCGATGCCTGGGGTACCGGTATGATTTCCGTGGAGTACACATTTGAAGGCGAGTCGGCGCATTCGGCGGGAGCCCCCTGGCGTGCACGCAGCGCAGCGGATGCAGTGGAATTAATGAATATTGGCTGGCAGTATGCCCGTGAGCATATTCATCCGCTGGGAAGATCACACTCTGTGATTACCAACGGAGGTGATCAGCCAAACGTAGTGCCATCAAGAGCCTCCATTTGGTACTATTTCAGGGAGATCACCTATCCGAAAATCATGGAAGTATATGCCCGTGCCAATGAAATAGCCGAAGCGGCCGCCATGATGACACGAACGAAAATGTCCAGCAGAATTTTGGGGACCGCCTGGCCCAGACACTTTAACAAAGTAATGGCACTATCAATGTACGACAACATCAAACAAGTAGGTCTTCCCCAATGGAGCGAGCAGGATCAAATGCTGGCAAAAGCCGTACAACATGAAGTGAATTCACCCCGAGATACCACTGGCTTGGCCATAAAACTGGATACTATCGAGGCGCCCCTCGCTAAACCCAAAAGTGGGGGGTCCGATGATATTGGAGATATTTCCTGGAAGCTGCCTACGGTCACACTTCTCTATCCTTCCAACATCCCTGGTCTTCAAGGTCATCACTGGTCAAATGCTATTGCTATGGCCACTCCTATTGCTCATAAAGGAGTGGTGGCCGGTGCGAAGGTAGAAGCAATGACAATACTGGACTTTTTGGCTAAACCGGAACTGGTAGTAAAAGCCTGGGAGTATTTTAGAACCGAACAATCTTCTAAACAGAAATACATTCCTATGGTCTCACAAGATGATCAACCTGCGGTGCATTTAAATAAAGGAATAATGGAATTGTATATTCCAAAACTCCAGCCATATTATTATGACGAAACAAAATATGATACCTACCTTGAACAACTTGAAATCACCTACCCTACTTTGAGAAAAGACCAAGCGGAAGGAATTAAAGCATCCGGGAGAGAATAGCATGATATATATCATTTTGAGTTTAGAATTTTTTTTCTAAATTGTATTTAAACTAAAAACATCGCAATGGAATCTACAAATGGTACTAACTGGAGGCTTAAAGCCTATAACTTAGAAAGCTGCAACTGCAACCACGGATGTGGTTGTCAATTCGCAGGATTTCCCGATAATGGAGGTTGCGAGGCAATAATTGGGTATCAGACCATTGAGGGACATTATGGCGACGTGGACCTGGGTGGAGTTAAATTCGTACTTGCCGCAAAATGGCCCAAGGCCATTCATGAAGGCAATGGTAAAGCCGTTTTATTTGTCGATGAAGCTAGCAGCGCTTCCCAGACAGAAGGATTGGTAAAGATCATTACCGGCCAGGATGGTGGCATGCCATGGGAAGCCCTCGCGGGTACCTTGACTGAATTTGAAGGCCCCGTACTCAAACCCATTGAGATAACAGTAGATGGCAACAGGTCCAGTTTCAAAATTTCAGGGGCCCTCGAAGTGAATATGACACCCCTTATAAACCCTGTCTCAGGAGAGGAACAGGACGTCCATATTGTATACCCAAAAGGAGGGTTCATGTGGAATGACGGAGCTGTTTGTACCACCGAAACTATGCGCATCGACTATGGTGGCTTAAACTATGAGTATCCGGGTAAATTTTGTACCCTGGCAGTGGTAGATTGGACCAATCAGAACTAATAGCCAACTGGATCACTTAGCCTCAAAATCATCACCATGACATCCCTCGAGAGAGCGGTGACCAAGGACCGCGTCATTGTGATAACTAGCCTGGTAGTTTTAGCGGGTGCAGCATGGGCGTATACTGGATACCTTGCCTGGAAAATGGAAGGTATGGACATGGGTCCGGAGATGGCCATGCCTCAGATGCAAACCTGGACCCTGGTAGACCTGTTGCTGCTATTTGTGATGTGGACGGTGATGATGGTGGCCATGATGGTCCCTTCAGCTGCGCCCATGGTGCTGATGTTCGCCAATGTTCAGAGACAACGCCAAAAGCAACAACGCCCTTTTGTGTCGACAGGTGTATTCCTTTTAGGTTACTTAATTGTTTGGACCGCATTTAGTCTCATTGCCACTTTAGCCCAGTGGGGTCTACATTCCGCTGCTCTGCTTTCACCGATGATGATCAGCACCAGTTCTTTGTTTGGTGGTGTACTGCTGATGGCAGCCGGGATCTTTCAATGGACCCCACTCAAGCACACCTGTTTAAAACATTGCCGTTCTCCTCTGGGGTTTATTACCACTGATTGGCGGGATGGAACATGGGGTGCCCTCCTCATGGGCTTGCGGCATGGCAGCTATTGTGCGGGTTGCTGTTGGGCTCTAATGGCCCTGCTGTTTGTGGCCGGAGTGATGAACTTGTTTTGGGTGGCCATTATTGCGGTATTTGTACTAATTGAGAAGATCATACCAAACGGCCATTGGGTCAGCAAGGTCAGTGGCCTAGTGCTTATAGTATGGGGGATATGGATGATTCTAGTGTGATGATAATAATCAAGTATAACCAGACAGCCACAAAGTATTTTACTCCTCTTACAATTTTCACTTTGCTTGCTTTTATATTCCTGACTGTAGGTTGTCAGACTGGCCCGACAAAGGATGAAATTGCAGAAGACTCCGTTAAAGTAGATCGCAATATGGGTGGCCTGGGATTACCCCGGGGCCTATTGGTCAACTCGGAAGATGTAGCACCAGGATTTGTCCTATTTAGCCCCACCAATTCATCTTCCAGCTATTTGATCAATCGAAAGGGAAAAGTGGTACATGAATGGAAAGGCAATTTTCGATCCGATTTATCGTCGTATCTGACAGGCAATGGGGGCCTGTTACGCATGGCCCAGGATCCTGACTTTCCACTATATCATGGAGGTGGCAATGCCGGTCGTATTCAGGAATTCAATTGGGAAGGAGATATGATATGGGATATGGAAATTGCCTCGGAGGAACACCTGTCACATCACGATATTGCCCTAATGCCAAACGGAAATGTTCTGACTATTGCCTGGGAAGCAAAAAGTGAACAGGAAGTTCTGGCAGCCGGACGGAACCCGGAATTCACACCGAAAGATGGATTATGGCCCGACAAGATTATAGAAATTATGCCAACAAAGCCCAGAGGAGGTACCATAGTTTGGGAGTGGCATATGTGGGACCACATGATTCAGGATGGTGACCCAAATCTTCCAAATTATGGAGTTCCTTCAGATCATCCCGAACTTTTGTATATCAATGCCTCTGCTGTGAAGCCTGACCCCATGCACCCTGACACCCTTATCTTAAAAAGACGCGAAAATAGTGTGCATCGAAATGCCACTACTGATTCTGATGATTGCGATGTTTATCACCTGAATGCCATTAACTACCACGTTGAGTTGGACCAGATAGCCATAAGCTCCTATTCGTTAGGTGAAATATTTATTATTGATCACAGTACTACCATAGAGGAAGCTGCTGGTCATCAAGGAGGAAGATGGGGTAAAGGTGGCGATTTTCTATACCGTTGGGGCAACCCTGAAAATTACCAACGCGGGGATTCTACAAACCGACAACTATTCAGTCAACACGATGTGAGATGGGTTGAAAAGGGGCAGTCGGGTGAAGACAATCTAATAATTTATAATAATGATATTCCAGGAGGCCCTGACAGCATGAAATACTCAGCTATATATGAGATAACACCGCCGGTCGATACGCAAGGAAATTACATCATACCAGAGCAAGGAGCCCTCGGGCCGGAGAAATTATCATGGAGCTATGTGGCTGCAGACACAGTTTCCTTTTACGGCAGCTTTATATCTGGAGCCCACCGCATGGAAAACGGAAATTCTTTTATCACATGCGGGCCAGCAGGTCGTTTTTTTGAGGTCACTCAGGAGGGAGATATCGTCTGGGAATATTGGAATCCCTATCGTGGAGATGTTCGGGAACCAAATGGCGACCCAAGACACGTAGGTGATCTTCCCTATAATATATTTCGAGCCACGTTTGTTCCGGCAAACCATCCGGCATTAGCTGATAAAGAATTGAAACCGCTGGAACCACAACCTGAAATATATGTACACAAGAAGGAAACAAATTGACCATCTTTAATAAGGTCTCCTGGAATACACCTGTCGTTTAAGATGATTACCCGGAGTTGTATAACTATATAGTTAACTCATAGTAAACTATATAGTTTTTGGAAAAGGGCAGGTTCAAGAATTTAGTGCGACACCAAATTATGCGTAATTCTGTAAAGCATGAATGGCCGGCGTTAACAGCTGTTTACATTTATGGTATTTTTTAAAACTTAAAAAGACAGTTAAATTAGTTGCATTATCCCTAAACTTGAATAATCTTTAATCATGAAAGAACGAAAAACAGAGCGATCAACTGCATCTCATACATCCCGCAGATCATTTGTCAAAAAAGGGGCCATAGCTTCGTCCATCTTTATAGTACCCAGACACGTGCTTGGCGGCATAGGATATACTGCCCCCAGCGATCAATTGAATCTGGCAGCCATTGGTGCTGGAGGTAAAGGAGCCAGTGATATTTACAACGCTTCAGTAAAGGGTCGGGAAAGAGTGGCCGCCCTGTGTGATGTGGATTTTTCCGGATCAGCAACTAAATCTGTTAAGGCATTTCCAAAGGCAACTTTATATCATGATTATCGGGTAATGCTTGAACAAGAAAAAGACATTGATGCAGTTACCATTTCCACTCCCGATCATGTTCACGCCCCTGCAGCAGCCTTTGCCATGACCAGAGGAAAGCATGTTTATGTCCAGAAACCCATGACCCACAATATCCGGGAAGCCAGATTGCTAACGGAAATGGCCAGAGAAAATAAAATTGTCAGCCAGATGGGCAATCAAGGAGGATCAAATCCACTGTTGGATATGGTTCAAAAATGGGTGGATTCAGGTATGCTTGGTAAAATATCAAAAGTACAGGTATGGACAAATCGCCCAGTTTGGCCTCAGGGTTTTGCCATGCCTGAACCTGATGAAAGTCAAAAGCCTAAGGACTTACACTGGGACCTTTGGCTGGGACCCGCTAAAAATATGCCCTATACTCCCAATTTACATCCATTCAATTGGAGGGGTTGGTGGGACTTTGGAACGGGAGCGCTCGGCGATGTGGGCTGTCATCTTATAGACATCCCTTTTAGAACTTTAGGTCTGAAGTATCCTATTGATGCAGAATGCAGTGTAAGTTCAGTTTACTCTCAAATGTGGACGGCTGATTACCATCCGGAAGGGTGCCCTCCCTCCTCATTTATCACCCTGCATTTTAATGCTACTGACAAAAGTAAATCTCCCATCGAACTGACTTGGAGTGATGGCGGCATTAGACCATCGCACCCTGGGATAATTCCTGCAGACCACGATATTGGGGGATCAGGAAGCAGCAATGGCGTATTAATCATTGGCGAAAACGGTATAATATCGACAAATATCAATGATAGTTCACCATTGATGCCAAAACTCTACCTCAATGACGGCACCACTGATTTTGGCCCGGAAACAGAAGACCATGATGAACCCGAATACGGCCATCAACGTAAATGGGTGGACGCATGTAAAGCGGGTTTTAAAAGTCCCGAACACCTCGCTTTAACTTCTTCTTTTGATTATGCTGGTCCCATGACGGAAACCGTATTAATGGGTAATCTTGCTATTCGCAGTTATATGTTGCGGAATAAAAAAGGAGGGAAAATGGAGTTTTATGCCCGTAAAAAACTACTCTGGGATGGAGAAAATACCAGAATTACCAACCTGGAAGAGGCCAATCAATTTGTGGGAAGAACCTACAGAAAAGGCTGGGAAGTGTAGCACGAAATGAATGTTCCTATCTGCTTTGTAGGTACAATTTTTTAGTGTAGC
>CAZAWQ010000415.1:0-28095 GCA_964488585.1 uncultured Roseivirgaceae bacterium
GGATTTCACCAATTGATCCAGCCGTTTTTTACATTTATATTTTTTCGTTTTTGCGGTATCCGTACTTGAAAAATTAAGTTTATCCGCTATATCACTCATTGACATTCCGTCAAAATAATAATAAGTCAATACTTTTTGGCAGGTCTCTCCTAATTGTCCAATGCATTCTCTTATAATTCTCCCCCGCTCTTCCCGGTCATGCTCCATGTATTCAGTCCTATCGTGCGACTCATTACTTAGTCGACTTTTTCTATCCAACTCCTTTCGCCAAAGATTTTGACAAATACTATATAGATAGGTGCTCAATTTTGAAGTCAAAACCAGCTTGTCACTTACGGCCTTTTGCCATAAAACGATGAGGGCTTCCTGATAGATATCCTTGGCCTCATATTCCGTACCACTATTTGAGATCACCAGTTTGATCATCATCCGATAGTATTTTTGGTACAGGTATTCTAAGGCAGACTCATCTCCTTCCCTCATCCTGATCAGAATATCAGCATCTTTCATCGCCTCTGCCGTTAGTTAATACAGTTTTAAAGTAAAATGTAACCGATTCCTTCATCAATTTTCTGGTATACTCTAATTAGAGCATCAGCCGAAGCTAAAATTACGGCTAAAATCGATCAATTACTAAAATATAATCAGCAATCAAAAACCAAATCTTACATGGTAATTTTTAATTTAAATCATATTTAACAACATTTATTATGGTTGTTTCTAGGCAATAGGGCTACTTTTCTCAATTATCTAGAAAATATAAGACCGTGTTGCCTCATCAGTGCCCATCATCAAATTTGTATTATCAATTCAACCTTACATATATAGACTTTTGGTGTTTTATACTCCGGAATTTTTTAATAACCGGTGGCTCAAAAAAAAGATTCCTGCAAAGATACTTAGGATGCCCATAAAAAAAGGAGTTGAACCCAGCCCAACTCCTTTATATAACACCATTTGATTTTATCAAAGTTCCAGTAGTTCGGATTTCTGTTCAGCTTTAACCACAACTTTAATTTCTTTGGGGTCCTCATTCATTGACTGTTCATGATGATCGATAACTGCAATGTGGGGGGCAATTATCAGTGATACTATAGACATTAACTTTATTAGAATGTTCATGGAAGGTCCTGATGTGTCTTTAAAAGGATCACCCACGGTATCTCCAGTTATGGATGCTTTGTGTGGCTCCGAGCCTTTGTAATACATCTCACCATCAATCTCAACACCTTTTTCAAATGACTTTTTGGCATTGTCCCATGCTCCGCCGGCATTGTTCATAAATATTCCCAACAACACCCCGGATACAGTTACGCCAGCCAATACGCCCCCCAATACTTCAGGGCCAAAAAAGAACCCAACTATTACCGGAACAACCAATGCGATGGCTCCGGGAGCGATCATTTCTCTGATAGAGGCTTTAGTAGATATCTCTACACATTTCTCATATTCAGGCCGGGCTTTATATTCCATAATTCCAGGTATTTCCCGGAACTGTCTTCTTACTTCCTTGACCATTTCCATGGCGGCTCTGCCAACAGCGGCGATTGCCAGCGAAGAAAAAATGTAGGGTATCATTGCTCCTATAAAAAGACCAGCCAGGACATTCGCCTTATATATGTCAATACTATCGATGCCGGCAATACCCACAAATGCTGCAAACAATGCCAGTGCAGTTAAGGCAGCGGAAGCAATTGCAAATCCTTTGCCAGCGGCTGCAGTGGTATTTCCAACGGCATCCAAGGTATCTGTTCTGTTTCTAACCTCTTCAGGTAGGCCACTCATTTCCGCCAGCCCCCCCTGCATTATCAGCGATGGGGCCAAAGGCGTCAATTGCCAGCTGCATGGCGGTAGTTGACATCATTCCGGCCGCACAAATGGCAACACCGTAAAAACCAGCTAGTTCAAAAGCAGTGAATATACCTATAGCCAAGACTATTATTGGAAGTAACGTTGATTCCATACCTACGGATATCCCTCCTATAATATTGGTAGCATGTCCTGTTGAAGATTGTTTGACGATGGAGTTCACTGGTCGTTTACCTATGGATGTATAGTATTCAGTGATGATACTCATTAGAGCACCAACAACCAGTCCCAACAATATCGCCCAAAATATGTCGGTATTGCTAAAGGTGATTCCACGATGTACCAAGGTTTCCGGAAGCATCCAATGGACCAGAAAATAGGAAGCAATCACTGTAAGTATTATTGAGCTCCAATTTCCCATGTTCAGGGCCTTCTGAACACTGCCCCCTTCTTTTACTTTCACCATTGTGGTTCCGATAATGGAGAAGATCAGGCCCATGCCTGCAATAGACATTGGCAATAGTATGGTACTTAAACCACCGAACTGATCTCCGCTGGCATCGATCTCCTGTCCCAATACCATTGAGGCCAGGATAGTGGCCACATAGGATCCAAACAGGTCTGCACCCATGCCGGCAACGTCCCCTACATTGTCCCCAACGTTATCAGCGATGGTGGCAGGATTACGAGGATCATCTTCCGGGATTCCGGCTTCAACTTTACCTACAAGATCGGCTCCTACATCAGCTGCTTTGGTATAAATACCACCACCAACTCGTGCGAATAGCGCAATAGATTCAGCTCCTAACGAAAAACCTGCTAAAACCTCAATGGCAGTTCTCATTTCTACCCCGGTGGCAGCAATACCCTCGGGAACAAATATTTGAGTTAACACTATAAATAACGATCCCATTCCAAAAACAGCAAGGCCTGCCACACCCAGACCCATTACGGCACCCCCGGTAAAAGAAACATGTAGCGCCTTGGATAAACTGGTACGGGCCGCCTGTGTAGTTCGAACGTTGGCTTTTGTGGCGATTTTCATACCAATATATCCCGCTAGTGCAGAAAAAAATGCTCCAATGAGAAATGAAATGGCAATAATGGGACTTGAATCAGGAACCAAGGTTCCGGAGTATGCTAACAACAAGGCAGTGACAACTGCAAAATATGAAAGCACTTTCCACTCCGCTTTTAAGAAAGCCATGGCTCCATCGGCTATATAAGTGGCCAATTCCTGCATCTTTTCATTACCGGCGTCTTGTTTGGAAATCCATCTGGATTTGATTATTAGTGCCACAATTCCCAAAATACCCATTGCTGGAATGACATAAACAAAATTATTCATAGTTTATTTAATTGTATATCAGTGGATATTAATCTGTAAAAACCCCACAAAGATAGAAGAACGGCAATGAATTTAAAACTATAACTAAAAATACCCTTAGTGTTGGCAAAGGGTATCAGGCCACTATAATATTTATTGAGTATTTATGAAATTCAAAAATTCCGCCCGGGTATCGGGTTCCTTGAATTTGCCGCTAAAATAGGCCGTGCCTGTAGTACTGTTGGTGTCTCCTACGCCACGTGAAGAAACACAAAGATGACTGGCATCAATCACCACACCGACACTCTCAGTTTTTAGAGTTGATTTAAGGTCTTCAGCAATTTGCATAGTAAGCCGTTCTTGTACCTGTGGTCTTTTTGCGTAGTACTGAACAATACGATTGATTTTTGAAAGACCAATTACCTTGCCACTTGAAATATAGCCCACATGTGCTTTGCCAATTATTGGCACAAAGTGGTGCTCACAATTGGAGTAAAAAGTAATGTCCTTTTCCACCAGCATTTCGTGGTATTTGAACTTGTTGTTGAACAATTTTGCGTGTGGCTTGTTTTTGGGATTAAGTCCACTGAATATTTCTTTAACATACATTTTTGCTACGCGTTTGGGGGTTCCCTGTAAGCTGTCATCGGTGAGATCCAGTCCCAAAATTTTCATTATCTCCCGAAAATGATGCTCAATGTGAGTTATTTTTTCATGGTCTTCCATCTCAAATGCATCCGGTCGAAGCGGAGTTTCAGTGGAACCGACGATATGTTCATCACCTAGCTGACGAAGAATGGTCTCATTCTCCCGGATACTCGACAAAGTTTCTTTCTGTTTCATATAATGTAACCTTTAAATCATATTTGAGATCGATTCGTAATCGCAGTTTCTCCCAAATTACCCTGGCAATATTCTCAGCAGTTGGATTCATCTCTCTGAACTCGGGTACGTCCTGGTTTAAATTTCGGTGATCAAACTTCTCTGTTATTTCTTCCCTTATTATTTCGCTTAATTTTTTCATGTCATAAACATATCCAGTTTCGTAGTCGGGCTCACCTATTAGCTTTACAAATAACTCATAGTTATGACCGTGAAAATTTGGATTGTTGCATTTACCGAAAACCTGATCATTTTTTTCATCGGACCAACTGGAATTATTCAAACGATGCGCGGCATTAAAATGTTCCTTGCGTATTACTGCTGTCCTCATGAATCAAACATACTTAAAAGCGTTATACTTGTATTAAGGCACTATCCCCCAAGCCAGAGCATTTATTCATGTTGAAACCATTACCGGGATACTGCCCAATTTGATTTCAAAAAAAGCGGACCCGGGAATATAACTGGTAGATGTGTTGAAAAATATCTTCCCAGATTTAGCATTGATTTTTGTGAATCAGCACTTAAACCTCAGTGGTATCAGGGTCCAACCCAACAAGGACTTTATATCTAAACTTGGTACCGCCAAACCGGGTAATCAAGTGGGGTTTAGATTCAAGATCAGCTAACAGTGTTCTTGATAAATTTCACGAAGATGATTTCCGATCATCTCAGCGGTTCGTCCTTCAATATGATGCCGTTCTACAAAATGTGCCAACTCACCATCCTTAAATAATGCGATCGATGGAGAGGAGGGTGGATACGGAAGCGTATACTCCCTCATTTTATTCACTGCTTCATGGTCCACACCGGCAAAAACAGTAACTAATCGATCAGGTTGTTTATCTGAATCCTTGAGAGATAGCTTAACCCCAGGCCTGGCAGCGCCAGCCGCACAGCCGCAAACTGAATTGATTACCACCAGGGTTGTTCCTTTATGAGATTCTAAATGTGAATCTACATCCTCTGCTGTTTTAAATTCGTCAAAACCTGCTATAGTAAGATCTTCCCGCATTGGGGCCACTAGTTGTTCTGGATACATTATTATTAATATTTAAAGTTTATAAAAATCCTAATTCTAATTTCGCCGCTTCACTCATCATATCCTGAGTGTAGGGAGGGTCAAAAGTAATTTCTACATTTACATCATTCACTTCCGGAATGGTCTTTACTTTTTCCTCCACTTCGACCGGTATTACCTCTGCTGCCGGACAAGCGGGGCTTGTAAGTGTCATCAGTATATATACGTTGTCCACCGGATATACGTTGATTTCGTAAATTAATCCCAGCTCGTAAACATCCACTGGAATTTCAGGATCGTAAACAGACTTGATGGCGTCTACAATCTTCTCCTTCAAAGAAATTCCTTCACTCATAGTGTTTCCTTTTTTTTGTTTTTCTTTAGTAATAAAGCCAAAGCATATAGTTTCATCTGTTTGATCATAGCTAAAAACCCGTTGGATCGCTGAGTGCCAATGAACCTATTCATGCCAATTTTATGGATGAAATACAGATCCGATTTTATTATATCAAGAGGCTTTTGTCCTGAGAAAACCCTTAATAACATACCAACCAGCCCCTTGGTGATCACAGTATTGCTGTCCGCCTGAAAATTAATGGCTCCTTCCCGATAATCAGCCACTAACCAAACCTTACTTTGGCATCCTTTCACAATATTCTCTTCATTCCTGAGCTCATCAGACAATGAATTAATTTTTTTCCCTAACTCAATTATGTATTCAACACACATGTCCAGGTTCCCCTGGAGGTGCGAGAATTCTTCGATGATTTCATCCTGTATGTCATTAATACTCTTCAACTCTTCAATCTTTTTACAATTGATTCCAGTGATCCTACCAGGGTGTCAACTTCTTCAATGGTATTGTAAATGGAAAAGGAAGCCCTGACTGTTCCTTCCAATCCGTAATATTCCATCAGGGGTTGAGTACAATGATGTCCAGTTCTAACCGCAATACCTTTAGTATCAAGTAAAACACCAAGATCAAACGGATGAATTCCCTCAACCACAAACGATATAACGCCTACCTTGTCGGGGGCAGTACCAATTATTCTGAAGCCATCAATGTGAGCCAGCCCACTACTGGCATAGGTCAGTAAGTGACTTTCATGATTTATAATAGTATCCATACCAATTCTGTCGATGAATTGAATGGCTGTCTTGAATGCTACTACGTCAGCGATATTTGGTGTCCCTGCCTCGAATTTATGGGGTATATCATTGTAAGTAGTTTGCTCAAATGAAACCTCCTTAATCATTTCTCCACCCCCCTGGTATGGTGGCATTTCTTCTAACCATTTCCTTTTCCCATATAGCACTCCCACACCGGTAGGTCCATACATTTTGTGTGAGGAGAAAGCATAGAAGTCACAGTCCAGGTCCTGCACATCAATATGCATGTGGGCCGCAGCCTGTGCACCGTCAACCACCATAATTGCGCCAACTTGATGGGCTTTTTCAGAGATCTCTTTAATAGGGTTAATGGTTCCCAGGGAATTTGAAGCGTGGACCACAGAAACAATTTTGGTCCGCTCACTTAGCATCGAATCCAATTTGTCCCATTTTACTTCTCCATTATCTGATAATGGGAGTACTTTCAGATGGAGTCCTTTTTCCTCACACAACATTTGCCAGGGAACAATATTGCTATGGTGCTCCATATTGGTGATGAGTATTTCATCACCTGGTGTTAAAAACTTTCTTCCAAAGGAGGAGGCAATCAAATTAATCCCTTCAGTAGTGCCTTTCGTAAAAATAATTTCCGCTGCTTCTGCTGCGTTTATAAAACTCCCGGTAGCTTTACGGCTTTCTTCATAGGCTTCGGTGGCACGTTCTGCCAAAGTATGTATCCCTCTATGAATATTCGCATGATCTTTACTGTAGTAATTTTCCAGAGCTTGAATAACAGAAGCAGGTTTTTGATTACTGGCAGCGTTGTCGAAATAAATCAGGGGTTTTCCATTCACATTTTGATGAAGAATGGGGAATTCCGCTCTTATCTTTGTCAGATCGGTTAAAATTTCTTGATCAAAAGTGTTCATGATTTATCATAATTGAGCCTGCTGGCGATTGCTTTTTCCAAATGGACCTTTAGCACTGGTATTGATGATATATGCTGTAGAAACTCAGTAGCAAAGGCATACAAAAGTAGTCCTCGTGCCTGTTGTTCGTTCAAACCCCTGGCCCTCATGTAAAACACCTGATCACTATCGAGCTGGCCGGTGGTAGCTCCATGTGAGCATTTAACATCATCTGCCCATATTTCCAATTGAGGTTTGGTGTTCATACTTGCTTTGTCCGACAACAGTAGATTTTTGTTGGATTGGAAAGCATTGGTTTTTTGTGCATCTGGCTGAACAAAGATCTTTCCGTTGAACACTCCCGTAGCCGAGTCATCAATTATTCCCTTATACAGTTCATTACTGTAGGAATTGGCAATACGGTGATCAACCATGGTATGGTTGTCAACGTGGTCATTCCCTTTTAACAAATAGAGACCATTTATATGAGATTCACAATATTCACCATTGATGGTGACATTGAGATTGTTACGGATAATAGTTCCACCTGTGGTAATGGTATTACAATATAATTGGCTGTTGTTTTTCTGATTAATATTGGTATTGTCCACAAGAATTGCCCCTGAGCATTCAGTTTGAATTTTATGGATATTCAATTGAGCGTTCTCTTCAAGAAAAACTTCACTGACGGTATTATGAAAAATTTGTTGATTAGCAGTTAAGTTTTTATTTATCTCAACCATCGTAGCTTGTGCGTTTTTCTCTGCAATCACCAAATGTCGGGTTTGAGTATAAATAGTGCCAAATTGTCCATCAGATAGATGATAGATTATTAATGGTTTGTCCAAAGTTGTACCGCTGGCTATCCTGATTAGTGAGCCATGTACAAAAAAAGCTGTATTTAAGGCAGCGAAAGCATCGGACCGGTAGTTAGTAAGTGTGGCCAGGTATTTACTTAATTCACTCTGTTGGTTTTGGTCCAGATCATCAAATTGTTCAATAGTCAGTCCCTTAACTGTATCGTCTGGTTTGTAAACTAGTTTACCATTCCAGTATACCAACAAGTAACCATCTAGATCTGGAACCAAGTGTTCTCCAAATGGTGGCACCACTCCCGCCTCATGAGGTTGAGCGGGGTTAAGTTCCAGGGATTTGAGTAATGCCCGGGTAATCGGAGTGTATTTGTATTCTTCGTTTTTCCTTAATGGAAAGCCTTGTTGAGCAAACGCATCTATGGCTTCAGACCTTAATTTGTCAATATCCGTTAGTTGATTTCCATTTAAGGTTTTGGTAAAATCCTCAAACTTATCGGTGAAATGCTGCCTTAACTCTTTTTCTGTAATGCTCATAATTTTAAACCACTATCAATTAGATACACCCTCAGTTTCTCTGATCCAATCATATCCTTTTGCTTCAAGTTCCAGGGCCAGTTCCTTAGTGCCGGACTTAACGATCCTGCCATTGTACAATACGTGTACAAAGTCTGGTACTATATAATCCAGTAGTCTTTGATAATGCGTAACTACTATAATTGCATTGTCTTTATTTCTAAGAGTATTTACTCCTTTAGCCACAATTCTTAAAGCATCTATATCCAGCCCGGAATCTGTTTCATCCAGAATTGCCAATCGTGGTTCTAACATGGCCATTTGGAAAATTTCATTTCTTTTTTTCTCTCCCCCCGAGTACCCGTCATTTAATGATCTACTGAGTAAATCTTGATCAATTTCCACCAACTTCATTTTCTCCTTTAGCAGCTTTAAGAAAGTAACGGCATCCATTAAATCCTGACCGCGATGTTCCCGGATCTTGTTTACGGCAGTTTTTAGAAAGTTAGTAGTACTTACTCCTGGAATCTCTACAGGGTATTGAAATGCCAAAAAAAGCCCTTCTCTGGCCCTTTCTTCAGGGGGCATACTAAGCAAGTCATTGTCCAGAAATAAGACACTGCCTTCTGTTACCTCATAAGAGTCACTTCCCGCCAATACAGAGGCCAAGGTACTCTTACCGGATCCATTGGGACCCATAATAGCATGTACTTCACCCGGGTTGACCTGTAAATTAACACCGCTCAGGATTTGTTTACCTTCAACAGATGCTTTTAAATTATCTATTTTTAGCATGGTTAGTTAAGATTGATATATGATGTGTTAGTGAAATTAACCAACACTGCCTTCTAGTGTTAAGGCAAGAAGTTTTTGTGCCTCTACTGCGAATTCCATGGGTAGTTGATTTAACACCTCCTTACAATAGCCATTTACGATAAGCGCAATGGCATCTTCGGTATCTATACCTCGCTGGTTACAGTAAAATATCTGGTTCTCACCAATTTTGGAAGTGGTTGCTTCATGCTCAATTTGTGCAGAGCTATTTCCCACTTCTATGTAAGGGAAGGTATGAGCGCCACATTTATCTCCCAATAAGAGAGAATCACATTGTGAAAAGTTTCTTGAGTTTATAGCTCTGGGCATTACTTGAACCAACCCCCTGTAACTGTTTTGGCTTTTGCCAGCCGATACTCCTTTGGACACGATCCGACTTTTAGTGTTTTTGCCAATGTGGATCATTTTAGTGCCGGTATCGGCTTGCTGCATGTTGTTGGTTACAGCCACAGAATAAAATTCTCCAGTGGAGTTATCACCTTTTAGAATGCAACTAGGATATTTCCAGGTGATCGCTGAACCTGTTTCAACCTGAGTCCAGGATAGTTTGGACCCGGCCCCGGCACATATACCCCGTTTGGTAACAAAGTTGTAAATACCGCCCACTCCATCTTTGTTTCCTGGATACCAATTTTGAACAGTCGAGTATTTAACTTCTGCATTTTTGGCCAAATAAATTTCCACTATTGCTGCATGCAACTGATTTTCATCCCGCATAGGCGCGGTGCAACCCTCCAGATAGCTGACATAAGATCCTTCCTCAGCTATGATCAGGGTTCTTTCAAATTGCCCAGTCTTGGCGGCATTGATCCTGAAATAAGTAGAAAGCTCCATGGGACAGCGCACTCCTTTGGGAATATAGCAGAACGAACCGTCTGAAAATACCGCCGAGTTCAATGTTGCAAAGTAATTGTCATTCACAGGAACTACCGAACCCATATATTTTTTAACCAACGCCGGATGGTCATTGACCGCTTCACTGAAAGAACAGAATATGATCCCCAGTTCAGCTAGTTTGTGCTTAAAAGTAGTGGCTACTGAAACGCTGTCAATAACAGCATCCACTGCCACCCCAGTCAGGAGCTTTTGTTCATTCAAAGAAATACCTAGTTTCTCAAAGGTCCGTCTTAGTTCAGGATCTATTTCGTCAAGGCTATTAGGACTGACTGTTTGTTTTGGAGCGGAATAGTAAATAATGTCCTGATAATTAATTTCAGGATATTTCACATTGGGCCATTTTGGCTCGTGCATTGATTGCCACTTTTCAAAGGCATTGAGCCGCCATTCCAGCATCCATTCCGGTTCGTTCTTCTTGGAGGAGATAAACCGTACGATGTCCTCATTTAAGCCCATCGGAGCGGAATCTGATTCTATTGCAGTCTCAAACCCATATTTATATTCTGAACTAGTAAGTTCTTGTAGTATCTGATCGTCTTTACCCATAACTTAATCCAGCAAAATGTTTAAGCTGATTCGCTGTAATCCATGCAAAATTAATTATAATCAATGACCTTATCAAGCTTATTTATAATTAATCTAAATAACGAATGATTTGCTATAATCACAAAAATGTACCCTTTAAAGTTCCATTAATTGAATTCCCGGTAAGATTAGAATGGTGCTTTAATAATCCAGGCTGATGTGCCGGTTAAGACTTTCTTCCAGAGAGATAAATGTTTCAGTTCGACGGATACCATCGATTTTTTGCACTTTATCGTGAAGCACATCCCGAAGGTGCTTGGTATCTTTACAGTGTAACTTGACGAAAATACTGTAATCGCCGGTGGTATAATGAATTTTTACCACTTCAGGTACTTCTTTAAGCTTGGAACACACTTCATCATATAAAGAATTGCGTTCAAGGAAAATTCCCAAAAACGCCGTCAGATCCCAGCCTAATTTACTGTAATCCATGCTAAGAGTGGTCCCTTTAACGATTCCCATCTCCTCCATCTTTCGCATCCGAACGTGTACAGTCCCCCCGGATACAAAGACTTTTTTGGCAATTTCCGTGAATGGAGTCTTGGCATCGTCCATTAAGAGCTCCAAAATTTTCAAATCGATTTTATCAATTTCATAATTTTTACTCATAGGAAAACAATTTTGCTGCTAAATATCTAATAAAAGTGATCCAAAATTATCAATTATATAAAAATATTCAAATAAATTTACAAAATTTATAAGTCAACCAATTTTTTCTTAATTTTGAATTACAATTTGAACACTGTAGGGTGATGAAATTGGCAGACATGCCCTCCTGTCTCGGGGGTGAAGGTAATGGAATAAACATAGCATAATGGCACGCCTTGGCGTGCTGGGGTTGACCACCAACACTCTAATTTGTGCTAAGGCTAACCACTTCGTGGAGGTTCGAATCCTTCTCCTACAGCTAATTTTGGGTTAATGTTGTTTGTGAAAAAGGTTCGTTGAAAAGGCGGACCTTTTTTGTTTTTAGGCCATTAGCCAGCCCTTCTTAAATTAGGAATTATTTAGTATTTTGTGTTATTTCCTGATACCCAACCTAAATCCAAAATATGAAAGAGCATCTGTGGCTGAAGAATTATCCTCATGGAGTGCCCCATGGTATTGAACCCCTGAAATACCAGTCGGTTCTTGAGTTTTTTGAAGAATGTGTAAACAAGTACGGCGATTCCCCGGCATTTGAAAATATGGGTAAGCAAATTAGTTTTAACCAACTAGATACACTATCCAAACAGTTTGCGGCCTTTTTACAAACTTCAGCTCAACTAGAGAAGGGTGATCGAATTGCTATTCAGATGCCTAATTTGTTGCAATATGTAGTGGTTATGTTCGGGGCACTGATGGCAGGCCTGGTAGTGGTTAACACCAATCCTCTATATACAAGTAGGGAGATGAAACACCAATATAAAGATTCCGGGGCCTCGGCCATTGTTATCCTGGCAAATTTTGCCCACAACCTGGAGAAGATTCTACCTGAAACTTCCATTAAAACTGTGGTTATTACAGAATTAGGCGATATGCTGGGTGGGTTGAAAGGAATATTGGTTAACTGGGTGGTTAAGAATGTCAAAAAAATGGTCCCAAAATATCACATAAGAGGGGCCATCAAGTTTAAGCGAGCCATGCAACTGGGGGCAGGTTCAAGTTATATCAGACCTTCTGTTGAAAGTAGCGATATTGCCTTTCTACAATATACCGGGGGAACTACCGGAGTATCGAAAGGAGCGATGTTGTTGCATCGGAATATTGTGGCTAATATGGAGCAGATATTTGTATGGTTTACTCCTAAATTAAGTCGCCAAGGCGAAGTAGTGATTACAGCATTACCTCTTTATCATATTTTCGCTCTCACGGTAAATTGCCTGGCCATGCTTAAGGTGGGAGCTTTAAATATCCTCATTACCAATCCTCGGGATATGCCGGCATTCATTAAAGAGCTGAACAACCATAAGTTTACGGTGATAACCGGAGTAAATACTTTGTTTAATGGCCTGCTTAATCAACCTGATTTTGCTAAGATTGATTTTAGTGCTCTTAAAGTCACAGTGGGTGGTGGGATGGCAGTTCAGAAATCAGTAGCAATTAAATGGAAAGAAGTAACAGCAGTGCCAATAGCTGAAGGTTACGGATTAACTGAATCTTCTCCGGTGCTTACTTGCAATCCAATTACCGGTGACGAGAAACTAGGGTCTATAGGAGTGCCTCTTCCAGGCACCGAAGTGTCAATCTTTGATGAAGAGGGTGTGGAGGTGCCTATGGGCGATGTGGGCGAGTTATATGCCAAAGGACCTCAGGTTATGCCGGGCTATTGGCAACGCCCCGCCGAAACCGAGAAAACCATGCACGGTGATTGGTTAAAAACCGGTGATATGGCGATAGCCAGTGATGATGGTTTTTTCGCTATAGTAGACCGTAAAAAAGACATGATCCTGGTTTCGGGGTTCAATGTATATCCAAATGAAATTGAGGAGGTCATTGCTGCTCACCCCAAGGTGCTGGAAGTAGCTGCAATAGGTGTTCCGCACCCAAAGTCAACTGAAGTGGTGAAGGTATTCATTGTAAAGAAGGATGCAACCCTAAGTGAAGAAGAGATTATTAGCTATTGCAGGGAAAACCTCACTGGTTATAAATGTCCTAAACATGTAGAATTCCGTGCTGATTTACCTAAATCAAATGTAGGTAAGATACTCCGACGAATGCTGAAGGAAAAAGCGTGAAACCGTAAATGCCAGAAGCCAGAACTTTCGTCATTGGTGACATTCATGGGGCGTATACTGCTTTAATGCAGTGTCTGGCACTATCTGAATTCGACTACCAGCGTGACGTGTTGATAGCCTTGGGTGACGTATGTGACGGTTGGCCCGAAACCGCTCAGTGCATTGACGAATTGTTAAATATTAAACGATTGATCTATGTTCTTGGGAATCATGACCTATGGGCATTAGAATGGGCAAGGGAACATGAAGCTCCTGAAATCTGGTTAGAACAAGGAGGTAAAGCAACTGTAGACGGGTATCCTCAGGGGATGCCTGCCAGCCATCAAAAACTTCTGGCAAAAGCCCATCATTACTACATTATGGATCAAAGGATATTTGTCCATGCCGGCATACTGCCAGACATGGATTTGGAGTATCAGGGTCAGGATATTTTTCTCTGGGACCGCAGTCTGGTTAGAATAGCACTACAATTGAAACAGGAGGGCAATGAACGGAAACTTGGGTCATTTGATGAGATTTACTTAGGCCATACACCCACTACCCGGTGGGGTGATTTCAAGCCAGTTAACTCCGGCAATGTTTGGATGATGGACACAGGCGCGGCATGGAACGGACGTTTGTCAATTATGAACATCCACACTAAAGAGTATTTTCAAAGCGATCTGGTATGGCAGCTCTATCCTGGAATAAAAGGGCGCTAACCGTGGACTTCTTCCGTGTGCTTGTTGTAATTGGCCATTAATTTTTGCTGAATGTCATAAGGCACCGGAGAATAATCGGCAAATAATGTGCTGAAATTGGCTCGACCTTGGGTGATGGAGCGTAAAGTAGTGGTATAACGATCCAATTCTGCCAGCGGTGTTTTAGCCTTGATTACCTGATACGCACCCCTGGACTCCATTCCCTGAATTATGGTCCTGCGGCCCTGAAGATCCGTCATTACTTCACCCATAAGTTCTTCCGGAACTACTACTTCAAGGTCATAAATTGGTTCAAGCAATTGTGGGTCAGCGCTGGTAAAGGCTTGCTTAAAAGCCATCATACCGGCTATTTTAAAAGAAATATCATTTGAATCCACCGCATGCATTTTTCCGTCATAGACCATCACTCTTACATCCCTGACATACGAGCCAGTTAATGGGCCTTCCTCCATTTTCTCCAGGATACCTTTGCGAATGGATGGAAGAAACCTTAGATCGATAACCCCTCCGACAATGCAATTATAAAAGACCAATTTGCCACCCCACGGAAGTTCTGTTTCCTCCTTTTTCCTGATGTTAAATCCCGTTGGTTCATCCATGCCTTCATGGTAGGGTTCAATTTTCAGGAAGACCTCCCCAAACTGACCAGCCCCACCAGATTGTTTTTTATGCCGGTAGGAGGCATCGCAGCCTTTCTGAATGGTTTCACGATAGGGTATTCTGGGTGTTATAAAGTCCACATCCAGATGATAAGTATGCTCTAATGTCCATTTCACCATTGCCAGATGCAACTCACCTTGACAAGATAAAATAAGTTGCTTCAATTCACGTGAATAATCGATATCAACCGTCGGGTCCTCCTGATGGATTTTTTTTAGTACTTCTCCAAGTTTCTCATCGTCCTGTTTGTTTGTGGCTATTACAGCGGTCCGTATGCGGGGGCCTGGGAATTGAATAGGTTTCACGGCATTTGCTACGGATTTTTCTCTAAGAGTATGATTGGTTTCAGTAGCTTTCAGTTTTAAAGTAGCTCCGATATCACCTACCACTAGTTTTTCAACAGGATTTCGATTTTTTCCGTCCATAATAAAAAGTTGGTTTAACCTTTCATTTTGACCAGTCTGGTGATTGACCAGATCTTTGCTTAGTTCGACGGAACCTGATATAACTTTAAAGAATGACATTTTTCCCAAGTTCGGTTCAACCAATGTTTTAAAGACAAACAATACCGTTGGGTCATCCGCTTTATGCGGCATCTCGCCACCGTTATCAGAAGGCTCCGGCTTCATTTCGATAGACGAAGGAGCAACATTGTCAATAAAGCCCATCAATCGACCACTTCCCATATTGTTTTTGGCAGACAGGCAGAAAATAGGAAATACTTCGTGGTTCATCATGCCAATCTTCAATCCCTGTCTCATCTCGTCTTCATCCAAAGTGCCTTTATCGAAGTAGAATTCCATCAAAGATTCATCATTTTCTGCTGCTTTCTCTACCAGCTCATTATGCAGGGCTTCGGCCTTTTCTTTTTGATCATCAGGAATGGGCAGTTTTTCTGGTTTTCCGCCTTCAGGCGGAAATTTGTACATGATCATTTTCAGGAGATCAATAATGCTGTTAAACCCATCACCTTGATTCACAGGATACTGCATCAAAGTAGCAGCGCTTCCAAACCGTTGCTTCATTGATTCTAAAGTCTGATCGAAATTGGATTTTGGATGGTCCAATTGATTAATAGCCAGTATGACCGGTTTTTGATATTTATCGGCATAGTTCCAAATCAATTCTGTACCTACTTCAATACCGTGCTGTGAGTTGATTAAAAGGACGCAGGTATCGGCCACTCGTACTGAAGATATTATCTCACCTATGAAATCGTCCAGACCTGGGGTATCAATGATATTGATCTTGTAATTCCGCCATTCTGTATGCATGGTGGTGGCATATACCGAATTTCCTCTTTCATGCTCAATTTCATGGTAGTCGGATATGGTATTTTTGCCCTCAACGGTTCCCCTTCTGTTGATTAACCCTGATTCGAACAGCATGGTTTCAGTTAATGTAGTCTTACCTGTTTTTGCCGCTCCCAGCAGCACTATATTCTTAATGTGTTTGGCATCAAATATTTTCATATTTAAAGGTAGTTAGGATTAACATAAAGGGAAAATGAGCTGCACCAATAAGAGCAGCATATTTTTTAAATTTAAAGTATGAGGGTTTAAATTACAACTAATGCACCCTCAATTTGGTAATGAGAAGCCCGGAATCCATTATTTAATATATCCCAGGCTCTCAAGCTTTACAAAAATACGATGAGCTGCTAATTCTGCGGACAGGTCTAAGGTGTCGATGACCATTTCCGAGTCTTTTGGGACCTCATAAGGGTCGTCAATTCCGGTAAAACCTTTTATTTTGCCAGCCCGCGCTTGGGCGTAAAGTCCTTTTCGGTCCCTTTTTTCACACACTTCCAACGGGGTGTCCACGAAAATTTCCACAAATCCACCAACTTCCTCAATCATTGAACGGACCTCCTTACGGGTTTTTTCATAGGGGGCTATAGGGGCACAGATGGCTACTCCACCGTTCTTGGTTATTTCGGCTGCTACATAACCTATTCTTTTTATATTCAGGTCGCGATGCTTCTTTGAAAATCCCAACTCACTGGACAAGTTCTTTCTCACCACGTCTCCATCTAATATTGTGACCCTTCGGCTTCCGTTCTCCAACATTTTAACCAACAACGCATTTGCAATGGTAGATTTACCGGAACCGGACAAACCAGTAAAAAACACGGTGAATCCCTGTTGGTGTTTTGGGGGATATATTTTGCGTAGCTCCTGGATTATTTCACCATAGGAAAACCAATCTGGTATGTCCAGTCCCTCACGTAATCTTCTGCGAAATTCCGTCCCACTGATACTTGCCACCTTCATTTCATTAGTGGTTTCATTGACTGGTATATACTGGGCCCTGTCTTCCACGTATACCATTTGTTGAAAAGGGACCATAGTGATATCCATCTCATCATGAAATTTTTCATACAATTCCTGAGCTTCATACGGTTGATAAAATGGAGTTCCGTCTGGTTTATTTCCAGGTCCCGCGTGGTCCCTGCCCACTATAAAATGAGTACATCCATAATTTTTTCTTATGATGGCATGCCATATGGCTTCCCTGGGTCCACCCATACGCATGGCCAAGTTCAAGAGGCTAAGTGTGGTTGTTTGTTCAGGATAACGGTCCAGGATCTTCTCATAGCACCTTACTCTGGTATAGTGGTCTACGTCGCCCGGTTTGGTCATGCCAACCACTGGATGGATCAGAAGGTTTGCCTCGTGCAGCGTGGCAGCTCTAAAGGTTATTTCCTGATGTGCTCTATGCATCGGGTTCCGGGTTTGAAAAGCTACCACTTTTCTCCAGCCTAGCTTTCTGAATCTACCACGTAACTCGGATGGAGAATCCCTAAGTAGTTTGAAGTCGTAATGAGTAGGGGGCTCCACACCCCGGAGTTTACCACCAACATAAACAGCCTCAGTTTGATGGAGGAGATTATGTACTGCTGGGTGTGCCTCTAGTGACGTTCCATAAACCTGTTCCGCTTCAGCTACTTTATCAGGCTTCCATATTTCTTCAATCTCCATGGTGGCTACCAGTACTCCTTCCTGATCTCGCAGTGCCAGCATTCCTCCCTGTTCTAGGGTGTCAGCGAATTCTGAGGTGACATCCAGGGTTATGGGCATAGGCCATAATATTCCCGAAGACAACCTCATTTGTTCCAGCACACTTTGATAATCTTTTGAACCAAGAAAACCTGACAGGGGAGAAAAGGAGCCGTTTAACAACAGTTCTATATCACACAGTTGCCTGGGTGTAAGGTCCCAGGACGGGTAGTCCCCCGCAACTAACTTTTCCTCTTCGGCCACTGATTCGCCTAAGTATAATTCTTTTAATACACCTCCATGAGGCTCTTTGAATGCACCCATAATTTATCGTGTCTTTAGGGTGCCAAAAATAGCAACTTTGAAAAGGGAAACAAACAATCAGGCCAATTCCCTGAGATCTACCGGGACCACACGTGAAATTCCTTGTTCAATCATGGTAATTCCATAAATGATATCGGTTTTGGCCATGGTTCGTTTGTTATGAGTGACAATGATGAATTGAGATTCCTCCGAAAACTTCCGGATAATGTCATTGAATTTGTCGATGTTGTCATCGTCCAGCGGCGCGTCCACTTCATCGAATATACAGAAAGGTGCAGGTTTTAGTAGATAGATGGCAAATAGCAGGGAGATGGCGGTAAGGGTCTTTTCGCCCCCGGAAAGTTGATTGATGGTAATGGGTTTTTTGCCTTTGGGCTTTGCCATGATCTCAATTGAAGATTCCAATGGGTTTTCCGGGTCTGAAAGTTTTAAATCACAATCATCCTCTTCAGTAAATAGTGAGCGAAATACATGGATGAAATTTGACTTGATATTGTTAAAAGCCGCCAGGAAGGCCTCTTTTGCCACCGCATCGATTTCTTCAATTGTAGTCATTAATGACTCTTTTGCGTTTAGTAAGTCCTCTTTTTGAGTGGTGATAAACTCATGGCGCTGACTGATTTCGTCATAGGCATCCATTGCCATGGGGTTTATCGGACCCATGCGATCCAATTTTTCTCTCAGCTTTATTACTAGAAATTTTAACTCTTCCTCAGTTGTTTCTTCCTTGGTCTCTGATTCCGTTTCAGAATCTTCAACCAGGGCTTCCAACTCCACTTTAAACTCTACGGAGAGGCGCTCTTTTACAGCACTCAGTTCCAGTTTGGTTTCATTAAGTTTATTCTGGAGTTCCATCAATAGCATATCGCACTGTTCGCGTATTCTTTGAAGTTCCCGACCCTGTTTCTCAATTGAGTCAATTTCTCCACGGCAGCTATAGTATTCTTTCTCCGCCTCATTGACAGTTTGTTCGAAGGTTTCTTTTTGCTGGTACATCTCCAGTAATTCACCTTCATTGACCTCAGCGCTTTCCAACAACTGTTCGATTTCCTTCTGATTATTCTGTAATTCAAGCTGATTACCCTTAAGTCTCGATTCGCTTTGATCTTGTGCGGATTGCTTGAATGACAATTCCGATTCTACCGTATTGAGTTGATTTTGTTGCTGGTGAAACATCAGGTTATCCTGGTTGAAAGCACTGGACTTGTTGCTTAAATCCTCATTTTCCTGAACCAACTTTTGATTGATTATGCGGACTTTGCCTTCCAACTCGTTGAGTTGATTGGATTCAGCTTCCGCCATTGGTTTCAAATCGGCGTTTTCTTTACCCAATTCGTGTATCTTTTCAGCGATATCTTCTTTTTTACTTTGATTGCTGTGGATCAGTTGGGTGTACTGCTCTCTTTTGGTCCTATAGGAAACATAGTCTTCATTGATACGGTAAATTTCGTTTTGTAAAAACTCAATCCTGGGACGTTTGGTCTCATCTTTTATTTGTACTAGTTCACGTTGCTTGAATTCCAGACTCTGTTTAATCTTGAAAATTCTCTTATCAAGTAATTTGATGTCCTTTTGTAATTTATCCAGATTCTTAGCCCTCCCTATTCTTTTTCCTTCAAACAATCCAACCGATCCCCCTGATAGTGAATGTCGCTTTTTGGTTAGGATTCCGTTCTTGGTAATAAAGGTGCTGTCATCGTTCAACGGTATTTTTCCATAGTCTCCGTCAACGATGTAAACATTATCCAGAATATGCCCAACCAGGTTTCGGTACTTATATTCATATTCCACAATTTCTGTGGCACTGATGGCATTGTCAAATATTTTACCGGTTGACGGATGGTATTCATTGAAACTGTCTAAAATGAAAAAATTTGCTTTCCCCATGGCCGCTTCATTCAGCAAATTAATAGCTTGAAATGCCTGTGACTCAGTGTCAACTATATAGTAATTCATGAAAGGCTCCAGATAGTTTTCAATGGTAATTCTGTAAGCATCTTCACAAGTGAGAATATCGGATAGCAGCGGTGCCTTTTTTCCCCAGTCAGCCTTCTTTTTTAAAAACTTAATGGCTTCCGGAAAGCCTTCCAAATTCTCAACCAGGGACTTTGTAAGGTCGTACTCATTTTGTTTGGCGTCCAAAACACGGCTTTGTTCCAACAATTCGTCCCGAATCACCTCTATAGTGTTTTCTGTAGATACAATTCGCTGCTGGAGTTGCTCCTCTTCCAATTTTAATTGCTCAAGCTGAACGTTATTTTCTTCAATGGATCCAGCGATCTCCGTTATTTTTTGGTCGAATGAACCAAGGCTTGCACTTTTTTCAGTGGTATCGCTACTGGCCTTATCCAGTTCCTGTTGTAGAGTATGGATTAGCATCTCCTTGATTTCGTAATCCTTTTCGATTTCGTGAACTTTGTCCTTTTTTTCTCTATACAAGTCGGTAACCTGCTGTAGTTCCTGCTGAAGGGCCGAGGTTTTTCTTTGCTGTTCATCGTAGGCTAATTGCAGGGATTGTACCTGTTGTTCAGTCTGTATCAAACTTGAGGAAATCCGTTCTTTTTGCTGATTCAGTCCCTTGATGCTTATGGTAGACCGCTCGCGACTTTGTTTGTCAAGTTCAATTTGCCTGTTTAGTGAATCACCTTTATCGTTAAGGTAACGAAGTCGTTCATTCTTGATCTGCTTGTCACTTTCGAATTTCCTGATTGAGGCCACATGATCATTGAGATATTGTTGTTTACTGGATAGTTGTTTCTCAAGATCAATTAGACGGGTTTTGGCTTTTTCTATTTCAGCTTCAAGTTCTGTTTTCTGGGCTGTATAGGCCAATTTCCTATCGCTTACAGAGATAATTTTATTACTGACGGCAGTGAAGTCTTCCCGATGCTTACTGGCGGATTGTCGGGCAAGTTGAATGCTGTGCGTTTTATAGTCCTCCTTGAGTTTAAAGTACTTTTCAGCTTGTTTCGCCTGTTTCTTAAGAGATTTCAGGTTTTTTTCAATTTCGAATAACAGGTCTTCAACACGCTCCAGGTCAGCATCTGCAGCGCTTAGTTTCTTTAATGTCTGCCTCTTTCGGATTTTGAATTTGGAGACACCTGCTGCTTCTTCAAAAAGAACTCTTCGGCTATTTTCTTTATCACTCAGAATGTCGTCAACCATTTTAAGCTCAATGATGGCATAGGTGTCAGGCCCAATGCCAGTGTCCAGGAAAAGACTGGTGATGTCTTTTAATCGACAAGTGATGCCGTTTAATTGGTACTCGCTTTCTCCGGAGCGAAAGTACCTTCTGGTGATGGTAAGTTGGGAATACTCGGTTGGTAGTAGATTACGGGTATTGTTAAATGACAGACTTACTTCGGCCAGTTGTGTGGGCTTTCGTTTTTTCGAACCGTTGAAAATAATATTCTCCATTTTTTCGGAACGCAGGGTTTTGATTTTTTGTTCACCTAAAACCCACCGGATTGCGTCCACTATGTTCGATTTACCACACCCATTAGGACCAACCACACCAGTAATACCCTCATCAAAATTGATTACCACTTTATCAGCGAAGCTTTTAAAACCCTTGATTTCAAGTTTGGTAAGGAGCATAAAGAAAAGATTACCCGAATATTAAAAAATGGTCGGTCAAATTTATAATTATTTTTGTTTATTTTTAGCGTGATGGATGACATTACAAATCTGGCATACGTTCTGATATTTGTTGTTTGGTTTCTTTACAAGACCTTTGTGAAAGGGAAAAAGAAAACTCGGCCTCTGCCACCCTTTGACCAAAGAGCTCCTGAACCTGCTCAACAAAGACCCAGGGAGTCTACTTCACCTCCAATATCCTTTGAGGATGTATTAAGAGAGTTAACGGGCGCCCCTCCGGTAACGGCAAAAAAACCGGAGATAATTGAAGAAATACCTGAGCCATACTTAATAGAGGATATCCCCTCTTCCATGGAAGAAACCTCTTTTGAGGTTTATGAAACACCCGAGGAAACGAAACCGCCCACCGGTATGGTAGTAGAAGAGAGGTACGAAGCATATAAAACACATAAAAGTCGAGGTTCCAAAGCGGCTAGAGGAGCGTTAAGAATGCTTAAAACTAAGCAGGGAGCAAAGCAAGCTTTTATTATGAAAGAGATTTTTGATAGAAAATATTAACCTTCCTGGTTTAGCTTAAATATAATCGGTATTACCATTTTTACAGCCACCGCCTGACCTTTAAATATTCCAGGATTCCAATCTTCAATTCCAGCCATTACTGTTTTGGCAGCTTCGTCACATCCGGCACCAATACCTTTTAAGACTCTTATGTTGGTGATTTTCCCAGACTTTTTAACCACAAATTCCACAAATACCTTCCCTTCAATTCCCATTCTTCTTGCTTGTTTGGGGTATTTTAATTTTGACCCAATTTCTTGATACAGGGTTTCCATACCATTTATCGGATAAGGTTGCTCATCTACAAATGATAAAACTGCATCTGTTTGAGTTTCAGCAAATGGCTGTTCTTCAGTGCAGGAAACGAAACCGTGAAGTAAAAGGTAGATGCTCACTAAGATTCCATATTTCCAGGTACTAGTGGATTGTTGTGATGTATGTATCATGTTAATTCTGTTTAGAGTTAGATTCTTATTGAAATGGTGCACCCAAGGAATATTTGTTAGTTTCAGCGTCTGTCTGGCCAAAAATTTCGTGTATAGTTGCCGATTAGTGGTATCTACTACCTGGTAGTCGGCGATAAATTCGTGAACATTTCTGAGTTCTTTAAGCAAGTGCCAAACTGCCGGATTAAACCAAAATACTACTTTCAGCAATTCTAAAAACATAATGTCATAGCTGTGGCCCTGTTGGATATGAATAATTTCGTGGTCCAGGATTAGACGCTTATGAAGTTCATCTGTATCCCCGGTGTTGTCCCAAAGCAGAAAATTGAAATAGGAACTGCTGGGGAAATGCCCTTGAGTGAGATATAAGGTGTGACCTCGATAAATATCAGATGAGCGATCACACCGGTTTATCAAGGATATGGTTTTCCATACTTTGTAAAGCATGATGCTGCCAAACACCAGACATACAAGAATGTAAACGCCAATCAAGAGGGTAGTGGGGCGCCAGCCTGGTGCAAATACTGAATTATTCAACAAGTCAGGCAAAATGATGGAGAACGTTGGGTCAAATGGACCGTTCGAGAGCCACGAAGCAATATCAGGAAACGGCATCAGAGGAAGCAATAAAGAAATAAAGCTGCCAGCAACTAAGTATATCCGGCGATAGTTAAAACACTTTTCTTTGCTTAACCACAGGATATAGCCAAGAAAAAAGACCAAAAGGCACAAATTTGATTGCCACAAAAATGCTATCCAGTTATTCATCTTTCTTGCTGTCTATTTGTTTAACTGCATGTTTGACTAACTGCTCGACCTCCGCTATATCCATGTTCTGTTCCCTGGCGAAGAAACTCACCAATTCCTCAAAAGAACCACCAAAATACCCCCCCAATAATTTTTTAAGCGAAAAACTGCTGTATTCAGCTTTAGTAACCAAAGGATAATATTGATGAGTCTTGCCATAGGCATGGTGACCTACAAAATCTTTTTTTTCAAGAATGCGAACAATAGTAGAAACGGTGTTATACGCAGGTTTAGGTAAGGGTAAGTGTTCGATGATATCCTTTACAAAGGCCTTTTCCAGTTCCCAAAGGATTTTCATTACCTGCTCCTCCGCTTTGGTCAATTCTTTCATGGGTCTAATTTTAATAGGAGTTGAGCCGTTTGACTCGATTCACAATACAAATATAAACTAAATAATTAGTTATACAACTAAATAATTAGTTTTCTAGTCTTGAGTAAAGCAAAAGGAAAGGATGTTAGCGCCCATTTTCAGGGCTTGCTGACGCACGGCTTCGGGGTCGTTGTACACGCTTTGATCTTCCCACCCATTGCCCAGGTCGGATTCATATGAATAAAAACACAGTAATCTTCCCTGGTATAATATCCCCAATCCCTGTGGAGGTTTACCATCATGCTCATGTATTTTTGGCAATCCATCTTTGAATTTGAATTTTTGTCGATAGATAGGATGATCAAACGGTAATTCAACGAATTCAAGTCCCGGAAATACTTTTTTCATTTCCAATCGAACAAACGGATCCATGCCATAGTTATCATCAATATGTAAAAAACCACCTGCAATCAGGTAATTCCGCAGGTTCTCAGCTTCCTGATCATTGAAAATCACGTTGCCGTGTCCGGTCATGTAGATATATGGGTAGTAAAAGATTTCCTGACTGCCAACCTCTACCACATCTTCTTCGGGCGCCATACTCAAGTTTAACTCTTGATTGCAAAACTGAATCAAATTTGGAAGAGCGGTTTTGTTTGCATACCAGTCACCACCTCCCTGGTATTTCAATTTGGCTATTTTGAAGTTGTTTGTCTGGCACCAGGTTTCGGACTGGTTCAGTATTAGTACAGTAATGATGAGGGCCAACAATTGACGCATCTACAAAGATACATTATACATTAATTATCAGGAACCAGATTTAGAAATGCTCAAGGAAGTATGTCTGTAACTATATGAAAATAAGATAATTAAATATTTTTTCATTTTTTATTTAAACCCTGACCCCAGTTTAGTATCTAAGGACTATAAAATTTGAAACAAAACTCTTTAACAATGATACTGACAAGTTTAACCCCAATGAAAACAGTTTCCAGGCTTATGGTGCTGTTCTTTGTATTATTCATAAGTATTACTGCTTGTGAAGACCAGCAGGAACACCCATTACAGACCGGAATTGATCAAAACGATTTAGACAATGTTGCTACCGAAGAAGACTTGCAAACTGCCTATGAGGATATTGATCTGATAAGTGTAGAAGTCGAGGAAAGTTTAGATGCTGGCGCCGTTGTTGGCGGCCGGATGCGGATGGATGAGACCGACAGGCTAACCCGTTGTGCTACCATAACCCATAATAAGGAAGAGATGACCATTACCATTGATTTTGGTGATGGATGCAAAGGTCCGGACGGGAAATTTAGAAGTGGCATTATATTTATTAACTATACTGGGCGTTTGTTTGTTCCAGGCTCTGTTTGGATAATTACTTTCAGGGAATATTTTGTCAATCGAAGGCATATTGAAGGAACAAAGACCATTACCAATGTTTCCGGAAGCATTAATGATCACGTAAGTTTCCATAAAGTACTGGAAGGAGGTAAGATTACCTGGCCTGATGGATCCTATGCTACCAGAGAAGTAGATAAAACCTTTACCTGGTACCGCGCACACAATCCTTTAATGGATGAATGGCATGAGGAGGGCAAGGCCCATGGTGTTAACCGGAGAGGTGTAAGTTATAAAATGACCATTCTGTCAGCACTTATTTGGAAACGAGCTTGCCGGGTCCGTGGAGTATGTATTCCGGTTCAAGGATACAAACTAATAGAGCGACGTGAATTACCCGATGTGCTGGTTGACTTTGGCCATGGTGAGTGTGATAATATGGTTACCATAACCAAAAACGGAGAAAGCCGTGAAGTTGAAAAGGATTGTCACCGAAATGATTAATAGATAGTAGTAGCATTTTTTTGAACCCTGTCTTCTAGTTCTGCTAGGGGACAGGGTTTTTAGTTATCCACCAGGTCCTTGTCTTCCAACAATCTATTAAAGCCCAAAGCGGTTTTGGTTTTTTGGTAGATATTTGTGGTATTTTCTTTATTCAATAATAGATTAGTGGCTATTAATCCATAGGCCAGAGACCCTTTTGCTCCAATACCGGACATTCCTCCAACTACCACAAAATTTGGATCAGTTTCATTATTATCGTTCACAAGGTTGGTCACGTAAGGAATGCCGGTTTCAGTAAGGGAATAAACACAGGAATACCCTTTATAGAATTTTAGGGCGGTCGCATCTATGGACATGTTCAGCACATTAAAATAAGTTAGCGTATTGTTTTTACTCCATTCAATTTCGTTTTGCGTAAGATCTTTTTGCCAAACTTCATCCAGGTTTTTAACGTCGGTTCGTAAAAAATGTCCACCGATCTTTAAAATAGGAGCCCCATCTTCGTCATATTTTTCTATCATTGAATAGAACATGTCCGGATCAAAATCATTAATTATCGGATAATATTCATGAAGCCGCTTTTTCTGCTGAGTAGTAAAGCTTTCAAATGTATTTTTATCCAATTTGAAAAATGCCAAGAATAACCTTTTAGGGGTTATTAACTGATTAAAATTTGGAGCTATGCTTTTAACTAAAGTTCCGGTATAAGGACCGGCTGCAGACACTACTTTTTTGCTTGATATGACTCTTTTTTCTTCTGTTTTGGTATTAGTAATTTCGATTTCATAATGATCATTCTTTCTTTTCAGGCTGGCAACTTTTTCATTGTAGAGAATTTCACTGCCGGAGTACTTAATTCCCTGGTGAAGCTTTGAGATTAAAACCTTTGGATTCAACGTTCCTGAAAATTCTTTGTATTCTCTAATTACCATTAAGGAATCCGGAATTGTCATGTCAAACATTTCCAGTGCTTTTTCCGAATTTGGAGCATATTCATATCGGTCCAACTGCCCATCCAGAAGCAGATTTACTTCATGTTGCTGCGATTTCCCATAAATGTAAGTGACCGGCGAGGAAGAATAGATGTCTTCCATACTATGAAGTTTACTATTACTTACTTCATTCAAATAACTTATTAGTTTTTGAGTTTCAGTTACTGAAGTCTGTTGCAGATAAGAGAATATATCGTTTTGGGGTCCCAAACTACGCGATATACGAGCTTCGCCAAAACTTGATCCATAGGTATAAATAGAATCTTGTTGTTCTATTAGCAATACGTTTTGGCCATGCTTGGAAAGCTCCCATGCCGCAGCGCTACCCATCAATCCACCTCCAATAACTACAATATCCTGCTCTATATTATTTTGACAGGAGGATATAACGAGACTTGCCATGATTATTAGAATTTTCTTCATTGTACAGGCTTGGAACGATGAATATAGCACATGAAATTGAGTGTTCCAAGGGTGCTACTGAAGGCCTAATGGAGTTATGAATTATGAGCCCCAGAATTGTAAGTATCCCCGGAGGAGGAACGAATTCCGGGGTCTTCTAATTAGATGCATTAGACAAGTAACTTGCAGCAGCTATCCGTAGCCTCCGACTACGGATCAGTGAATACCACTAATCTTAAAAATGAATAAAAGACCCATTAGACTATGAAGTCTGCCATAATGAAAAATATCTAACAAGTTGTCATAATTAAGAACAATCTGTAACTAAAATAATAGAGACAATAAATAATGAACCGAAAACTTGAAGAAACGTTTCTTGCGGCAGTAGAACTTAATCAGCATAAATTGCTCCGAATATGTTCGGTTTACGCAAAGGATACCGAAGAATCAAAAGATCTTTTTCAAGAAGTACTCATTCAGGTCTAGAAGTCCATGCCTTCGTTTAAGGCTCAGTCTACCTTGGAAACATGGATGTTTCGAATTGCGCTTAATGTATGTCTTCGTTTCAGATCCAATCATGTCAAGAAGAAGAATCGGTTCATATCCGTAGATCACCAGTTTATGGCTGATATTGAGCATGAGCCGGCGGTAGATGAGCGTAGGGGGCAGCTTAGGGTGCGTAAAGGTTGCATTAAGCAGTTAAATGAGGCTGATAAAGCTGTTATTACCTTGTACCTGGAAGAGTTGCCCTATAAAGAGATCTCAAATGTTACCGGCTTGAACGAAAATACCGTTGCGGTAAAGATTAAACGAATCAAAAAGAAATTGTTGAATTGCATAAAAGAAGCGTCATGATGGAAGAAGAGTTAAGAATAATCTGGCAATCTTCAGCAAATGAGGAGCGTTTGAAATTTGAGAAATCAAGACTGATCATGGATGTGCAGTTAAGCTTGGATCGCATTCATAAATCCATAAGATTCAGAGATTTAATTGAAACAATAGGGGCAACGATCGTTGTTCCCGTATTTATTTA
>CAZAWQ010000416.1:0-9067 GCA_964488585.1 uncultured Roseivirgaceae bacterium
ACTAACTTATGCATCTGTTCGGCGGTGAGTGTTTACATTTCTGCAGGAGATCTTGCCCGGGCGTCAGAGCTTGCCGAGCTTTCTAAAAAAATTGATCCATCCAATACTCTTGTTTACTTGGATGAGGCGCATATTCAATTGCTGGAGGGCAAAGACAAACTAGCCATCGAATCATACCGGCGTGCACTAACATATGAAGATAGAGGTTTTTTTCGATACTGGGTTGGCTGGGCTAATTATCACACAGAAAATTACCAGGAATCCATTAACCTCTTGGAAATTGCTGCAAACGATACCTTAAACACTTTTATCCATCATAGCAAAGCTTTTCTATCAGCTGCTTACTTGAAAACGAGTAATGCAGAAAGGAGTGCGTACTATCATAACCTATTAATTGAACTGCAATCTGAAGGCGCAAGGAATATTAGTATACCGTTGGCCATGATTGCCGCGGCGCAAAGAAATGATGAAAAGACCTTTCACTATCTGGACAAAGCATATCATGAAAAAGACTTTGGATTTGCGTACCTTTTAAACATTGATCCTGTTTTCGACCATCTAAGAAAAAATGATCAATTTATTGAAATTCTCAATCGGTCTCCATTTGAAAACCTAACTGTTTTTGAAAAAAGTAAAGCCACATAAATTTTGCGCTTAAGTGGTCATTTATTAAATTCATGTAACAATCGAAAGCGACTCTTGTGGGAAATTCAGGATTTTCCATTTACAAAATTGCATTCTGCGTATTTCTTGTTCTTAGTATCTACAACAAGTCACTGGGGCAAGGCTGTATGCCTGCCAAGCACATCCCTCCTAACTTAGGCACTCAAGGTCTGTCATACCTTTTTGACGGACAATGGGAGGCGGGTATTTCTTATCGATATCTTAAATCCAATAGTTTCTTCCAGGGCACTGATGAACTTGAAGAGGTAAAGCTACTGGAGAGGGAACCGCGCATGTCTGGCCATACCTTCAATTTGTTTGCACGATACAGCTTAAATCAGCGTTGGAGTTTTATTTTAAACGATCCAATAATTTATCTTGAAGAGAGTTTTTACCACGCTGATGATATACGGCATCTGATGTCTCCAGGCGTCCAACTTGGCGATGTTCGGGTTTCCGCGAATTATTGGCTGTTCAAACCAGACACTGCACAGAAGGGTAACCTTGCTGTCGGTTTAGGCATTAAAATCCCCACCGCCAATGAACGGGTCCAGGGACACTGGTATACCCCCACCGGTCCGGAACCCCGGGATTTGGATATTGCCCAACAACCAGGAGATGGCGGTTGGGGAATTATTCTGGAATCATATTGGATTCAACGATTGTCGGAACATTTCAGTTTATACGCCTCCGGATTCTATCTGATCAATCCCCGGAATATGAATGATTCCCCTCAGCCCATGTGGATTGAACCCGGGTCAGGCCCCGCAAGTACTTTTGCTTCTGTCCCCGACCAATATAATTTCAGGCTTGGAACCACTTTTGCTATATCCAAATTTGCAATCAGTCTGGGAGCACGTATCGATGGTATGCCGGTGAATGACTTAATCGGCGATAGCGAAGGATTTCGCAGGCCGGGAATGGTGGTCTATGTCGAACCGGCCTTAATCTGGAGTAATATCATGAATACTATTAATCTTTCCATGCCTGTGGCACTCCATCGGAATATAATGGTCGGAAATTATCACGAATCGATCGGCGTCGAAACCAGAGGTGGATTAGCAGATTTTTTAATTTTAGTAGGTTATACCCGGCGGTTTTAACCCGCTGATTTCAGGTTTCAGTTGAGGCTATTCAACGCTTCAATAGTTAACGGCTTTTGTATGAAATTAATTACGTTTGGATATTCTTTAGCCTGATTGATATCTTCTTCATCCCCAGAGGAAGACAACATCACTACTTTACACTTATTGTTACTAACAGTCTCTGAAATCTGCCCTAGCTTAAACAGAAATTCATGACCATTCAACAGCGGCATTTTGATATCCAAAAATATAATGTCTGGTAATTTATTAGGACTATCGAGGTGCTCCTCTAAATAGCTTAATGCGCCAATTCCCGAGCTTTGTACCTCGATATTTTTTGCAAATTGATTTTGTTCCAAGATCCGCCGGTTGATAAAATTGTAGGTATCGTTGTCGTCAACCAACATTACCAGATCAAACGTTTTTCTCCTTTGGGTGGCCATTTATGCTTAGGTAACTACCTTTAAGAAGATAAATAAATTGATAATTTTAAACTTGAGCAAGTAAAATTAAGTAATCTTCTGATCACTAGGATTGAGCTTATATTAAGTTGAATAATTTGGCTAGTTTCTAGCTTTTTGGAAATTATATTTGAGATTTGGGGCTTAGATCTGAGATTTGAGATGATAGATTTGCAACTGGCCCTCATTCCACCTTCAAGGACTTTTTCAGGTTTTTAAGATGTACGCTCAGTGCCGCTTGCCAGCGAGTCCGACTGTCCCAGGTATCTCCAAGGTATATATCTCCGGTGACCAGATGTTTTATATAATATTTGTAGCCAAGTGTCGAGGAGCTAGTTACTTGATCCGTGTAGTCCAACAAAGTTTTCAAAGTGGATTCCTCTGCATGCAGATATCGCAATACGTACTGAAACCCAGCTTTTTTCATTAAGTCCTCTGTCAGTTTAGTGCTTACCAGATCATATTTAAATGGATACGCTTGTCGCATGATCGATTCAAGCTCCTTATCTGCTGAATTTTCTAAATTATCAGGATCATTACCAAAAAACAGAGGAGCAGCCAGTTTATCTAATTTCAAATCTGGCTGAAATGATTCAAACCGGTTTTTTTTAAAAATCTCGGTATCGATAAAAAATTCTGGTGATTCTGCAATCAGGAAGTTAGCTATGTCCAACCCGGTCCTCCTAACGGTGATAGCCAATGTTTTTATGGCACTTTCCAATGAATTACTGCTGGTATGCCAGGAGGGGCTGTCTGTTGCCAGCAACCCGGGCTGATCACTGGTGGGTATTATATAGATTTGAAAATTCTCCTTATCTATTGATAAAAGAATCACTTGATTGATTTCTCTGTCCTTTAACCAGCGTATGTATGAACCAGAGGCGTCAAAACCTGCGATAAGGTCCTGCCAACGATAATATGCTACCGCATCTATATGCAGGGCAATCAGGTTTTTGTGGAGTTCTTCAACCAATAGTTCCCAATCATGGGCAATTCTGGTGGAGTCTGGCGAAGAGGATTTAAGGAAAACCGCAGAGCGAGTGGCCAGTAGGTCCTCCGGTAACTCAGTTCCTATTTCCAGCTCAGCAAATGCCTGTTCCAGAGGTGTTTGTGCATAACCCGGAAAAGTAGTAATTAGTAATAAAAGGAAAAGCATGCTTCGCATTATACGCATGAACTCAAAAATACAATTAGTAATTTATAAACCGCAACCCCTTGTAAATTATTGGATCACCACCAAAAAATAATATCTTATCCTTATTACCAGACCTTGACGTATGGAATTATCATCGATTAACCAATACTTCGGCAATGTAGACATCTACCTGCTGGATCAGATATTAAAAAACAAATTTCAACCAGGTATGAAAGTTTTAGACGCCGGATGTGGAGAGGGGAGGAATCTTATCTATTTCTTAAATTCTGGCTTCGATGTATATGGGGTTGATACAAGCATTGCCGCAGTGAAAGCTTTGCGATTTATAGCGGGCTCCATACGTCCTGACCTCCATAGAGATCAATTTCAGGAAGGAGACATCGAAAACTTGTCCCACCCTGACCATTCCTTTGACCTGATCATTGCCAGCGCTGTCCTGCATTTTGCCAGGAATGATAGACATTTTCATAAAATGTTTGGTGAATTGGTAAGATGCCTCAAACCCGGGGCAATGCTTTTCGTCCGGATGACCAGCGATATTGGAATTGAAGAAAAAGTGGCCCCAGGAGAGTCAGGCCGGTTTTTGATACCGGATGGTACCGAACGTTTTTTGCTAACCAGAAAAATCCTCCTCGAATTGGTAAAACGGCATTCCTTAATTTACCTGGAAGAATTCAAAACTGTGAATGTAAACGACTTAAGGTGTATGTCCACGCTTATAGTTACCATTCCCTAGACGGTTTGTTTCCTTCGTTGCTTATTGCTATCTTTTGCAGAGAGATTATGGAAACTATTGAAACACCAAACACCCCAACCCAACCTGAGTATGCAGGATTTTGGTTGCGGCTTGCAGCCTATATTATTGACTACTTTGTGCTGGGGTTTGTCATAGGAACCATGGTGATATTTGTTGGACTAGCCATGGGTTTGAGCACTGCAATATTTTACGATATGGAGGACACTGCCAATCAGATGGTGGTCATAACCCTTTGTATTATATTTGGAATAGTGTCTTTTGCTGCTTCCTGGCTATACTATGCCGTGTTGGAATCCGGAAGTTACCAAGGCACGTTAGGTAAAATGGTGATTAATCTAAAAGTAACCGATATGGAAGGTGAGAGAATTTCATTTGCCAGAGCCAGTGGCCGGTTTTTGGGAAAGATCTTATCTTCTTTTGTTATCTATATCGGGTACATTATGATCGGAATTACCGAAAAGAAACAGGGTCTACATGATATTTTAGCCGGGTGCCTGGTGGTCCGAAAATGATCACCAGCTTCCTCCAGCTCCCCCGCCACCAAAACTACCACCTCCGAACCCCCCAAACCCACCTCCACCACCAAATGTTCCTCGTCCCCCACTAAAATTAGTCCAGGTGGCGCCCCCGTAATAAGGCCCCATGTAGGTATGACCGCCCTGTCCCCGGTACCCCCCGGATCGACCTACTTTTTTCATTATTACGAACATCACAATAATAAAAACAAATATTAGTAGAAGGAAGGGAATAGCTGGAGTTTCCTGTTCCAATTGCTGCGGTGAGAATTGCCCACTGAGCAGACCCATTAATAAATTTGTTGCCTGGTCCAGGCCTACGAAATAAGATCCATTTCTAAAATTAGGCTTCAAGGTACCCTCTACTATCCTTTTAGCAATAGCATCCGGTACATAACCCTCAACGCCATATCCCGTAGCTATGAACATACGCCTTTCATTAGGAGCAATGAGAATCAAAATCCCATTGTCCTCACCTTCCTGTCCAATGCCCCACAATTCCGCCAGTTCAAAGCTGTATTCAGCTACGTCGTACCCGTGTAAAGATTCTACGGTAACGATGGCAATCTGTGTACTGGTAGAGTCGTTATAAGCTCCAAGCTTTCCCTCTAGCAAGTGCTGCTCCTGAGATGTTAACAATCCAGCAAAATCATTCACTAACTTGGGAGGATCAGCTGGAAGCGGGAATTCCTGAGCGGTCAATCCAACACTGATTAACCAGAATATGATTATCCAACATGTTTTCATTTACTGGTCTCCATAAGATATGTCATCAGGTAACTCGTTGGTGTCTCCGGGTTCGTAGGGGAAATACTTTTGTAACTCTGCTCCTATCATTTCAATAGTCTTACAAACTCCCACCGTGAATTCAGCTTTTCTGAAATGATCAGAAAGCAATTCTTGTTTCTGCTGCCAAAAATGTGGTCCTACTTTGGCGTTGATCCCCGCATCTCCAATAATAGCAAACTTATGATCCTCATAGGCAATATAAATTAACGCCCCGTTCCTATATCTGGTTTGATGCATGTTCAGATTAGCAAATACCTCTGCGGCCCGGTCCATAACATCAATTTGACATCTTTTCTCTACATGGACCCGAATCTCCGCGGTAGCTTTAAGCTCAACATCGCCGATGGCCGCAACAATCTTGGCTTCATCCAGCAGTTTATAGAAAGGCTTCATGGTGGCTAGTCAAAACTGACCTCTGGGGCTTGCTCTGAACCGGGAGTGGATTGGAAATACCCCTTCTTGTCAAAATCAAACCAGCCTGCATAAAGTACCCGAGGGAACTGACGGATATATGAATTGTATGAATTCACCTGGTCATTAAACCTCTTCCTCTCTACAGATATTCGATTTTCCGTGCCCTCAAGTTGAGCTTGGAGTTCTAAAAAATTCTGATTGGACTTTATATCAGGATACCTTTCCACTGTAACCAGCAGTCTGGACAATGCAGAGCTTAGCCCATCCTGTGCCTGTTGAAACTGGGCGATCTTATCAGGAGTGAGGTTATTGGCATCAATGGTAGTAGAGGTGGCTTTAGCTCGGGCTTCCATAACGCCAGTTAGTATATCCTGTTCTGTTTGTGCAGCACCTTTAACGGTATTCACTAGGTTGGGTATAAGGTCTGCTCTTCTCTGATAGACGTTTTCCACATTTGCCCATTGGCTGGCACAAGATTCCTCCAGGCTCACCATATGGTTATAGCCGCATGAACCAAGCAATAGAGGCAATAAGGGCAATAGCAAAAATCTGGGTAGGTCTTTCATTTTGTGATAGATTTAGTTTGTTCTGTGTGTGAACAAATATAGCAATTGGAAGTTTTTTACACTAATGGGCTACTCCACCCTGGCCTAATTTTTCCAAATACCTCTTAGATGTACTTTTTTACAATGATTTGAGAGGGTATGATAATAGTGTTTCTGTACCTTAATCGGAAGCTTAAAGGTCCCGTTGTAAACCATATTTATAGACAGTTAAGAAATTCCATTGCGTTATAGAGAGCTTATTTCTGAAACACTGATCAACCCATTCGGACACCCTTATGTAATAATCGATAAGGAAATGGGCATTTTGGGTGTCAATGGTAGCCCTAAAGCTCCGGTATTTACCGGTCCTCCTCAGGAAGGAAACGATTTGGGCCAAATCCTTCATCCTTATATCCAAGCCAGGTGTTCTAAACTTTTGAAACAAGCTATTAACGGTGAGAATCAAGCTACCGAGTTTATACAGTTGACCGGCGGATATATCTGCAGAATGCAAATGCTTGAGGTTCCCTCATCCGAAAACGGTCAGGCGTTTGTTTGTTTCTTCGAAACTCATCATCGCAAGTCAATTCTTGGTTCCAGTTCATCCATGTCAAAACCCCTAGCCGGTTGGTCTAACGGATACCCAAAAACGGACAATATTTACAACAAAGCTTTTCATTCGGCTCCAATGCCGCTGGCAATATTCAAGTTGAGAAACTGCTTGGTACTGGAGGTAAATGATGCCTTTCTGAAATTGGGCGGGTACAAGAGGAGTGAGATTGTAGGGATCAGCGCTTTGAAATTGAGTTTTTGGATTGATGATCAAGACCCCAGCAGAATTGGACGGCTACTAAAGGATAACTACTTTGTCCATAACCTGGAAGTACGGTTCCGAATTAAGTACGGCCGGGCCATTGACACTATTCTTAATCTTGATCTGGTGGAAGTTAATGGGGAGCAGTGTGTAGTAGCGGTTGCACAGGACATCACCGGTATCAAACAAACAGAAGCAAGGCTAAAGGAAAACGAGCAATTGTTGGTTTCTATTAACGAAAATCTTAACGAAGGTATTTATCGCAGTACTCCACAAAATGGTTTCATTTATGTAAACAAGGCATTTGCCCGCATGTTTGGACTCACCGTTGAAGAGGCAATTAATATCAGCCCTGAAAAGCTGTATGTCAATGAACGTGATCGCGACAGGGTAACCAGGGAATTAGCCACCAAAGGATGCTTGAAAAATCAGCAGATAGAGTTTCTGAAGCGGGATGGGACCACCTTTTGGGGATTTCTAAGTAGTATCCTTACCAAGGACGCTGACGGACAACCCATATTTGACGGTGCAATCGTAGACATCTCAGATCTGAGACGCTCCAAAGTACTTTTACATGAGAAAAATGATGAACTGAAAAAGACCAATGCCGAACTTGATAGATTTGTTTATAGCGCCTCTCATGACCTTAGAGCCCCTTTAACCTCCCTTCTAGGGCTGGTAAATGTGGCCATGTTGGAAAACAGCAGCTCCAAATTAAATGGCTATTTGGAACTAATGAGGGCCAGCGTAAACAAGTTGGATAACCTCATATCTGATATTATTCACTTTTCCAGGAACGCGCGTCTTAATGTAAATCCTGAACCTGTACACTTTGAAAAGCTAGCCCAGGAAACCTTCGACAACCTTAAATACCTGCCAACAGCAGGCTCTATCGAAACCAAGGTGGTAATCGAACCCTATAAAAATTTCTACAGTGATCCTAAACGATTACAGATCTTATTCAATAATCTGGTTTCAAATGCTTTCAGGTATCACGATCTTTCAAAGGAAACCCCATTTATAAAAGTCCAAGTTACCTTTGATCAAAATCATGCGGTAATACAGGTTTCAGACAATGGTAAAGGGGTCCACCCAGAACATGTGGGCAACATTTTCGAAATGTTTTACCGGGCTACTGATGATTCTAAGGGTTCAGGGCTTGGTCTATACATCGTAAAAGAAACCGTGGAGAAGCTACAAGGCATTATTCAGGTGCACTCTGTGCCGCGTGAAGGCACTACCTTTACTTTACGAATACCAAATCTGGAAGCTAATTAAACTCCATATGCACTAAGAATTAAGCGTCGTGCTCCACCATTGTCACGGTGCTCACAAAGATAAATTCCCTGCCAGGTTCCCACATTGAGTTTTCCATTAGTTATTGGAACCAGCACATTCGACCCCAATAATGCTGCCTTTATATGAGCTGGCATATCGTCAGGGCCTTCAATAGTGTGTTTGTAGTACGGCATATTTTCAGGTACCATCCTATTGAAATGGCTTTCAAAATCCTGTCTGACGGTAGGATCCGCATTTTCATTCAAACATAAACTGGCTGAAGTATGAGTGATAAATACCTGCAGAAGGCCTGCCCGAAGTCCTTCCATATCTGTAAATTCCTGAGTAATGATTTCAGTTATTAGGTGAAAACCCCGGGGGAAGGGAGGCAGCCGAAGTTCTTGCTGGAAAAATTTCATATTTTATTCAATTCGTTCATATGCTCCAATATCTGGTTTGTTATCCCTGGGGTTTCCCAAAAGATCTGTCATTATCGGCAATAGCCTGCCTTGGTCCTGCGCAGGGCTAAGCGTGTCCAACTGGTAGTTAAACTTCACAGGATCTATAAACTGGGGGAAGTCTGGATCTGT
>CAZAWQ010000417.1:0-2746 GCA_964488585.1 uncultured Roseivirgaceae bacterium
TCATTGTGATAATAATTGATATCTACCAACACCCGTTCTGCTATTAACCCTTTGTAGCCAATCTCATATGCGGTTAATTCCTCCGGCCCCACAAAATCGATTTCAATGGGTTGCAGGGTCACAGGATCCAAAGCCCCGGCACCACCACTTCCACTATGAATGCCGTAACGTTCGGCATTTTCTTTGGTGCTGCCCACCAGGATGCCCGCGGCGGTAGGAAACCAAATAAACTGCGCCTGGGAATCAGGGTTTCTGAATCCTGTCTGAAATGAGGCCCTAATATGATGATTGGTGTTCACACTGTATACCGCGGATAACCTCGGATTAACCTGGCCGTCGAAATTTTCATTTTTGTCATAACGCAGAGAACCGGTCAGTTTCAAATCGCCAAGTTGCTTGCCGATTTGAAAGTAGGCGCCCCACTCACTGATATTCACCCGGTCAAATGTACCGTCCTCATTCATATTCTCGTCAAAGATGGTCCCTGCTGAATATATACTGTATCTTCTGAAATTACCCCCCGCCTGCAGTTCGGCCCAATCGACTTGATTCTTAAAATTGTAGTTGAACTCTCCATGTAATAATCTGGAGCCTTCAATAAATCCCGCGCCGTTCTCATCAATTTGCAGATTGGCATTTCGGGTGGCATTTATATGGCTTTGTAGCTCGGCTGGTGTCAGGTTATTACGTCCAAAGTCAGAAGCAAATCGAGCAGCATCATGTGCGGTTTTCTTGTCACCGCCAGGTACTCCTGGAATTAATCCCTGTATTACAGCCACATATGTGCCTAAATAGGTGGGCACCCATTCAGCTGCTGAAGGAGATATTCGCTCATTGGTAAAAATACCCAAAGCGTCCATATTATAGGAATCACCATCGTCCGTTTGGGTATGGTAGGCCCTGACAAAGAAGTTGTCACCCCTAAATTCCAGTTTATGAAATTGTTGGGTAAAATCCCTCAGGACAAATTTTGCAGATCCCTGATAGATGGAACTTCCCAGTCCAAACCGATAATTATACAAGGCTTCTACTTTGTCATTTAACCGGTAATGAAGCGCCACATTCGCTTTGATACTTTTGGCGTCTCTACTATCAAGCAGTACTTCTTCCTTAAAGCCTCTTCTTCGTATGTCGATATCACCCAAAGGAGCTAACTCAGGAATACCGGTCAAGGCTGCAATGCTTCCAGCGATTACAAATTCATCTCCATAAGTGTTCAACCCATCGAAATTCGGCGCACCCTCGGGGTTGCCGGGAATCACCCGGTCGGTGATATAATCATTGCCAATCCAATCAGTGGCGGTTAGAATGTTGAAATTGACTTTGAAGGCAAATCTGTTATTATAGGCCTTGGCATATCGAAAGCCGAAGTTGTATAATCCGTCTGTTCCTCCAGCGTCGGAATCAGTAACACCAATCTTCATCTGTGCACTGAAGCCCTGATAATCAAAGGGGCTCTTGCTATTCATGAACAGTATCCCATTAAAAGCATTGGGCCCATATAGGGCAGAGGCCGCACCCGGGACCAATTCCACGCTCTCGGCATCCAGCTCTGAAATTCCTATCAGGTTACCGGTGGGGAAATTTAACAACGGAGCAGAGATGTCCATTCCGTCTACTAAGGTTACAAACCGAACATTGGCAATGGTTGCGAATCCACGGGTATTGATGGAGTTAAAAGTAAGACTCCCGGTACTGGTAGTCACTCCCTTTATATGAGAGAGGGATTCGAAAAAATTCGGGGCAGCACTTTGTTGAATGGCCAGGATGTCCATTTTTTCAACGGTAACCGGTGATTGCATTATGCCCTCTTCAATCCTGGATGCAGAGATTACAATTTCTTGTCCCAACAGCACATTTTCCGATAACTGGAGAGCCAGTCCGGATACTTCGCTTTCAGTAATATCAATCTCTTGAGTTACAAACCCAATCATTGATATACGTAAGGTAAAGGGAGGAGACTGTTGAATTGAAAGGTCAAAATTACCGTCAATATTTGTTATTGTACCCACCACCTGGTCTTTTACCACAATATTTACCCCAATCAATGTCTCACCTGTTTCAGCTTCTGTCACACTTCCTGATACGGAGGTTTGAGCGTTGATTGTGGATGAGGTACCAATGGCTAATACCAAGGATAGACTTAGGGATAGCAGTATGAAGTGATTTCTCATAGGTTTATGCTTTGTGCATTAATAAATTGTCAATTGCAGGCAGAATAATCTCAATAATCGCAATAAGGCAACTTTGATGGATGCATTATTACAATTTATATAAAAAATTGGTATTTCGATAAATCAGTACACTAAATATCAAGGGATTGAGTTATTCCGGGTTTTCTGGCGGTTCCTTTCGAAGATATTCTACGAATTTCTCACATAATGCGTTTAGTTCCTGAGCCATAAAGCTATCCCCTGTAGCGTTTTGAATGCTTTGTGCCATACCTCCCATGGCGTCAACATAAAACCTCTTCATTTCATGGACGGGCATGTCTTTGGTCCATAAATCAATACGCAGCGTATTTGCTTGTTGGTGGTCCCAGAGTGAGATCGCCAGTGACTTAGTTTCCAATGGTTCATTTTCCGGATTATCAGTTGCTCGCCAGTAAATTTTATTGGGAATATTGTCATTATCTAGTTCGATGGTAAAGTTTATTTCAGATTTTTTCACTGGCTGTATTTTATTTATTAATTGATGATCATTACAGGAATATCACCTTCTATTAGCAATCTCCCGGCAGTCGCAT
>CAZAWQ010000418.1:0-7288 GCA_964488585.1 uncultured Roseivirgaceae bacterium
CTGAAGGCGCTCAGGGAAGAAACATTGATCACCACCGACCCTTCTTTCTTCACCATATCTTGTGCAAATACCTTTATAGGCAGCAGGGTACCGGTTAGATTCAGATCGAAGGTTTGTTGAAATGCGGTTACCGGTAAATCAAAAAATGTTCGAACGCTATCATTAAAACCCTCAAATACAGTAGTATCCGTAGTAGCCTCCGGGTGATTTCCTCCGGCGCCGTTGATGAGAATATCACAACTTCCAAGGTCTTCATTTACTTGCTTCCTAACCGATTGAAGATTATCCTCTTCAAGTACATCACATTGATATGCTTTGGCTTTAGCTCCCCGCCGTATAATTTCTTCGGCAACCACCTGAACATTTTTTAGGGTGCGCCCAAGCAGGGCTACTTTAACACCACGATCTGCCAAGACCCGTGCGATCTCCGAGCAAAGTACACCACCGGCTCCAGTTACTACTGCCGTTTTACCTGATAGATCAAATAAGGGATCCACTATCAACTTCCCATTAAACCTTGGGCTCCCACCCCTCCTGGTAAGACCTGGACCACATGTCCATGGCTTTATCATCCTTAGGTTTTCCGGATCTTGTGTCAACGCTCAATTCACGTCCAACCTTCTGCGACATATTTCCAAGGTGACATAATAAATTACTTTTAATACCCTCTTCTATTGGGGATTTAAGTGCTTCATCCTGCTGAATTGCCTGAATAAAGTTGAGCATATGCAAATTGTCCAGACCTCCGATTCCTAAAAGGTCCTGGGATGAAGAAGCGTTTGATCCTTTTTCCGTTTCTTCCCTTATTAATTTACCAGACTTGTCGTAAAGCTCAAACCCACCACGGTCTAGTAAAACAGTGCCATTATCGCCATGAATGGTGGCTCCCCTGCTTCTTTTGTTGAATGGGTACCCATTACAGCTCCGGCCTTCCCAGGTGATCATTTTACCATCGTCAAATTGAAAACTTGCCACTTGAGTATCATAAAACTCCCAGTCATCATTGAAATGGTAGCGTCCTCCCGAAGAGGCCACATGGTTTGGTATATCAACCCCCAAAGCCCAACGACATACATCCAATTCATGCAGGCCATTGTTGTTGATCTCGCCGGTACCCCAATTCCAAAACCAATGCCAGTTATAATGGACTATGTTGTCTTTATAGGGTTTCCTTGGTGCTGGCCCCTGCCACATTTCCCAGTTTAGCCAATCAGGAACCTCCGTTACCTTTCCCCTGCCAATGCTCCCTCTGGTATTTGCGTACCAGGCTTTTGCATAACTTGGTTTTCCAATCACTCCCTCTTTAATCTCATCAATTATTTTATTAGAAGTCAGGGATGACCGTTGTTGATTACCAACTTGCACTTTCATGCCAGTCTGACGTTGAACTTCAATCAACAATTCACCTTCTCGTGGGTTATGACAACAGGGTTTTTCCAAAAAAACATGCTTTCCGGATTGCATTCCCATTATTGCCATGGGCGCATGCCAGTGATCAGGAGTGGCTATAGTCAGGGCATCAACATCCTTATTTTCAAGAACTTCTCTAATGTCTTCATAGGTAGCCACCTTGTTGTCCACAAAGTCGGCATACTTCTTAAGTACTTTACTGAAGACTCTATTATCAACATCGCATAGTGCTATTACCCGGGTCTTGGTTCCCAAGTTCCTCGCTGCACTTATGTGGGCATTTCCTCGACCATTAATGCCGGCAACCGCCAGATTTACCCGATCGTTGGCTCCCCAAATGTTTGCATAGCTTTTCGCAGAAATCGCATAGGTAAGGCCTGCCCCTGTCAAGGCTGTATTCCTGATAAATTTTCTGCGTGTAGTATTTTTCATGATTGATATTTTAAGATTAAAACTCTCGTATTTTAATGCTCCGGAAATGTACTGTATTTCCATGATCTTGTAATAATATGTGTCCCTGAGGCCACTGACCGAAGTCTTCCCACTTTTGGTACTTACTGTAGGCTACCAAGGCCCTGAACATAGGTGTAAACCGGTCATACTCAACAGTTTTCTCATTATTCAGCCAATGCGACACCTTTCCATTCTTTGATACAATGCGCGCTTTGTTCCATTTGCCAATTCCCTTGAATTGCTTACTTCTTCCAGGTACCGACAGGTTTTCAGGGGCTATCATGTCATAAAGCCCCGCCAGGGTTCTGTTTTGATTTACCCCCATTTTCGCATCCGGATGGGTCTTATCATCTAATAACTGATATTCACAGCCGATGGCCGAACCTTCTCCTTTGTTTAATTCAGGTTGAACGAAATATTTGATTCCGCTATTGGCTCCTTCGGTTAACATGAACTCCAACTCAAGCTCGAAATCAGAAAATTGTTGGATGGTAACAATGTCACCAGGCCCTATTGATTCCCCGCCGCCTGTTGCTTCAATAGTGAGTACTCCATCCTCCATGCTCCAGTCACTTTCAGGAAAGTCAGTGCGCTTGGCACCACGCCATCCGTCTGAAGATGCTCCATCCCACAGCAACCTCCACCCAGTACGTTGCTCGTGTTCTGAAAGCTGGTTGATTAAATAACTAATTTCAGGCACTTCAGGGTCCTGTGGCTTACGATGGTCTTGCAAATCTTCCGTTAGGATCCTCATGTTACGCCATTTAACTTGTTTACCCACTTGTTCTGGTTGATTTACTCCGTGCACCTGTAAACCGATGAATCCTTTACCTGTGAGGTCATCTGTCAGGTTAGCGCATTGCACACCATTGATCCAGGTCCTGATCGAACTGCCAATCGCTTCAATTCTCATTTGGTTCCATTGACCATTTAAAAATGCCTTTTTAGCTTTTGTATTTCTGGAAAGTGGATATAACCAGGCCCTTCTGGCTTCATCATAAATTCCCCCGGAATACGCCCTGGAGCTTGGATCTAGTTCTACCTGATAACCATGCACCCTTCCATCCCTATATTCCGGAATGCTATTACTTCTTATTTGCACACCTGAATTAAATGATGGGTCCACCCAAACATCGAACTCCAAGATAAAGTCTCCGTACTCTTCAACAGTAGTCAAGAAGCTATTTGGTGTGTCTGATACGGTAGTCCCAACAATAGCACCTGGCACCAGTTTATATTTGGCGGTTCCACCAAGTTGCTTCCAACCCTTAAGATCTTTTTCAGGCATTAGCGATTGCCAATTTTGCCCAGAACTTTCAATGGCTGAAGCTACTAGTAAACCTATTATCAATGCTGAAAACCAGCGATTTATTTCCGTCATAGTATTTATGATGTTAATCAGGGATTATGAGAAGTTTTGTTGGTCAAATCCGCCCATTAGTAATTGCCTTTAATTTAGTAGTAGACTTCTTAGTAACCAAATCACGCCACATAAAAGTCTGACTCTATTTTAAAGAGTCAGACTTTTAACTAAACCTATTTTAAGTTGTTAGGCTAACAAGAAGCTCCAGGATAGCCACAATTCTGTCCATAACCACCTTCAGTTCGGTCAATCTGATCCTGTGGTATCGGTCTGTAAATATGGTAATCCTGAATGTTAGGTGCAGCTTGCGGGTTATGAAGCCGTACGCGCTCAACCAGTTTTCCGGTTCGTACCAAATCCCACCAACGTTGTCCTTCCCCATCCAACTCCCTGGCTCGTTCATCCAGGATGAAATCCAGGGTGACATCACCCGCAACAATCTGCATAGCTGCTTCCATGCCAGGCCAGGCGGCCCTGGTCCTGATCACGTTGATGTCCTCGGCGGCGCCACCCAGATCACCCTGCTGAAATCTCGCTTCTGCACGGAGTAAATAGGCTTCTCCCAAACGCATAAGATAAAAGTCTCGCTGACCTTGCGTTTTTTGTCTGTCAGGTCGCGTATCATCGATCCATTTATTGAGAGATGGGAATAATTTTTCCGTGTAGTCATCGGAAGTGATGACCAAATAGGGGGCGCTTCCCTTGCGGTCCGGAGGCCATAAAGCATCTTGTCCCGGTCCGGGGAAATATACTGCTGTGTCTCCAAGGGCATACTTTGGCTGTCCCACTAATCCAGAGGAGACCCATCCATTATTTGCTTCTTCCTGTGTCCAAGTGGGTATCCCTGCTTCGTTGTTGGAATACCAAACCTTCTTGTAGGTGTCGTCATAGCGACGATCAATAGTTCTGTCCCATAAACTTAGGCTGAATGGTGTAGGCTGAAATCGTTTCCATGGCCGACCATTAGCGATGTCCCGTAACATTCCAGGTCTCACGTCATATTCAAAAAGAAAATATAAATGCCCCCTGTGGCCATCACCATCAATTCCCTCATCTACTTGTGATTTGGAATTTTGAACCAACCATATATGCTCTGACAGGTCTTCACAGGTACTAATAAATTCAGCCTCATCTCTACCGTTAAGTCCAAACAACTCTCTATAATCACTGGCCAGGGTAAATCCATAGTCGTTAATTACATTGCTCAATAAAGTTTCGGCGGCGGTTGCATCTGCTGCAGAACCAAAAGTTCTATAACTTTTAGTCAATAAAACCTTGCCAAGCAGAAATTGTGCTGCAGGTTTGGTAGCCCTGCCTTTATCCGCTTGAGTTTCAGGTAGTAAACTAATGGCAAACTCTAAATCAGGAATTATGGCCTGGCTGTAAATTTCAGATTGAGCCGTCCGATTGGCCGTTGTTTCCACTCCTTCTGTTTCTTCCAGGGACAAATGAATATCACCGTAAGTTTCTGTCAGAATAAAGTAGTAAAAAGCTCTCAAAAACCGTACTTCAGCTATTCTTTGTTGTTTGAGATCTTCATCTACATCAGTCAGGTCAGTTGCTCGATTAATTACTGCGTTCGCCTGATTAATACCCCGATAGAAATCCCTCCAGACTTCTCTAACAAATCTTTGGTCTGGATTAAGTCCTCCATCATACCGGTTAATGGCTTTGTGACTACCATCAGCTCCGTTCATATGTACGTCAGTACCGAAAACCATCATGGTCCAACCACGCTCCGGCCCAAAAAATGGCTTCATTTCACTATAAGTGGCTTTCACCGCATCCTCAAGTCCGGCGGCAGTGGTATAGTAGGAGGAAGCTGAAACACCGGATATTAGTTCCTCTTCCAGGTAATCCTCGCAAGACTGGCTTACCACACCGAATATGGCAAGCAAGGAAAATATTATTATATTATTTTTCATCGTTCTATTTTTAATATTAGAATTTTACACTTAACCCTAAGAGAAATATCTTACTGGTTGGAATGTTACCAGATTCGATATCGTTTTCATCTATTTCCGGATCCCAGGTATCGTATTTGGCTGAGAACCAAGGGTTCTGTGCGGTGGCATATACCCTTAAACTTGACATCCCCCACCTGTCGGTAAGAGAAACTGGGAAATTATACCCCAGGGTCACGTTTCTAAGTTTAATAAATCCGCCTTCAAAATAGCGCATGGTATCATCGTCTCTGGGGCGTTCCTGATTCTGATTAGGTCTAGGGTACGCATCAGTAGGATTGTCAATAGTCCAATAGTCTACATTTAGGTTATTATAACGGGCAAATAAGGTGTTGTTGGTGTCATGAAAGCGACTGTCAATTGTTTGACCAGTCTTAAAGTAGAAAAAGAAACTAAAATCAAATCCCTTGAAGCCTATCTTGTTGGTTATCCCCCCAAAGAAATCTGGTATATCTGTACCCACAATTATCCTGTCGTCCGGAGTAATCACGCCGTCTCCATCCACATCTTGCAATTTGATCTCACCTGGCTCCTTATTCTCCATATCCCGTGCCTGGTCAATTTCATTACTTTGATAGATGCCTATTTTCAGGTAATCATAGAACACCCTGATCGGCTGTCCGATAAACCAATCATTACCGGCATCATCAAGGGAGTTCCCATTCTCATCCTTTAGAGCCAGGTCCGTGATCTCTTCATTATAGCTGGCTATATTAAAATCTACTTTCCATGAGAACCCATCTGGGTTATCAAGTATGTTAGCGTGTAAGTCCAACTCCACACCATTGGTTTTAGTAGATCCCACATTTTGTAAAACGCTTTGATAACCAGAGCTATAAGGCAGGTTTCTAGCTAATAGAAGGTCCTCTGTGTTGGTACTGAACCAGTCAAATGAACCCCACAGTCTGCCGGCAAAAAGACCGAAGTCAACACCTACATCTACCGTTTTTGAAACCTCCCATTTAAGATCATCATTGGGTATCTCTTCCAGCCCATATCCAAATGCCGGGCTTTCGTCCCACGCATAGGTAGTTCTTCTTAATCTTCCCGCAGTCTGGTATGGAGCCACAGAAGTATTACCAACTTCTCCATAGGAAGCCCGTAGTTTTAACTCACTTAGAAAATTGGTATCAGACATAAAATCCTCATCAATTATCCTCCATCCGGCAGAAATACCTGGGAAGTACTCCCATTTGTTATCTTCAGCCAGTCGTGAAGAACCATCGGCCCGCAGACTAACCTGGAACAAATACTTGTCTTTAAAGGAGTAGTTCGCTCTTCCCATAAAGGAAGCTAATTGCCATTCTTGCAAAGTACTTGCGAGATTACCTTTTACCTCAGCGGTCCCAATGTTGTAAAACAGCTGACTCTCATAAGGCAAATTAGAGACTTGGGTGCCATAACCTTCAAATCTTAATTGCTGAATACTTTGAAGCAGGGTTACTCCTAGTTGGTGATTATCTCCAAAGGTTTTATCATAGTTGATGATGTTTTCCAGGGTAAATCCAACCTCCGAAGTGTTTGACATGCCGGCATCAGCTGGCCCGCCACGATTGTCGTTGGTAAGACTTCCTCTAAACTCTCCTCTCCTCTCGAACCGAAGGTCCGGACCAAAGTTAAGTCTATAATTTAGGCCCTCTATTATATTGGCTTCCAGGTAAATTGGTATGAACATTCGATTTACTCTTCGCTCATCAACATAGGCATTGTGAACCAACTCATTTAGAGGATTGGTTCGTATACCATCGTTGGTAGGCAAAAATCGCAAGTTGCCTTCTGCATCTATTGGTAATCCTAATGGATTGTTGGCAACGGCTTCTCTCATGGTGGCACCAGAACCCCAGTTATTTATGGAAAAAGCGGCAGCGGCACTTACTCCGATTTTAAATCGATCAGATATCCTGTGATCAACGTTTATCCTAGTAGTGACGCGCGTGTAGTCCATATTCTTAATAATCCCCTGGTCCTTAAAATAGCCCATAGAAATGTTGAATTGAGTTTTCTCACTTCCTCCGCTAACAGCAAGTTGATGATTGGTCTGATAACCTTTATCTAACACCAGGTCCTGATAGTCTTGAGATCTACCCAAAGCTATGGA
>CAZAWQ010000419.1:0-12136 GCA_964488585.1 uncultured Roseivirgaceae bacterium
GGTGACAACATGCGAATATCATTTTTAACTGATTGTCCTTAATATGTTGCGGATCATTCCAAAATGCGTCTTTCGCCGCCTCATCAAGATTAATGAAATCCGCAATGATAGCTTTTTTTTCCATACCAAAGATGGATTGGATGTAATCCACTTCTTCTACGTTGGACTGTGCCGACATGGAGATTGGAATTACCAATAGTGCAAATGTTAGTTTTAATAGGGTTCTCATGATATTATGTTCTAAATTATTAGTTTTATTTGAGGAGACAAATATATAAGATTAAATTAAATTATCCCTGAAATACAATTTGAGATTTTTAAAATCCAATTAATATATTGCTAATGATCCATGACTGCCTGGACAAGGAATTTATTGGCGCTAATTCTAATTACAATGCTGGCTTATGAAGGTCTCGCTCAGTCAACCGGACTTAAAGGATTTACTGAAAGAAGAAAGAAACTTAAAAAAGAGCGGATTGAGGCCGGGTTGCCCTTTTTGAGCCCTATGATCGGTCCGGGCTATACTCCGGATGCAGGATTACTTTTTGCAGTGGGCGGATTGTTGAGTTTTAAAACAAATCGTAATGATACCCTGATACAGCGATCGTCTCTACCGGTTACATTTATTACTTCTACCCGGGGAAATATCGTTTTTGGGGCCAAACTAAAATCATTTTGGTGGAAAGACCGTGTGAGAATTAATGTATTGGCAGCCATTAGTGACGCAAAGGATGACTACTTCGGAGTAGGATATAACAGTGCAGTTTCAATACCTAAAAGCGACACCACTACCCTCTATACTCGACAGGGGTGGGCTTTCAATTCCGAATTTCTTTACCGCATCCGCCCCAAGTTGTACGTAGGTATATTGTTTGACTTCAACTATACAAATGCTGTAGAAACTAACCCTGTTATGGAAGAAGATCCGACTTTTATTGAGTTTGGTCCTAAAAATTACAATGCCGGAGTTGGGTTTTCCTTGCAGTATGATAGCAGGGACATTGTAGTAAATGCCTGGAAGGGGATTTTTGCTAATCTCTCAACTATTATTTATGCTTCCGGCCTAGGTAGCGACAATGATTATCAAACTGTCTTACTGGATCTGCGGCATTACCGACAGCTAGAGCGGGAAGGCAAAACAATTGCCTTTAGGTATAAGGGCCGATTTGGCTATGGCGATGTCCCATGGGCGGAAATGACAAAACTTGGCGGTAGCAGGGAAATGCGAGGCTATATAAAGGGACAGTACCGGGATGTTGCTGGGATGCATTTCACAGCAGAATATCGCCATATGTTTCTCAATCACCTTGGCGAACTGAGCGCTCATGGATTTACCACATGGTTAGGATCTGGTACCATATTCAATGGAGTCAACAATATTGAGAAGTGGCTCCCCAATTTTGGTTTTGGCTATCGATTTGAAGTCCAGCCACGGATGAATCTCAGAATTGATTTTGGGTTCGGCAGAGATTCAACGGGAATTTATTTTGATTTCACTGAGGTGTTTTAGTCGATAATTGGTCAATTTTTGAGGCAATAAAATCCTTTTCCGGTTTATTCAAAATAAAATTACCAGCTTTCTGATAATGGGCCAATGCGGTTTTATTATTTCCCAGGTCCTTGTTAAGATCTCCTAAGAAAATACAGGTAAATTGATTATTAGGGAGGAGGGATTCATTAACCTGCTCAAGAATGGTTTTTGCATCCATGTATTGTCTGGCGGCAATGAGTCTATTTAGACGGTAACTTTTGCTTGGCTTGGTTCGGATGGCCAGGTCATACCATTCAACTATAGCTGGCCAATTTGTTTTGTCATAACTTTTTGATGCACAATGGAAGCTTGCGATGGTCGCCTCCAGGTGATATCGACTTAATTTGGAACCAGTAGCTGCCCTGCTCAAATAGATGTTGCCCTGAAGAATGTATTTATAATTCCAATGTTTTCTATCCTGTTGATCAAGGGTCAATATATTCCCGCTTTCATCCATCCTGGCTTCAAGCCGGGATGCCTGGAAATACATCAAAGCCAATAGCGCTAAAAGCTCCGGAACGGCAAGCTCAGGATAGGTGGCTAAAAACTCACCCAGTCGAATGGCATCTATACAGAGGTCCTTGTTGATCAATTGAGTGCCTTCGGAAACTTTGTAGCCTTCATTAAATTGTAGGTAGATTACTTTTAATACTCCATCGATTCGGTCCTTTAGATTGGCCACTTCTGGTATCTCAAGATTCTTGGCCACTTGTTTGAATTTAACTCTGGCCCTGGAAATTGCTTTTTCAACCGCACTTGGGGATTTCAAAAGCGCTCTGGCGATTTGTCCTATGCCAAATCCACAAAGAAATTTCAAACTTAAAAGTAATTGGTCAGCTGTTTTCAGACCCGGATGGCAGCATGCAAATATCATTTTTAACTGATTATCACGGATATGTTGCGGGTCATTCCAAAGTTCGTCCTCATTACTTATCTTATAATGGTATTGGTCAATACTCAGGTGTTTCTTTTGCCTGAGCTTGTCGATTAAATTGTTTCGTGCTACTCGATATATCCATCCTTTTGGATTTTTAGGTGGACTATTTGGCCAGATCTTTAATGCTTTATAAAATGCCTCTTGAATAGCATCTTCAATAAGTTCCATCTTATCAACACCAAACCCGTGGGCCAATAGAGCTACTTGTTTGGAAAACTCTTCTTTAAAATCAATATCTAGATTAAATGCCATTAGAAGTAAAAAGACCCAACTGTTTCAGTTGAGTCTTAAAATTAAAAAATTTAGGTTAATGGAAAATTTAAAAAGGGCCACAAACACCTTGCGGGAGATGCTAAATGTTCATACTCATGATCTCTCTCACCTCGGTACTCCCCCCATTTTCATATATCGGGCACCCTTTACTTGTCTCCAACGCTTCTTCAAACGATTCAGCATTTATAAGCATATAGCCTCCAACCATTTCTGCCCCCTCAGTATATGGGCCGTCATGGATTAGTTCTCCGGCCTTTTCTACTACTTTTCCAGACTTATTCAATGGAAGGCCATCGATTAGTTTTCCGTTTTCTGCTAAACCCTGCATCCAGGCGCCCCACTTTTGCATGTGCTCTTGAGTTTCTTCCGGAGAAAGTTCTGCCATATTTGCCTCTCCTCCTCTAAATAAATAAAGATATTTTGCCATGATATAGATTGTTAAAATGTTGAATTTAATCTAACGACGTAAAAAGCCTCTTTTTCCAGACAATCATATTATACTTTTTTTAAAATATAGTTTCATATCTATTATATGTATAATATAATTAAATATTATTTTATTTATATTTTATTCCCAGGTCAAAATGCTGCTATGATCTTTGATAGTTCCAATCCCACCGGTGGTGACTGGGATTTGGGTACACCCAATGAAATGTTCGGTGGCCCTGCGCTGTTTTAAATAAACTCAGCGGGGCTAGCACATCGGATGTGAATGACGATCTAGCCGATGCTAAAACTTTGTTTAAAACTTATACACCGGCTCAGATAAGTGATTTGAAGGGTAATAATACCACCAGAAAAGCATTTATAGCACTTTCCCAGAAATTAGACAGCTACAACAAAGGGGGATATAGGACCAGGTCATTGTGATGAAGAAAAAAATACAGTGGCAGACTGAGATCAGAATTTAACCAAGTACAAAGGGATGCCATGTTTGGCATCCCTTTTTTGGCTGTACAACAATAAGTATAAATATCACCCATATTTAATAAAGTAAATAGTCAAAATTATACTAAAAAGAGTTTAAGGGCATTATCATACTGTGGCCAAGATTGAAAGATTTCTGTAAGTTCCGCGGTCATTGCATCTGTAATTAATAAATTTGCGCAGGCATGGACGCCCTTAGATTTTTTAAAAAGTCTGTATTTTTTTTGAGTCTGGCATTATTACTGTTTTGTGTAGCCGGAGCGGTACTTATATATATTTATCAGGACCAACTGGTCTCAAGATTCATTGCCGAAGCCAATCAAAAAATAGATACCCCTATTCAAGCCGAAAGCATTAAAGCCTCCTGGTGGGAAAATTTTCCCCATGTTACCATGGTATTGGGGGAAGTGGTTGTAGATGGAAGTTTACCAGGTCCTAGTGATACCTTAGCCACGGCACGTAGTCTTTCTTTTACCTTCAATGCCTGGGACATAATGCAAGGACAATGGATCGTGGATCAAATCCATATGGAAGAAGGAAAACTATTTCTAGTGCAAACGGAGCTGGGAGATAACAATTTTACTATTGTAAAAAAAGATACTACTCGCCACCAGAAAGAGGTCGGATTTAAATTAGAGAAGATACATTTACAAAATATCGCGGTTATCTATCTGGATCTTTTAAGAAATCAAGAGTATCAGCTGCAGGCCCATAAAGTTATCGCATCATTATCGGCCCAGGCACAAGTTTACGATGTTCACCTGGAAGGGGATGTGACTTCGGAGGCACTGACAATTGGACCACACCAATACTTTAAAGACCAACCCCTTACTGTGAAGGCGAATATCCAATATCAGCAGCCCGATAAGAAATGGTATATCCAAGAAACGGAAATAACTGTTAGCGAATCAACTTTCCTTTTAAATGGGTACTATCAGGGATCTGACAATACCCTGGATATAGTGGTTAAAGGTCGAGATACCAACATTCAAACGGTCCTCTCGCTGCTTCCTGAAGACCTTAGTCAGAAATTCAGGAAGTACAAAAGTAAAGGTGAGATTTATTTTGAGGGGCGTTTAGTTGGATCGGCCGCTACCGATAAGAACCCTGAAGTCCAAATAACCTTTGGCTGTAAAAATGCCTCCTTCTTTCACCCTAATTACAAGAAAGGTATTGAAGGGGTTTATCTATCAGGTAATTTTTACAGCACTAAAGCAAACGATTTATCCAAAGCCACACTTTCCCTGAAAGATATTCGGGGAGTAATGGAATCACAACCATTTGGTGGAAACCTTGAAATTAAAAACCTTGAAACCCATCATATCAAAGGTGATTTTGAAGGAACATTAGATCTAAATTCATGGGTGCGTTTTCTGCCTCCCGGAAAAGTAACCGAGGCCACTGGGACCATGCAGATTGACATAGCTTTTGACGGTCCTGTTAATTATCTGAAATCCCCAAATCTTGTTGGCAAGTTTAAAACTTCCGGAGAAATATTTATTGACGACTTGAATTTTAGTCTCGAAAAGAACAGCCTGCCCTTTAATAATTTCAATGGGCATCTGCTCTTTAATGGGAGGGATCTAGCTATCAGCGATTTTAAAGGTGTAATTGGCAACAGTGACTTTCTTCTCAATGGATTGTTTAGAAATATAATTGCTTTTATCTTCTCCAAAAACCAACCAATCGGTATTGAGGCGGATCTGCAAAGTAAAAATATAGATCTGGATGAATTGCTTACAGGTAATACCAAAGCCAGAGACCAAACGGTGGTAGGCAAACAGTCATATACTTCTTTTGAAATCAACCCAAGGCTCGCTTTGACCTTTAATTGTAAAATCGATCATTTGAAGTTCAGAAGATTCAGGGGTAGTCAGATCGAGGGCAAATTGCGGATATCAGACCAGGTAGCACATGGTCAACACATAAAGTTCGAGACTTTGGGCGGTAAAATAACCATGGATGGTCGGGTGGATGGTCGTCAAAAAGAACGGATCAAAGTTTATACTAAGTCTTCCTACCAAGGAATATACCTTGATAGTTTATTTTATGTTTTTGAGAACTTTGGACAAGATTTTCTGAAAGACAGACACCTGAAGGGGCAGGCATTTGCTGAAATAGATACATATATGACCTTTGACGATCACCTACGGTTCAATTCATCCGATCTCGTGGTCGATGCGGGATTGGTAATCGAAAATGGTGAATTAAATAATTTTGAACCTCTCCAAAAATTATCGACTTATATAGACAGCCAAGATTTGAGGAATTTGAGTTTTGCTGATTTAAAGAATAAAGTACATATAAAAGACCGGGAAATCTATCTGCCAAATATGGTGGTTCAATCAAATGTTACCACCATTGCGGTTAATGGTACTCATACCTTTGATCAAGACATCAATTATCGGCTAAAAGTGCCCATAAAAAGCTCCAAAAAAGACAAAGATGAATATTTCGGGGCAATTGAGGACGACGGATTAAACACCAACTTATTCCTGAAAATTATTGGAACAACCCACGATTACCGGGTAGTTTACGATAAAGCTGCGGTAAAAAACAAGATCAAACGAGACCTGAAAGAAGAAAAATGGGAGTTTCGTAATGCCGTTAAAAACAAAGGAGCCAATGATTCTCCACAAGAACTTGACGAGGGAGATTTTTTTGACTTTGATGTTGCCGACAGTACGGCACTTCGTAAATAGCAGCCGAAATACTATCTCTTATTGTTGCTTGCCAATTTAGCAAATGTAGAATCTCCACTTTTTTTCCCACGTCGCTTTGGACCATCAATGGCTATGAGACGTTCCAATTGGTAGTTTACCTGTTTTGTCTTAGAAACGGTTTGTAGTGACCCCTGTCGCTTATTTACCTGATGGTTGGTAAGCTCAAAGTATTGTGACTGCTGCATGCGCGATTTCTGAACAGCTTGCCTGGCGTTAGGAACATACTGATGGTGTTCCTGTGCCTGAGCTGAAAAAAACAGACAGCCGCTTAATAAAATTAATACTGAAAAAGTTTTCATAAAATGAGGAATTTAGAACTTAACTTCATTCCATAGCTTCCTCAAATTAAATAGATTGACTACTGGTAAAAAATTCAATACCAATTCAAATAGTACCTGGGTTAGTTTCAGGAGATAGCTATATTCAGATAGTTGACCAAAGGATAGAAGCGCTTAAATTTTTTAATTGCACTATTTTGAAAATTTTGGACTGTCACCTCAGAGTCCTTCAAATGCAGCACCGCTAGGAAACTCTTTAATTGGAGATATTTGATCAAAGGATGATCCATCGAGTAACCTTTGGGTGCTTTGATAAGCCGCTCACCTTCCAACGGTCCCAATTCTTTTTTCCACCAACCATTTTCTACAATTGACAGTAGATCCTGTCCATTATAATCAATCTCCTGTCTAACCTTATTCAGCAGGTCACTCCCCGGACGATAAAGACCGGCCGCCAGAATTGACTTGTTCCCAGGCTCCAGATGCAAATAATACCCAGGCAGCATGGACTTTCTTCCACCAGCTGCCATATAGGCGCCAAAATGCGTTTTGTATAAGGTCTTATCTTTTGAGAATCTAATATCTCGATTAATCCGGAAAATACAATTTTTTGGCTCGAGTCCAATTAGATTTTGATCAAAACCAGATAACCCCACTATGGTGGCTTGCACTAACTCAATAAACTCCTGCTTTTGATTTAAGTATTCAGATTTATTGTCTTGCATCCACTCCCTGGAGTTATTCTTTCTCAGGTCCTTTAGGAATAGTAAAATTTTTTTAGTCTGGCTCACTTGTCAGTCTATGGTTTGAAGATTCTCAATATGTTTAAAATAAAAGCCATCAATATCGGCGGTTTGCTGGAATTGTTCCCAGAGTTGAATATCAATGTTTGGATAGACCTGGTCTTTGCCGTCATAACGGATTAACAGAAACCCTGTCTTAAAATCACAAGACACCCACCTGGCTTGCATCAAACCACTTTTTCGGGTTGTTTTTATCTTTTGATCGTAGTGAAAGCGAGTACTTTGAATTGCCGAAAGCGCTTCAGGCAAATCCTCGAAAGTCTCCGGCAACTCCTGACAATCGGTGTTGGTAGGTTTTACCAGCATATTTTGAGGATCCTGGTACTGAGGATCTTTTTCCTGTGTATAAGCCTGAAGGGTAGTTAGCAGGAAGAGCATGAATAAATAATATCTCATTATTAGCAATTATACCACATTAACTAATGTTGCAGGTTTTGCAGGGTGCAGGGTGCAAGTTACAGGTTCATTTTTCCCGCGCAACGGAAAAACTCAACACTTAAAATTCAAAACTCACAACTACAAAAAGTCAACCACTTCTTCCAACCCCATACTTCTGGAGGCCTTTATTAGTATGGTACTGTTCTCAATGGGATTTTGTTTCAAAAATCCTACCAATTCATCCCTATTATAAAAATACCTGGCAAGTGAGTTTACGTCGCTGGCCTCCTCCATATTCGGGCCGCAAAGCAATACTTGAGAAAAGCCCTCTCCGGTCAGGGCTACAATATTTTTATGGGCCTTGGCGGATTCAGTTCCTAATTCCATCATATCCCCTAGAATTGCTACCTTTTCTGACGACTTCATGTTGAGCAAGTTATCTAATGCCGCAGTCATAGAACTGGGATTTGCATTATAGGCATCCAGGATTATGGTATTTGTTCCTTTTTGTATCACCTGAGATCTATTATTTGTCGGTACAAATTCAGCCACCGCTGCTTCAGCCACTTCTGCAGATACTTCAAAGTACTTTGCTACACATAAAGCTGCTGCCACATTGTTAAAGTTGTAGGCGCCGATTAACCGGGTCTGTATTTCAAGATTTCGCTCCCCCATAAAATTTAAATAAGGATCTGATTTGGTATGAGTGATGTGTAAAAAATCATCTTCTTCCGGATAATATATAGGCTGTTCAAATCGTCTAGCCATGTTTCTTAGCACTTGATCTTGTGAATTGATGAAAACCTCACCCCCATTTATAATTAAATATTGATACAACTCGCTCTTCCCTCTAATAACTCCTTCATACCCTCCGAATCCTTCGGTATGTGCCTGGCCGATATTGGTAATCAATCCATGAGTGGGCTGGGCAATCTCACATAACCTGGCAATTTCACCTATATGATTGGCTCCCATTTCTACTATGGCCATCTCTATGTCATATTTAATGGATAAGACGGTTAAAGGCACACCAATATGATTATTTAGATTGCCCTTGGTAGCCATGGTTTTGTAGGTAGTGCTCATTACCTGGAGCATCAACTCTTTGGTAGTAGTCTTTCCATTTGATCCGGTTATCCCAATCACTGGTATTTTAAGCTGATTGCGGTGATATTGTGCCAATTCCTGTAAAGCCGCTAACCCATCCTGAACCTGTAGAATATTGGGCTCATTTACAAACTCCTTCTGATCAACCAGTGCATATCGCGCGCCATGCTCTATTGCATCTCGAGCAAACTCATTAGCATTGAAATTCGGTCCCTTCAAGGCCACAAACAGGCAGTCGGGTGGTATGTTTCGTGAATCGGTTGATACTCCCGAACTTTCTAAATATAGCTGATATAGCTTATCGACTGATTTTATCATTGTCAATGAAAATGACCAATACGGCGCTAATATTGCCAAAGTAACGTCATTATTATAGGTTCCCGAAACTTACCTAAATAAAACTGTGTTACTTAGAACTTGAATCTGTAAAATTGTTTGTGAAATTCGTCACTTTAATTACCACCTTTCTGGGATTTTTAATACTGTTTCCGGACAGGATATTTTCAAGTTCAGGCCCACGGAAGACCTACCTGTTTCGGGGGCAAACGCAACCCTTGCCCTGGCTTGGTCCGGCTGTTTAAACTCAGCTCAATATGGAACCATCGATTTAAATGAAGATGGCCTGGATGACCTGACTATTTTCGACCGCACCACCAACAAGATCAATACCTACATAAGTAACGGAAGCACTTATCGATATAGTCCTCAATACGAATACTTGTTCCCCGAAAACATTAACAGCTGGATGTTGCTCGCTGATTACAACTGTGACGGCAAGAAGGATATATTTACCAATACAACATTTGGGCTCAAAGTTTATAAAAATACTACTGACGGACAATTGACCTTCGAACTTCAAGAAGACCCACTATTGACTGAAATCGGCGGATCGATGGTTAATCTACAAGTTGGTTCCAGTGACCTGCCGGCCCTCTCAGATATTGACGGTGACGGTGACCTGGATATTTTGGGTTTTTTCTACTGGAAAACCTCAGTGCACCAGGTGGTGGATCTGGTGGCCCGGATTTTACCCTGGAGGTATTCCCCAATCATGGAGTTGAACTGGCAACAATCCATGGGAATCAGAAATTTATGGTGGAAATATATAACAATCTGGGCCAACTGGTTTTAAGAAATCAGGCTGCACTCGAGCAAACCCTGATAAGGTTTGACAGCAGGGTTTTACTTCCCGGTATTTATTTGGTTAATGGCATTTCGGCTTCCGGGGTAACGCAGGTGAAAAACTGATTGTCGTACATTAGTGCTGGATATTAAAATCGTCAGCATCCAGATGTACAGGGAATTTATGCCTAAATTGGTCCATCGCTGAACGTACCAGGGAGATCTGAAGGGCTGCTTTTCCTTCCTCATGGCATAGCACTTTTCCTTTGGGGTCCACTACAGCGCTGTGTCCGCTATAGAAATGGCCATTTGGGTCTTTACCAATCCGATTCACCCCAATAGTATAACAAGTATTTTCTATGGCCCGGGCTTGCAACAATATATCCCAGGCTGAAATACGAGGTGTTGGCCAATTAGCAATAAAGATCAACAGGTCAAACGCGAGAGAATTGTTACTCAATGTGTTCCGACTCCAGGCAGGAAACCTAAGATCATAGCAAATTTGGGGGCAAATCTTCCAACCCTTCCATGAAACGATCAACCTTTCAGTTCCCTTTTGATATGCCAGGTGTTCATTGCCCAATCGAAACAAATGTCGTTTGTCATAGTAAATATGATTGCCATCAGGAGTTACCCAAAGCAATCGATTAAAATATTTTCCATTTTCCTTCACAATATAACTACCAGTAATAGCCGCCTTGGTCTGTTCGGCCTGTTGTTGCAACCATTTGAAGGTTCGGCCCCCCATTGGCTCCGCCAATTCGGAGGCCTCCATGCTAAAACCAGTGGTAAACATTTCTGGTAAAATAATTACATCAGTTGGTTGATCGAGCGACCATATTTGCTCTTCAAACATTGCCATATTGGCCTCAGGTTGGTGCCAGTACAAATCACTTTGAAGCAATGTTACAGTTAGATCTTGCATAGTATTTCAGCGGCTTGAGTGAGGGTTTCGGGGTTCTTTGCAAAACAAAATCTGAGTATTTTCTGATCTGTTCTTTTACTATAAAATACTGAGGTAGGAATAGAGGCTACCCCATGTTCTTGAGTCATCCAGCTGGCCATTTCCGTATCTGGCCGGTCGCTGATTGCTTGGTATTTCATTAGCTGGAAATAGGTGCCCATACAAGGCAGCGGTTCAAACCTTGAGTTCTTCATCAGACCTAAAAAAAGATCTCGTTTCTTCATAAAAAATGCACTAAGTGACTGGTAGTGTTGCGGTTCTTTAAGATAATCGGCAAGTGCCATCTGTACCGGAGTATTCACACTAAAAGTGAGGAATTGATGTATTTTACGCAACTCTTGAGTCAAGACCGCAGGAGCCACACAATACCCTACTTTCCATCCAGTTGCGTGAAATGTTTTGCCGAAGGAGAAGATTGCTATTCCCCTGGCGCGTAATTCCGGAAACTTCAATATGCTTTGATGCCCTTGTGGGTGATAGACCATGTGTTCGTACACTTCATCGCTAATCAGCATCAGGTCATGTTGGACCACCAAATCGGATAATCGCTGGATGTCTTCAGCTGTCATTATGCTGCCAGCAGGATTATTGGGGTTATTTATTACTACCACCTTGGTTCGATGGGAAATTGCAGCTTCTAATTGCTCCCATTTAATAGTGAAATCCGGCAGTTGTAATTCCAGGTGAACCGGGGTGCCTCCGGAAAGTTGAACTGCCGGTGCGTAGGCATCATAAGCAGGGTCAAAAATTATCACTTCATCTCCCCGATGCACCAGTGCAGTAATGGCTGCAAATAAACCTTCGGTGGCCCCGGCAGTAACGGTGATCTCCTGGTTGGCATCGAAATTATAGTCCAGGTGATTATTCAATTTATTGGCTATTTGTCTACGAAGAACTGGCACCCCAGGCATTGGGGCATACTGATTATGGCCTTTCAGCATATAGTGTCTAACCAGATCAATCAACTGTGCACTAATAGGAAAATCAGGATAACCCTGAGATAAATTGATTGCGTTATGTTGGGCGGCCATGGCTGACATAACAGTAAAAATTGTAGTGCCCACATTAGGCAGCTTACTTTCGACTGTAGGTG
>CAZAWQ010000420.1:0-3136 GCA_964488585.1 uncultured Roseivirgaceae bacterium
CACACCCCTGACCACAGACCACAGACTACAGACCACACACCACAGAACACAAACCGCCGAACAAAGACCACAGTCCACAGACGACAGGGTACATAACGCACACAACATACAAATGACCACAGACCACAGAACACACAACACGTGTCACAGACCACAGGACACACAACACGGGACACAGACCACAGAACACAGACCACAAACCACAGGCCGCAGACCACAGACCACGGAAAAAATAGCGCAGAGCTCAATAATAGACCACAGTACACAGACCACAGACCACTATCTGAAACAACAGCCCGCAGACTACAGACGACAGACAAAATTCCACAGACCACAGACCACAGGCCTCACACCACAGATGACATACCACTGACCACAGATTCCAGACCACAGACCATAGACAACAGACCACAGACCACAGACCAGAGAGCATAGATCATAGACCACAGACCACAGACCATTGACCATAGAGCATAGACCACACAGACAACCGACAACAGACCACAAACCACTGGCCACAGACGACAACCACAGACCACAGAGCACAGCCCACAGTCGACGGACCACAGACCACAGACCACAGACCGCAGACCACAGTCCACAGACCACAGAGGACAGACCCAGACCTCAGACTGTGGGCTGTTCTTCTTGGTCTGCGGAGTCTAACTCTTTGACTTTCACACTGTCACACTCACACTGTGGTCTGTGGTCTGTGGTAGTGTGGTCTGTGGTCTGTAGTCTGTGCTGTGAGGTCTGTGGTGTGTGGCCTATGGTCTGTGGTATGTGGCCTGTGTTCTGTGGGCTGTGGTCTGTGGTATGTGGTCTGTGTTCTGTGACCGGTGTCCACTGACCAGTGCGAGAGTGTGAGAGATTGCGAGAGTGTGTAACGGTGAGAGTCTTCGATTGAGATTGTGAGAAAGACGGTGTGAGAGTGTGCGAGTGAGAGATTATTTGAGTTTGAGGGGAGTGTGAGAGTGTGACATTTGTAAATGATGCCATTTTGTGACTTTCGCTTGCTACGATATCATTGATAAGGGTGTCGTCGTGCAAGTGGCTACATCGATTATTTTTGTGGCCTTTCATCGTTACCGTGCACACTTGCATTCTATTGTGCAGTGCATACTCTTCTGTAGTCTCACACTAGCGTTGGAGGACTCACACTAACATTGGAACTCTCATTCTGGCATATGTCGTTACACTTTTGGGGTCTCACACTATCTTCTGGTGTCGCACGGTCTCTTCTAGTGTCTCATCAGGTCTTCGACCGCATAATTCTCGCTGCTTAGTTTTTATTCACGCTTCTTATGTCTTACTGTGGCTTCGATTCTTCTCCCTGACTCTGCCTCTGGGTACACACTCTGGCTTCACGTTGCTCACTCGGCTTCCAGGGGCTCACAATGCTTGTTTGGTCTCCCTCTGCGTTTTCAAGATATTAATGTATTTATTAGCAAGGATTTTCAGAAGCATATTTGAGCGAGCTTCTGGGTGTGACTAATGAAGCAGATATTCTGTGAGTGCTGGTCTCAGCGTTGACCAACGCTCACACGAACGTTGATTGGCGAAATTAAGTCTCTGACGAGGTCTGTCACATGGCTGTCTCTTGAACAGCATTGTTGTTGTTGTTAGGAGGAAGAATGCTGCCTTTCATTAGGAATTGAGCAATTCCAAGTGAAACGTGCAGTCTCTGATCGGTCTCGGATTTCTGGTGACAGATACACATCTCGCACTCTATCTATCTGCTTGCATTCTTCCATTCCCCCAGGGCGGCGCTGTTGAAACATGTTTTGGGGAAATATCGTACAGCAAATTCTTCTTTTTTAAAGATATGAAATTTTTGGGACATTTTTTTCCGGGGGTGATTTCACTTCACACGCGTCCTTAAAATTTGTGGGACAACCTTTCTAACCAACCAAGCCTTGCTGCTGAATCATTGTATTCATGACTGGTCCCAGAATTAATTGACCCCATTTGGACAATCGCAATCTTACTATCTCTGACACACTTTCATCGAACTAATATTTTATGACCGTATCTGATAGTGGGCGCTAACGACAGAACTGACTGGTTTAATATGAATAAACAGACTGCGCACAAATTGGAGAGGTGCTGTTCAAATGTGTGTCCGTGCCTCTATGGTCGTTTTGAATACTTCATTGGCTTTAGAACGTGTTAGCAATACAACAGTTAGTATTGACTTCAGCACATGACCATGTGACAAGTAAACATTTTACCCTCCCTCACGCCATGTAACGCAAGTCCGTGTATGTTTCACCACCCTCAAGACCCCTCGCCCTATGTCTCACGACTCGGTGCGTTACATGTCACTTTGGGGAGAAGTTTTTCACAAATTTCTGAAATTAGCCTTCTTTGTTACCTGCGGCGAGCTCGTACGACATTTTCAGTCAGTTGCCAAGGTCTGCTGTCGTTCTTCTGTGATGAATACGGTGTGATTCCTAGCCAATTGCGGTCATAAACAATTTTTTGCATTTGTGAACTTTTTTTGGGCATAAAAGTGGGATTTCAAAGTTTCGAGGCTCATAAGAAATCTTTCTTGCTTGCCGCCAGCTCGCGCGATATTTTTAGTCGGTATCCAAGGTATCCTGTCGTGCGTATGGGATGTATAGGCTATGTTTCTCAGCCGAGTGTAGTCAGAAACAATTTTTCACATTTTTGTGTTCTCGGATGAAATTTTTTTGGCATAAAAGGGGGATTTCAAAATTTTGAGTGTCATAAAAAATCTGGTTTGCCTGCGGCGAACTCACATGACATTTTCAGTCTGTTTGCAAGGTATTCAGTCCTGCCTCTGGGATGTGTAGGCTCTGATTCCTAGCCAGTTGCGATCAGATTTTTTTTTACATTTCTGTGTTCTCGGATGAACTTTTTTTGGGCATAAAAGGTGGGTTTCAATATTTCAAGGCTCATAAAATATCTTTCTTGCCTGCGGCGAACTCGCACGACATAGATCACAGATCACAAACCACAGACGGCAAAACAGAGAACGCAGACCACAGACCACAGACCACAGAGCACAAATAATCGATGTAGCCACTTGCACGACGACACCCTTATCAATGATATCGTAGCAAGCGAAAGTCACAAAATGGCATCATTTACAAATGTCACACTCTCACACTCC
>CAZAWQ010000421.1:0-3975 GCA_964488585.1 uncultured Roseivirgaceae bacterium
GGCCGGAACCCGTGAGGACAATTATTTCGGCAAGGCTCCCATCCTGGAACCCTCACCTGAACGCTATAAGGACGTGCTGGTTCGATCACCGGTAGATCCCAGCATGTCAATCTATGGTACTGGCCTGAGCGCAGCAGGACTGGCTGGGGTATGGGCCCGTGAAAATACACGTGAGTCTATCTGGGATGCCATGAAGCGCCGGGAGGTCTACGCCACAACGGGAAGCCGTATTCTTGTCCGCGTCTTTGCAGGCTGGGATTTCAAAGCAGATGAAGTGGAACGTCAGGACTTTGCCCGTGAAGGCTACGCACGTGGCGTACCCATGGGTGGAGACCTGAGTAATGCCCCGAGAGGAGAGGCACCGAAGTTCATGATCCGCGCCCTACGGGATCCTGACAATGCCAACCTTGATCGCATTCAGATTATTAAAGGCTGGTTGGACGGAAACCAGACCAAAGAGCGTATTTATGATGTAGCAGTTTCAGATGGAAGGACAATTGGAAAGGATGGACGATGCAAGACCCCAGTGGGTAGTACCGTGGACATTCCTGATGCAAGCTATACCAATACCATAGGGGACCCCTTGCTTACCGCCTACTGGGAAGATCCTGATTTCGATTCTGATCAAAGTGCCTTTTATTATGTACGCGTGCTTGAGATCCCCAAGCCACGATGGACGGCATATGATGCTAAATTCTTTAATATAAAAATGCCCGACGATGTGGCTATGACCGTGCAGGACAGGGCCTACACCAGTCCTATATGGTATACACCATAAAGTTAGACTAAGGAATGTTTAAAACGCCTTAGCCTTAGCCTCAATTTACCGTCCACCGTTTTTATCCTGCGAAGCTCGAAGAGCGAAGGCGGGCAACCGTCTACATTTGTACCTAGTATCCATTGGATGTATATTTATGCGCTAAATATGTAATCCAGTCAGACATACTTTTTCGTCTGTTGTATACTTAACACATTTATAAGAATGAAAAGATTAAAAATATTAGCCAGGGAACCAGTTATACTCTTTTTTCTATTAGGCACTTTTTTATACATATCCTATAACCAGCTGACTAATTACTTTGATAGTAAAAGTAGGGAGATCATTGTTGATCAAAACGAGATCTTGTTATTGGAGGAGTCATTCAGAAAAACCTGGAATCGTGAGCCCACCCAAAATGAGATTGATAACCTGATCGGGAATAGGGTAATGGATGAAATATTTTTCAAAGAAGCGGTGGCTATGGGTTTGGACAAGACAGATCCTGCGGTAAAACGTAGATTACGACAAATCATGGAACTTATGCTGGATAACTTCTCCACCATTTATCCAACTGAGAGCCAGCTTCGAAAGTATCTCTCAGAAAATCCTGAAAAATTTCAAAAAGCCCCCCGGCTCAGTTTCAGGCATCTTTATTTTCCCTTGGAAGATAAACAAATAGCGCTTGAATTTCTTTCCGGCCTTCAAAAAGGGATCACCAAACCTGAGGACCATCCAGGTGGCCTCTATTTGATTCCATCATCTTTTGAAGATGAAAGCCAAAATGAGATTGAAAGGCTTTTTGGTGAAAAATTTAGTCAGGAGATCTTAGCAATAGAGGTGGGAAGCTGGAAAGGACCGGTGGAGTCTGCTTATGGTTGGCACCTGCTAAAAGTGAGTGATTTTGTCGATAGCGAATTGCCGCCATTAGATAAAATTTGGGATGCAGTGGAACGGGAATGGTCAGTAGAGAGAAAAAAAGAGATTAAAGACGAGCAATACAAGGTATTACGCGATCATTATGACGTGACCGTGGTAGATCTGAAACGCTAAATAAACATCGACTTTCTAGATTTGCCAAGGAAATACCTGAAATCAATCAACCAAAAAATTTAGTCCAGTAATATTATGCGGAAATTTTTTCTGGCCATTAGCATGCTTACCAGTGTCTCAGTATTTGCTGACGACCCCGGCATTACTAAAGTTCGACTCATTCAGGAAACTGACCGCAGCTACACCTTTGAAGTTGATATTTCCCAGTCATTACTCTGGACCATCAGAGCCCCCATATTTCCGGATCGGTTTCAGGTATCTGATATTGAATATGAAAATCAATCCGGTTGGATCACCTTGAAAGCTAATATTACTACTGACGGAGAACCATTATCCAACAAGGATGAAATAATCTTACCCTGGGCCAGAAATGGTGTGGATATTGCTGCTCAATGGAAGGATGGGAAAACATTCAAGGGATTTTTTAATCGAACATTGGATGGTATCCACATACCATTAAAGGAACTTATGCCTGTTCAAAAGACCACGAAAGAGGTACTTCTGGAAGGGTTTCAATTGGGTGTGAGACACCTGTCATTCAATTTTGTACACTTACTGCTGATCCTTGTTTTGATCTGGGCAATTCCAAAATCCAAAATCCTTCCATATCTGCTTGCCATTACCCTGGGTCAAATGGGGGCTATGATTTTGGTTGAACTCGATTTACCCGGCTTTGATTTATTGTTAAGCGATCTACTTCTTTTACTGATTATTTTCCTGATCTCCTATTCAGTGGTATATAAGATTGAATTCAAACATTTGGACTGGCTTTTATTCTTTTCCGGTGTGATTCATGGTTTATCCTTTGCCAATGAAATAAATGTAGTTGCTCTTAGCCCCATTCAAAAGATACAGTCATTGTTCGCTTTTAATCTAGCCCTGGACCTGGGCCACTTTGTATTTGCTTTGGTAGCAATATTAATAGTATCACCCCTTCAAAAGAGGACTGATAGCAGTAGATGGTTCCCCATAGCTTCAGGAGCGTTATCAATATTCCTTATTCTTCTTATCTACCAGGAACACGTGTTTTTAAATGAAGTAAAGATCCTCGATTTGCAAACATCTCCAGCGGCTACTACCTATAAATCGTACGTAAAATCCCCCGGTATATCCACCCGACAGGCGCAACGAGGAACAGGTTTAATGACCACTCCCCTTATGGTTTACCTTTCTGTTGAGTCCTTTGAAATTAGGCAGGAGATTTTAATACAACCCTCAGCCATTACACAATACACAAGCCTTAATGGTAAAAGCCATTCTACAATCCCCATTGAATCTCAGGAGCAAATAAAAAAAGAAATAGAGGATACGGTCACTTCCTCGAATGCCATCTACGTGAATGCTAAACAAGTCAGTCCGGTGGACATTATTACCAATTTTGTCACATTAGGCCGGGGGGGAGTCGCCATCAGACAAACGCCTGTTGAAGAAAAAATTGATAATGCGATAGTGGGCATCACTTTCGTATATGAGATTGAAACATTTCCTGATTCGATTTTGCTTGACTGGCAGCTGTTCCCTGATTTGGTCCAGTCCATTGAAGCATCGGCTGTGGATCCGCATGGGGCATTTACTACCATGCTCACCCGTGATGAGCATACCATGCAATGGAAAAGCCGTCTGGTCGGCTATCAGGTTCCCGCCATAAAGGCCATTGAGGTTGAAAAACAACCTAAACCGATCATCTCATTTTTACTGGGGTTAGGCATTTTACTTATTGTAGTTTACCATGCCGTTTACAAAAGGCCGTCTCCTATCAGGCAATGGGTCATGATCATGTTGGTGCTGGGTTTTGTTATTTATCCTTTTGTGCGTTTCAAAATAGATCTTCCATTGATACCTGGCGGGCAACCTTCATCAGAAAGGGCAAGTGTTATTCTCAATGATTTACTGACCAATGTCTATAGGGCATTTGATAGAAGAAACGAGGACCTTGTTTATGATCGTCTGGCTTTGAGTGTGTCCGGTAATCAGCTCACCGAAATTTATATTCAGAACCGACAGTCCATGGCATTAGAGAACAGAGGGGGTGCAAGGGCAAATGTGGATGATGTAAACATTCAGGAATTGTTTGATATTGATGGTGATGATAATGGCGGATATATCGCCGATACCAAATGGACCGTTAGAGGCTCGGTGAATCATTTTGGACATACCCATTACCG
>CAZAWQ010000422.1:0-7098 GCA_964488585.1 uncultured Roseivirgaceae bacterium
GTAAGCCTAACCACACTTTTCTGATTTAAGGGACTTGTTATACGGGCCTCGTACTTTTTACCTCTAATTGGCTTAATTTTTATAAGTCCATTGCCGTTATGTTTCACAGAAAAGGTAGTTATTAATTGACCATTTTCATCGTGAATATCTCCTTTAACGTCAATTCCCTTGCCATTCCCGTCAACAGCCTTAAAAGCAACTCGGTTTTCAACACCAGCCAAAAAGACTCCACCCTCTGGGAAAAATTGAAGGTTAATAGCGTTCACAGCCTGATTAGAATTATTAAGATTAATTGAACTTAAAACCGGTATTTCTTTCGTATAAAAGAAATCCGGGTCTTGGTTTCTCATATAATTTGTATAAGCTCTCAGCACATAATTGCCCTGTGGCAATGAATCGGCCAAATGAAAGTCACCATTAGCAAAACCGTAGGGAGAATAGATAATTTGTCTTTCTAAAAACTCACCTACATCGTTGATTAATTCCACATAAACAACCTTACTTATAGAATCCGATCTGTGAAATGTGCCATCCACCAGGTATGTTTTAAACCAAATATCTTCACCGGCAACGTAAAGCGGTTTATCTACATGAACATAAATTTTTTCCTGAGGCCTATTACTGTTATAGTTGTCAAACTTGTATAAAATTGCTTGTAAGTCTTCTTGAATGCCCCAACCTTCTTGTGTATTGGTGAATAAGAAAATTAGCATAAGAAATGGAACGGTTAATCGAGTTTTCATGTCGATATAGTTAGAAACTGAAATTTACTAATTAATCTACTATATTGAACCTCCACAATTAGAACTATAAAATGCTACTACCCTACGCAACCGGATTTATCTTAGGTGCTGGAATTGCCCTGGGAAGCTCATTCCTTTATTTTTAAATACAAAATCATACCTTACCAGAGGTCTATAACTAGTTTATTAAAACTCACCAAGGAAAACTTTAGTAATCAAAGTTTGATTGTACGAAAACAAGAGGTATTAATTGAGGAAATGAAACGATATATTGATAACAAAGAAGATTTTAAAAATAGCCTGGGGGATAATTGAAGTTTATTTGAAGATAAATTTAGGCGTTAAATACCAGATTGTTTCTACTTCCGTTTTACCTAAAATGTGGTTTTAGAGGGTAGTTTTATGCAAATTGTATGCAAATAAAAAAGAGTCACAACTTTAATAAGTCATAACTCTTTGATAATCAAGTCGGGGTGGCAGGATTCGAACCTGCGACCCCCTGCTCCCAAAGCAGGTGCGCTAACCGGACTGCGCTACACCCCGTATTGAATATGCGGAGAGAGGGGGATTCGAACCCCCGGTACCCGATAAAGGGTACGGCAGTTTAGCAAACTGCTGGTTTCAGCCACTCACCCACCTCTCCTGGGCTTGTAAATGAAATGCAAATATAGTATATCACCTTTTTAAATTAACTAAGAACTATTAAATAAGTTTAGGTTCATGTAAGATGGATTGGAAAGCTACATCATCAACTCGATATCGACGGTGACATTATTTTACAATGATGACACGCCCTCAAGTTACTCCTTCTTAATTTCAGGTTGCCCCCTAACAGACAACCCGAAGATATCATCTCTGGAATAGTGCCCATTGACATCAAAATCCAGTTTAGCCTGTAGTACTTCTTCCAGATCCAACTCTGCCATCAAAGCACCTGGTTTTCCAAACAAGGGGCCTTCAATTATTTTGCCCAATGGTGAAACAATTACACTTCCTCCAAGACAGAACTCCTCCTGCAATTCGGTAGCCAACAACTGATATTTCTCTGGATACATGGATTTTTTCATATACTGATTGCACCCCAGCACAAAACATCGCCCCTCCAGGGCAATGTGTACCATGGTGTGGACCCACTCCTCTCTGGGGTCTGCTGTGGGAGCTATATATATTTCCACGCCCTTACTGTACATCGCCATCCTGGCCAGTGGCATGTAATTCTCCCAGCATATTAGTCCGCCTAGTTTGCCGATCTCAGTTTTAAATGTAACCAGACCCTCACCTCCTGCTTCTGCCCATATAACTCGCTCTTGGGCCGTTGGTTTTATTTTACGGTGGACGCCCAAAAGCCCCGTGGGTGAGATGTATAACATGGAGCAGTAAAGGCTGCCGTTGGCGCTTTGTCTTTCCGTTACGCCAATAACCAAATATACTTTTTGTTTAGCTGCTATGTCCTCAAGCCGCTTCAAGTCTTCACTCGCCAGGTCCACACTTTGATTACAATATTCTGCAAACAGCTTACGTCCTTCAGTGGTTCTTTTTCCAACAATGGTTCCAAACGAAAATCCTCTGGGGTATCCCGGAATAAACGATTCAGGGAATACGATCAGCTTACAACCCTCCTTGGAGTACTGCTTGGTAAGTTTTTCAACTTTCCGTATTGTCTGGTCCTTGTTAAAGAAAACTGGACTATCCTGGACTACACAAACCGTTATTTTCATATTGAATGAAGTTAGTTAAATCCTGGCATTTTAGAGCCTATGCAAAAGGAATATCTTGGTTCAATTGCGTTGATTTTAATTACAAAAAAATTGACATATACCCCTGACTTTGTTACAAAGTTGTTCATATTTGATTATGGCAGGGCCTTATTATCTTGGTACTAAAATCCCTGAATACTATCGAGTATGAAAAAAGAATATGCGGTGCAAATGGCCAGTTCCAATCTTCGCTTTGGCGCGGGTGTTACCAAAGAAATAGGAATGGATCTGAAGGACCTGAAGATTGGTCGTGTTTTGGTTTTAACTGACAACAATCTGAAGGAACTGCCGCCTGTTCAAGTGGTTTTGGAATCACTGGAAGCTGAAAAAATCGAATACGATTTGTACAGTGAAGTCAGGGTTGAACCTACAGATACATCTGTAAAACATGCTATTGCTGTTGCCGTTGCTGGAAATTATGACGGGTATGTGGCAGTGGGTGGTGGTTCGGTAATTGATACCGCTAAAGTCGCAAACCTCTATGCATCATATCCGGATGATTTCTATACCTATATCAACGCACCCATCGGCGCAGGGAAGCCGGTTCCCGGGCCGGTAAAGCCGCTGATAGCTATACCCACCACGGCGGGAACAGGAAGTGAGACCACTGGTGTGGCCATTATGGATCTGACAGAGCGTAAAGCGAAGTCAGGTATTGCACACCGGTATTTAAAGCCAATGTTGGGGTTGGTTGACCCTGAAAACACCAGAAGCATGCCTCGGGTAGTTGCAGCCTCATCCGGTCTGGACGTTTTGTGTCATGCACTGGAATCCTATACCGCTATTCCATTCAATGAACGGGCGCGACCGGAAAGGCCTATCTATCGCCCTGCCTATCAGGGAAGCAATCCGATTAGTGATATCTGGTCTTTGAAGGCCATTGAGCTCACCACCAAATATCTGGAAACCGCGGTAAAAGATCCGGACAATGATGAAGCCAGAAGTAACATGATTTTGGCCTCCAGCATGGCTGGCATGGGTTTTGGAAATGCCGGGGTCCATCTTTGTCATGGGATGTCCTATCCGGTGTCTGGCATGGTAAAAACCTATAAGCCTGAGGGACTAAATATCCCTCATCCTATTATTCCCCATGGCATGTCGGTCATCTTAAATGCACCAGCGGTTTTCAGGTTTACCGGTCCGGCCTGCCCTGAACGCCATTTGAAGTTAGCTCAAATAATGGGCGCCGATATCTCAAAAGTACAGGACCAAAAATCAGAAGCTGGCGGGCTGCTGGCAAATTGTATTGTGGATATTATGAAGAAATTAGACATCCCCAATGGTTTATCGGCCATTGGGTACCAAGAAGCGGATATCCCTGCTTTAGTGGAAGGTACCCTGCCTCAGCATCGGGTGACTAAACTGTCTCCGCGACCCGTAGCGGCTCCGGATCTTGAGAAGATGTTTTTTGATGCCATGGTGGCCTGGTGAGCCCCCTATATGGCTTTGCTAAATATTAATTTGCCGTTTTGCTGGTTACCTTCCAGGTAAGCATCGAAGGTGCTGCAGATATTTCGGATGAATACTCTTCCCAATTCGGTGACTTTTATCATCCCTGATCCCAGCTCCACCAACTGCTCTTTTTGCATGGTTTTTAAAGATTCCAGGCTGTCCGGATGCATATTATCCATCACCAATGGGTCCCATGGGGCACGGCCGTTACAAATCAATTTTAAGATTACACTTCGGGTTCGCTGGTCTATTTTGGACAAAAAGTGACCGCGAAATACCGCCAACCCGTGCCTTTACTTGTTGCTGATAGCTTTCCACCTGTTTATTATTTTGAGCGTAAGCAGCTGGGGTTTCACTAATGGCAGATACCCCCAGCCCGATCAACAATTTTGTCTGACTGACCGTATAGCCCATGAAATTCCGATGCAGCTTGTGGTTATGGTAGGTCTGCCAGAGCGGGTCCGTGGTGCTGGCAAAATGGTCCATCCCAATGTCCACATAACCCAAATCGGCCAGCCTGCTTTTGCCCACTTCATACAATTGGCGCTTCTGCTGGTCTTCAGGTAGGTCCTTCTCTGAGTAACCCCTTTGAGAGGGAGATTTCCAGGGTACATGTGCATAACTATAATATGCAATTCGATCCGGGATTTATTCAAAGGCAACTCATGATTTTCGCCTTCGTTGGCTGCGCATTATTTCTAATTAATTGAATCAAAAACTATATTTAAACCGCATAAACAAAAAAGACCCCCCATCTCCGAATAGTGTCATGGGATCACCCCGAAATAGTTGTCCGGTAGCCAGTATATCGAAGTTTTCAAAGGCTGACCAGTCCACCGAGGGACCAATAAACCATGAACCATCCGACGGATTAACCATGGTTGCCAGGGTAAGCTTTATTATGGGAGACACTGATCCAGTGGCTTGAAAGAACAGATTGTGCATCACTGGGCTCAGTGTCTGGACGGTTAAAAACCTGTCCAAATAAAAAGCGGAGTAATCCCCGGTGGAGGAATTGGATCCTGTTGAATTAAATAAATAGGAAAGTTGTAAGGACAGGCCCCTGGGAAATGCATAGTCAATATCCATTGAGCCGATAAATTGATTTTCATTGTCAAGTCCGGAATCTGAAATAAAATAAGTTCCTTCCCCGCGAAACCCGGCACCTTTTATGTCTCCGGCCCAGCCGGCCCCCAGTACATAATTTTGTCTCTGATAGCCGCCGAGGAATTGAAAATCATAATTCTTTGCATTAAATCTATATCGGGCAGCCAAACTGCTGCCTTTCAGGCTGTCCGAAAACGCGTATACCAGCCCAAGCTGTGATGTGGAACTTGTATAATAGTTTATTTGAACCGCGTCGGTGCCCGGCCGTTCTTCATAGTCAAAATCAAAGAAGGAATAAGAGTTGAATATGTCGTTGGGATTCCAAATAAAGGTCATTCCCCAGTTGACCCGGTGCCTACCGACTATTATGTTCAGTTTGTCCTTTTCATAGGTGAAATACAACCGGTCAAAAATAGTGTGCAAAGCATAACTATCACCGCTGGTCCAGAGGATGCTAAGGTCAAAGAATCCCGGATCGTCCCCTAAGGATGAAAAGACATCGTTGGAAAGCCTTACCAGTTCACCCCAAAACAAACGGTTTCGCATGGAGGTATTGAAGGTCCAGTGTTTACTCATATTCCACTGGAGGTTTAACCGGTTATGAAAAAAGTTGTCGGTTATTAAATGCGTAGTATCAGTTTCCGGGACTATTACTGTATGCATGTACTTGACATAACCGTCAAGAGACGTCTTGTGTTTCAGGGAATCAATCCAGGGCGAATTCTGGCCAAAAAGTGGACTGCCGATAAGGAGCATAAATACCAACCCATGAACCCATCTAAGCCCATGCATCGTCTTCAACTTTGCCATCATTGAGTTTAATCAATCTTTTCGCCCGCTTCATCACCCGGTCATCATGGGTAGAGAAAATAAAGGTTGTCTTTTCCTTTTCATTCATTTTAAGCATCATGTCAAGCAAATTGTCGGTAGCCACACTGTCCAGGTTGGCGGTTGGCTCATCTGCCAATATAAATTTTGGCCTGGTGGACAGGGCCCGGGCAACCGCCACTCTTTGCTGTTGTCCGCCTGAAAGTTGATTGGGGCGTTGGTGCGCCTTATCAGCAATGTCCATGGCTTCCAACAATTCCATTACCCGGTTTTTGGTTTCATCGGTTGGCCTGCCCAATAACTCCATGGTAAAGGCTGCGTTTTCGTAAGCGCTCATTACCGGGATCAAGTTATAAGCCTGGAAAATGAAACCTATGTTCTTCAATCTAAAATCAGTCAACTCCCGCCTTGATTTATGGTTAATGATTTCTCCATTCACTTCTACGGTACCTGAGGTTGGCAGTTCCAGTCCTCCAATCAAATTGAGCAGGGTGGTTTTTCCACAACCGGAGGGGCCAATGATGGCAGAAAACTCGGCCTTGTCAAACGACAAAGTCACACCATTAACGGCATGCACAGGAATGGTGTCCGGATTGTAGGTTTTGGTGATATTATGTGTGGATATAATGCTCATATCTGATCTCTGATCTCTGATCTCTAATCTCTAATCTCTAATGGCTTCTGCAGGGTTTAATTTAAAGGCCCTGATAATTGGAAAGATAGATGAAAATACCGCGGTGATGATAACCAGTATGGTAATAGTCAGGTACATCTCATTGTCTATAGTAGGATAGACCTCTGCTGAAAGGCCAAACTTCTCAAAACCTTCGGTGAATTGCTCAAAATGAATGCCGTGCTTTCCAAACCAACTGATGGCCAGATAACTTAACAAGTTGCCCATGAAAGCCCCTACCAGGCATAAAAATACCGTTTCCGCTATAATCATTTGGGCAATTCTTAAATTGGACATGCCCAGGGCGCCCAGCATACCGATTTCCTTAGTCCGCTCCAAAATAGCCATCAACATAGTATTGACTATTCCAAAGATCAGCGCCAGTAACACCACCCCAACCAATATATAATTATAAAGTGTCATGGTAGAAGCGGTTACCTGAAGAGTAGGATTTAACTGCTTCCATGACTCCGTTTTAAGATATTTCAATTGGGAATTAAGTGTACTGACTGTTTGATCGAGTAATTCAGGGTCGCCT
>CAZAWQ010000423.1:0-2634 GCA_964488585.1 uncultured Roseivirgaceae bacterium
ACCCACCACAGCAATCCTATCCGGATCTATGTTGAATAACGTAGGCCCTTTGGAGCATACCCAAGCATAGGCATCCTCCAGATCCTTTATGATTGCTGCCAACCTGGTTTCAGGCGCTAACCGATAATCAATCGAAACGACGGTATAACCTGCTTTGATGTACTGCTCCAATTGCTCAGAAGACAGCCCATTCCGGCTGCCAAAAATTAACGCCCCGCCATGTATCCAGATGATAGCTGGTCGAACCTCCTCACCAGGATATTGATATATGTTAGCTTGAATCTTGTGATTATCCACAATCTTGTACGTGTAGATATGTTTTGAGTAAGGAATTACATCATCTGTGGAACTAACGTCTTGTCCGCTGACAGGGTAAGCTATGAGAAAGATTAAGGCGGTAAATATCAAAACCGTATACCCAGCAATGTCTGTAAACATAATCGCAGCTAATTGACGGGATTGGGGCATGGTACTACAAAGTATGAAAATATAACTAAGTAAGCGAGTATGGACTTGAGGGCGGAGTAAAAGGCGGCTATTTTTGCTAATCCCGACCGGCTGCTTTCGGCCAAAAGCGGCCGTTCGGACTCACCCTGGAATCCCCACCTTATCCAGTATCGGTCATAACTTGTACAAGTACACCCCCTATATATATGGATCTGAAATACATTGATATTAGTTGCTGGAATATCACAACTCCGGCCAATTCAAAATCACATTAATCACCTGCGGTTTGGGCTGATTTATTCGATGTACCATGATGAATCGTTTTCCATCGGAAGTTACGTCATAATTGTGTTCACCACCACCATAGTTATATGTTTTAAAAGGTCCTTCAAACATCATATTCGGGGAGCTAAAACCAATGGAAGAGGTATTATTCTGGACCGACACTACCATAAATTTATCATTTTCTCGGTAGAATAATTCGCTGCCGTCCCGTGACCATAGTGGTTCATAACCTCCATCTAATGATACCTGTTTGCGTGCTCCAGGTCCTAGAAAAGGTTTAACATAAATCTCCTTTCGTCCAGAGTAGTCGGAAACAAAAGCTATCCATTTTCCATTAGGCGAAAAAACCGCTCCTTCTAATAAATTAGAAGTTTGGTCTAAAGCAGATCGCTCATTATTGTCCATCCTAACAACCTCTATACTTCTAATATCATCCTTCAAGGAGGAGTATAGTAACCAGTTCCCATCCCTTGACCAAGAGGTGGGAAACTCCAAATATCTTCCAGGAGTTCGGAACAGGCGTTTTGGCGGATCAGAGCTATCAAGAGACAATAAAGCTATGCCTGGACCTCGTTCACCATCATCTTCAGCGAGCTCAGAAGCAAAAGCTAATTGCTTTCCATCGGGACTCCAAACCGGACCAAAATCTTCGCCCGTGTGTGAAGTTAATCTGGTAAGGCTATTGCGACTTAATTCAAGCAACCAAACATCGGAGTTGGGACCGACAAAACTGGTAAGGGCAAGTCTTGAATTGTCAGGGGATAAACGAGGGGTTAAGAAGGGCCTTTCATTACTGAGAAGGGTTTTGATAGAACCTTGTCGATCTACCCAAACTAATTCCTCACTTTCTGTTTCCTCTCCTTTTTGAATGTAAACCAGATTAGTTCCCCCCACAGCATATTCTGCTGATCCGTTGACATGACTAAATAAGCCCGTCACCAGTTCTTTCTCCACACCGGTTATTTTCTTTCCCTGGGCATCAAATGGAATAGTATAAAGCGACGTATTCCTGGCAAAAAGTATAAATCCATTTGGTGAGTATTTCGGATATGTACCACCATTTACCAAGATTTTCAGATTATTATCTTCCAGGGATAAAATGGCAATATCCGAATCTTCCATTTGACCGGATTTGATCTCTGTAAAAAGAACACTTTTGACATGACTTATTTCACTAGGCCATGAGTGAGAAGCAGCACGATCCTGGGTGAGATTTTTCCAATCACTACTAGCGTGGATAGTTTCACCACTGGCCGCACCAATACTCAAACCACCATTGGCACTACCAGAGTAGATTAAACTGTCATTTCTGTACCAGGTAACACCTCGGTTAACACCGGGAGGGTTAGCTACATGCACAGCTACAGGCAATCCACCTGAGGTGGATACTTTCATCACCGTTCTGTTTTTAAAAAATCCCACCCAGGAACCATCTGTTGAAAAAAAAGGGTTCACTGCTGTCTCAGTTCCCGACAGGAGTTCAATAAGTGGATCATCCAACCTACGCAGATAAAGCCGCCTTTGGCCTTCAGTTACCCCCACAAATACCAACCTGTTTCCATCGGGGGAAAGTGCCAAAGTCGGATAGCCAGTGTCCACAGCCAGATACATGTCTGCTGGAAGGATAATTTGTAAATGAGCAGTTAATACAGCAATAGATTTGTCTGTGACCTCAAAATGCCCCTTATTCAGATTAGTGTACAAGAGATAAGACAAAAACAATATTCCAATAATGCCCATAATAGCGAAGACTATACTTCGAGGAGTAGTCGTCCTAGGAGATGCTTGTTTAGTGGTAGAGGCAGGTTCAGAAGTGCCAATGGTGGTTTGAGTATTGGTGCGGCCAGTGGTGAAACTATCCACTCTGGTAGTGATTGGAAAAAACTCACCCAGGATCGTGCT
>CAZAWQ010000424.1:0-1657 GCA_964488585.1 uncultured Roseivirgaceae bacterium
GTCATATTCACCACAATACCATCTGGAGCACCAAAATGGTATGGACCTTTCCAATGTTCACGAACTTCTGCAACCGTTTCCTCGTTTAAAAACGGATCAAAATTCATATGAGTTGTCATGAACATACGTGGTTGAATCAAATTAGCTAGGTAGCCCGAAGCATAAGCAGGAGTATGGTGTGTATCAACGGTGTATCTAGCCAAGAATGGCGGAACTCCCTGAACTCCTGAATTGATTTCCATAAGTTCAGGCTGCAATTCTGTAATATATAAATCAGCACCTTTGGCATATTCTATATCTAATTCGCTTGGACGACCATCTCCGGTCCAAACAACAGACATTCCATTCCATGTTAATTTGTAGCCTGAAGCGCCATCTTTTGCATGGGACCGTTGCCAGTGGATCACTTTTACACCATTTTTTTCGTATACGACCCCACCGTTATCACGGAAGTCAAATTCGTTAACCTGAATATCATGTCCTTTTCCCACAGGAAACACACTAAAGGCATCTCTGTGCCATCCAAGCATCATTTTCATGCCCTCCACCATGGTTTTGGTACCGTATTCCGGTGTACGTCCTGATGGGCCATGAATTGTCAATGGCTCATGCCATCCCCCGGCCCAGGTACCAAACATCCATAAATAAGGTAGTGACCCAAAGTGATCCACATGCAGGTGGGTGATAAAAACATGCTTTATTTGATTTAGCGAAACACGCGCGGCAACATAATTAGCAACGGCTCCTTCGCCCATGTCAAATACAAAATTATCACCATTGCCCAATTCTATGTATATCGATGTGTTCATTTGACCAGGACGAATATTGGGTGCAGTACCCATAAAAGTAACACGAATCTCATTAGGCTGAACTTCTTCAGTTCCTGGAAACCAGTTAGCAGCAGATTTTAACCAAGGCATTGGTCTTATACCTTCAAATAATAACCCTTCTTTCCATCTTCCCATGGGGACACCTCCCGTGAGCGCATTGGTGATGTCTTCTTCAGATGAAGGTGTTTGTAGCTCCTGAGCTTGAGTAGTAATTGTACTTGCGATGATAAGCCCAATGGCCCAAAGTAGTTTAAGTTGTTTTTTCATATTAGTTGATTAATGAATAGTAGATAGTACTAGAATTAAGGAGATAAATATATAGTAATTTATTAGAATAGGTAAAATTAAAATTAAAATTATTCTTTTTGTATAGGTTTTAATTGTATAAATCGGTCATGTACAAATGGAGTCAGTAAAGTTTTTAGACTCCCAATAGGAGTACAATAATGGCCTTTAATCGTGTTTTTAGGCGGTTTTTTATTTTCTGGTGAGTTATAGGTGAGTCAATGCTAAATTGGAACCAAAATTTTTGCTGTGGTCCCGGTTTCAAGCCATAGGCATTCATAAAATTGTTCAAGGGTTTGATTGAAGTCAATGATTACTTGAGTAGGTCCCACTGTCCTGCCGCCTGTTACTTGGATCCTTACTAACTCACCGTTTTGAAATTTCATGATTATAATTTTTGGTCTCCCTCGACTGGCGTGGGTTATTCCATAATAAAAATTTCGGGTTGAGGGTCTAAAGGGACCAGCTCTTTTCCAACCAATGCAGGGTGATCAATAGGAATGAATGTTGACCTGAACTGCCAGTACCAGAAAGGGCCATCG
>CAZAWQ010000425.1:0-2503 GCA_964488585.1 uncultured Roseivirgaceae bacterium
TGGTTGCCCTCCATTCGTCCAAACCGGGTAAGGATGGTTGACGGATGCCCCTTGCCGTCCCCTGAATGACAGCCACCACAGGAGGTAGATACAAAGATAGGCCCCAAGCCATTTTCTGGGGAGAAGATAGCATCGCTGAAGGCAATGTCACCTGCCAGAAATATTCCTTGTTGTGTAGGCGTCAGTCCTTCAATTGGTCCGTCTAGTATTTCGTTCTCTTCAGGAGGACTCACCAAAAACTCTTCACATGCTACTGCAACCAACACTAAACCTACTGCCAAGCACTTTTTTAAAGTCATTTGTAATTTATATTTATACAAAAGTAAATATTATTATAATAAATAGCAAAAAATAATTTTAGGTAACTCTAAAAAATTAGTCACCTTAATGTATTATATTGTAGATCAGGATGTCCAGTATTTAATAAATTATGATTAACCATTGGAATTGCCGTGCATTCTATGGCCTGTGTTTCCTTTTATGGATGGGTGTCACAGAGAGCACAGCACAAATAAAAACCTCTTCCCCTGACAGTGAAACAACCTGGAAAACTATAGACCTCAATGTTAAGGGGTCACCACCAGATTGGGCATTTTGGGAACAGCATTTGTTGAAATTTCTATACCCCGCTGCCTTGGAGTTTGTCGACAAATACACCAACCCGGACGGCACCTTAATATGGCGGGATGAATGGCCCGGGATGGATGGATCTGATGATGGCTATGAAAGTTTTTACAACTTTCCCTTATATGCCGCTTTGGGCGGCCCCATGGAAATAGACAGCCTGGCGCGATTCCTCTGGGAGGGTGTGACCAGACAATTTACTGCTTATGGCCAGGTTTATGATGAGTTCGATGCTGGTTATGACTGGATGCATCATGGTGAGAGCTATACTTATTTTTATTTCTTTGGCCTGACCGACCCCCTGAATAAAAAATTTCGTGATCGTGCGTTAAAATTCGCTGCACTCTACATGGACGAAAGCTACGGCAATTATGACCCCAAACTAAAGATTATCCGTTCTCCATTAACTGGCAGCAAGGGCCCAAGATTTGTGAATACTGCTGAAGATTGGGTGACACACCGTCCTATCCTGGCTAATTACTTGTTACCCTATGACGATATTCCCAATGTAGATTCCAGCGCAGCCTGGAATGATGATGATAAATTCCCTTTCATACTGGAAGCTATGAATAATAGAATGATGAAAGGAGACGTGCCTTTGAATCTGGCGGCCACAAGTCTCATCTTAAATGCATTCATGTATACGGGTGAGTCGAAATATAAAGATTGGATCGAGGGCTATGTAAAAGGATGGGTGAAAAGGACAAATGACAATAATGGGTTCCTGCCAGATAACGTGGGGCTTTCAGGAAAAGTGGGAGAAAATATGAACGATAAAAAGTGGGGCGGCTACTATGGTTGGCGCTGGCCTCATGGGTTGATGAATCAGATGGAGGCCACGGTAATTGGCGCTAGCAATGCATTGTTGGTGAGTGGAAATTCCGGCTACCTGGAACTCCCTAAGTCGGTGACAAAACTTGTTGAGGACCAGGCAAAGGAGGAAAATGGCGGACTCCTGGTTCCCCACAGATTCGATGACAGTGGTTGGTGGAGTTATCGGCCTATGCAACCCAAATATCCCAGTCATCTTTGGTACATGTCCCGTCTGACTGAGGATTGGCAGCGGGCCAAGAAATTGACAGACACCGCTAAATGGAATCATACTTACTACAGAAAAGGTAAGGGAGATTCTGAAAATACCGCCTCATGGATGGGTTTTTTGGAAGGAGTGAATCCGGATTTTCCTGCAGAAATACTGCAGGCCAATTATCTGGAGGTTCAACACCGGCTGCAAATGATCCGGGACGACACCACCACTCCTGAGGACCAGGATGTACATCATTTTTTTCGCAGGAATCCCCTTATTCTGGAGGGATTAGTTCAATTGATGTTGGGCGCTCCCAATCATATTTACCACGGGGGCTTATTGCATACCAGTGTGCGGTATTTTGACCCGGTTAACAAACGTCCTGGGATACCCAAGGATGTGGCCGCGTTGGTGGAAAGGATAACCTCAAAGAGTATTACCCTGCAATTGGTCAATTTGCATCCATCCGAGGAACGACATGTTTTGATCCAGGGGGGAATGTTTGGTGAACATCAAATAAAGCGGGTACGTCAGGTGGTCAATTATCCTTACCAATTTAATACCATTGACGCACCATATATTGAAGTAAAGCTAGGACCAGGAGCTGTTGGTCAGTTGGAGCTGGATATTGATAGATTTAAAAATCCACCGTCGTATCGGTTCCCCTGGTAGCAGTAGGGGGTCTTAGATCTCGGATCTCAAATCGCAAATCGCAGATCTCGGATCTCGGATCTCGAATCGCAGATCTCGGACATCTCAGATCTCAGATTTGAGATCATAGATTCGAGATCCTACTAGTAGTCCAGTCCGTTCAAACTACCGACCACCTCCGTCATAGCTGGAGCAAGCAGC
>CAZAWQ010000426.1:0-2410 GCA_964488585.1 uncultured Roseivirgaceae bacterium
GGGGATTGGATTCAGTAACAGACGCTTTATAAAAGGTGCCCTTACCATCAATGATATCTATGGGATCATTTAGTTTTTTACGGAGAACCTTAATGCAGTGTTTGGATTCTTCCGGGTCCAGGTAGTTGATCCCTTGCGGGATACCCGGTTGATAGAATAATTGCACCTATCGCTCCCCGACTTCCATATATGGCCGTGAATTGTGTCCTGTATAGACCTGTCGGGGACGGCCTATGGGTTCCTTGTTCTCACGCATTTCTTTCCACTGGGCGATCCAGCCTGGTAGTCGTCCAATGGTGAACATTACTGTAAACATCTCAGTTGGTATGCCCATGGCCCGATAGATGATTCCACTATAAAAATCCACATTGGGATATAGCTTACGAGAAACGAAATACTCATCTTTGAGGGCCGCCTCTTCCAGACCCCTGGCAATTTCCAGTACCGGATCATTCACCCCTAATTTTGCCAGCACGTCATCTGCGGCCTTTTTGATGATGGTGGCTCTGGGGTCAAAGTTTTTGTAAACCCGGTGCCCAAAACCCATCAATCTGAAAGGATCGTCCTTGTCTTTAGCCTTGTCAAGGTATTTTTTGGTATCACCACCACTGGCTTTTATTCCTTCAAGCATTTCGATAACCGCCTGATTGGCACCACCATGCAGTGGTCCCCAAAGTGCGCTAATACCCGCAGAAACTGAAGAATATAGACTTGCCTGGGAACTGCCCACTATACGCACAGTAGAAGTTGAGCAGTTCTGTTCGTGGTCCGCATGAAGGATCAGTAATTTGTCTAGTGCGTCTGATAGCACGGGGTCCACCTCATATGATTCTGCCGGGAGGGCAAACATCATTTTGATGAAATTTTCACAATAATTTTGGGTGTTGTCCGGATAATTCACCGGATGCCCCATCTCGTTCTTAAATGCCCAGGCGGCAATGGTGGGCATTTTAGCTATTATACGTGCAATACTCAGATCTACCTGGTCTATGGACCGGTTGGGATCCAGGGATTTGGGATAAAAGGCGGTTAGCGCGGATACTAATGAAGATAATACACCCATAGGATGAGCGTTGCTGGGGAAGCCATCAAGGATATTCTTGATCTCTTCATGCACCATCGTGTGCATGGTAATTTCTGCTTTCCAGGTACTAAACTGGTCTTCATTCGGTAAATCACCATATATCAGTAAGTAGGCAACTTCAAGAAAAGTAGATCGTTCAGCCAGTTCTTCAATGGAATATCCCCGGTATCTTAATATTCCCTTTTCTCCATCCAGGAAGGTAATGGCACTTTTGGTTGAGCCGGTATTTTTAAAACCAGGATCGATGGTGGTGACTCCACCGGTTAAGGTGCGTAGCTTACTGATATCAATGGCACGCTCTTGCTCGGTTCCTTCAATAATTGGTAGCTCGTAAGTCTTCCCATCTAAGATTAACTGGGCGGTATTGGACATAGGTAATTTATGTTAAGTTCAATGTTATATCTACCGTAGAATCGATGCTATCCATTTTGGCGCATCAAGAGGTGGTGAATTTACGTAAAAAATGCTTTAAATTAGAAATGATAAATTAGCAATGATAAATTAGCAACTAGCTGCACCACAAACGGCCTAATTCATAACTTATCTTTCATCATTTCTCATTCATCATTCATCATTTCTAATCTAATTACTACCCAATATCAGAGGCAAACCACTATCACCACCGCCAATTACCACCACTTTGGCATTTTGGGATTGCGCCAGTTCCTTAGTTGCCTCAATACCTTTTTCCTGTAGGATCTTATCCGTCAAGCTGGCAGATATAATACTATTAGCTTTTGCTTTTCCCTCAGCCTCGATACGTTGACGCTCAGCCTCCTGTTCAGCTCTTGTGATCTTAAATTCATATTCCAGACTCTCCTGTTCCTGCTGCAGTTTCTTTTCTATGGCGCCTTGCAGGGATGGGGGTAGTACTACTTCACGGATCAATATTGCATCCATGAAAAGGTGTTTTTTTCCTACGCTAGCGCTGGTTCGTTGATAGATCTCGTCCTGGATGGCTTCCCGCTTACTGGAATACAGTTCCTCTGGCAGGTACTTACCTATTACCTCTCGGGTTGCTGAACGGATTTCCGGTACTATAATCCTTTGATGATAATCAAAACCGATGTTGTCATGTAAGAAGCCTATTTCCCCTGCAATTGGTTGGAAACGATAAGAAAGTTCACACTTGATGGTCAAACCGTTTTTTGACAGCACCTCCATAGTGGCCAGTGATTCCTGAATGCGGACATCATAAATAAACATATTGTTCCAGGGAGCAATGACGTGGAAACCCTGGTTGTAAACCACCTCCTTATCCAGACCTCCGCCAAACCGTTTGAAAAGGATACCCCTTTGACCCGGTTGAATGGTGAGGAAAATGCT